>NZ_JBBOCA010000001.1:1824638-2128744 GCF_038002225.1 Paenibacillus sp. FSL R7-0204
AAATGTTCAACGCCGTTACGGCAGACAATCTCGGGCTGGAATGGGAGCCTGCCCACCAGCACACCGCGCTGATTGATCCGATCCCGCAGCTGCGCAAATGGGTGGATAAGATCTTCCATGTCCATGGCAAGGATTCGACGATTGCCTGGGACATAGTCAAGGAGTACGGAATTCATGGTCCGAAGCCTTATGTGTGGGACCGGACGCCGGGCTTCGGGGATACGAACTGGACGGATATTATCACCATTCTCCGGCAGGGCGGCTATCAGGGCACGATTGATATTGAAGGCTGGCATGATCCGGTCTACCGTGACGAGCTGGAGATGACCGGCCAGGTCCATGCGTTGAATTACCTGAAGCATTGCCGGGGCGGCAGTATGATCTCGAATCCGGTTGTATGAGTTCAACGGAAAGACCTCATGATTCACATCTGCTGATGTGGCCGTGAGGTCTTTTGGGTTGTCGTTATACGATTAGATGAATCGCTTGATGGTCCAATAGGGGACGGTGAAGGTCCCTTTATTCGTTTCAATATGCAATGAATCTGCGGAGTGGTCGATTTGGCATACTCCGGTGTACGTTTCTCCGCTGATCAAATGCACGCGCTGGCATAGATTGGAGAGAAGTGCATGCTGAATATCCTGTTTAATCATACTCTTCACTTCCTCCTTGAATGCAGTATGCTTGTAAATCTCTTTACTTATTATTAAACACGAATAGGAGATTTTAACAGCGAAATTGGTTACAGTTTTGTACCATTTCACACCTATATAGTTGGCCTCAGATGGAGTAACATGTTCATGTACTGTCAGAGTAACGCTCTGCTCAGAGGGTATATATATTCTAGGAGGTGTTACCAATGAATTGGACAACCAGATTACAGCAGATCACCGTAACTCTTCTTACCGCAGGTTTGCTTACCCTGTCAGGCTGGGGGGCGGCGGCTTCCCCGGTTCAGGCGGCGGCTTCGGCTGAGGCACCGGCTTGCGGGACTGGAGATCACGGGCTGCTTCAGGATTTACAAAAGGCACATAGCGGAGCTGACAGCGTTCCCCTCACCTTCTCGGATGTGGAGTTTCTGAACGCGAATACCGGGCGCGCAGCCGGGAACGGCTTCCTGATTGGAACCTCGGACGGCGGCTGCCATTTCCAAAACATCTATGAAGGACAGTGGAGCTTCCAGCAGATTGATTTCCCGGATAATGTTCACGGCTGGGCGCTTGCCGCGGTCAAGGACGGACAGGCTAAATATCTGTTAAGAACGGCAGACGGCGGCTCTACCTGGACAAGGCTGTCGAACAAGGCCGTGACCTTTGAATCGGTAGAATTTCTGGACAGCAGCAAGGGATTCGGCTACAACCGGACCTCTACTTACTATACGAATGATGGCGGGGAGAGCTGGAGCCTGATCAAGACACCTGCCAATACCCGCGGAGCCCATTTCACCAGCAGGAATAACGGCTGGGCTGTTGTAGTTGTTCCCGGGAGCGGCTATCGGGTAATGAAGACAACTAACGGCGGAGCAGCCTGGAAGCAGGTACTTAGCGCCTCCACTCCTGAGGCGAATTACGGACAGATCTACGCCAAGGACAGTCAGGTGTATGCGCTGCTGTACGGCGGCGTCGGCATGTCGCAGACCTCTTATTCTCTCTACGGCAGCTCTAACTCCGGCGGCAGCTGGACCCGGGTGATTGCCCAGGAGACCGCAGGCGGCGGTCCGGCTCCCGGCAGCGGCGTAGCTGTAGCGAAGAAGGGCCCCGCTTCGGGCACCCCCGGCAATATGGTACTGATCGGCAAATCGGCAGCCTTCCTGGCTGGGTACCAGCCGGCAGCGGAGCAAGTGGGCATCGGGCTCACCAAGAACAACGGACAGAGCTGGAAGAATCAGCAGACCGTTCCCGGCTTCGAAGGAACGATCTCGTTCACCGATGCCAACCAGGGCTGGCTCGCGGTCAAGGATTTGAACAGCTCCACCCTCTACGTGACTAAGGATGCAGGTGCTACCTGGACAGCGCGGTTTTCTTTTGAGACGGCAGGGCGGTAGGTTGTTCGTAAGATAATGGCGAATGACGAATGATAAAGATGAATGACAAATGACAAATGACGAAGGTCAAAGACAAAGACGGGTCTTCTCCCTATGGGGGCGGGCCCGTCTTGCTTATTCTAATAGGAGCATTCGGCCCACGCGCCGCTCGCCGTCCCGTTGTAATCGGTTTTTCGATTGCATTCGGCCCACGCGCCGCTCGCCGTCCCGTTGTAATCGGTTTTTCGATTACATTCGGTCTACGCGCCGCTCGCCGTCCCGTTGTAATCGGTTTTTCGATTACATTCGGTCTACGCGCCGCTCGCCGTCCCATTGTAATCGGTTTTTCGATTACATTCGGTGCTCGCAAGCAGGCCCGGCCTGAATGTATGCGAAAAACAGCATACGATGTGCTCGCAAGCAGGCAACCAGCCTGAATGTATGCGACAAACAGCATATGTTGTGTTCGGCTGAAACGATACCGTCCTTTTAATGGACGGGAAAGCCGTTTCTATTGTGGTGCAGCAGAATGACAGGTATTGTGGAGAATAACGTTAGGTTTGGTGTAATACTTGTGAGTAGCGGGTAATGGGATAGCATAGGGGGTGAAGCATGGTTAGACCTGTTAGAATACTCTGGATCAGCGCTGTTGTGGTGAATATTGTAGGCTTGGCTCTCTTTGTCCTGCTGACGAGCCCAGGGTTCAGCCAAGGGTTCATCCTGGATGTCATAAATATATTGTTGCTGCAGATATTAGGCATCCCCTCTGCGGTTTTGGTTGTTGCATCGCTTCTTCTGTTGAAGTACACAAGGAAACCGCCAGGCTGGGCGGGGTACATAGGAATCTTCATCATGATAGGGGCGTTACTGTGGATTGGGGGATATTTTCTGTTTTTTGCAGGGCTGATGCTATTCGAGAACGTCCGGTAAAAATAATTCTTTACTGATCGTTCTCGAATATGCTAGGATGCTGATACGAAAGAAATTATTTTTTTGACAATATTAGAACGATTGGTCTCAAATGAAATGATGAGGAGTGGTTAACGATGGGGAAGCTTGACGGGAAGGTTGCATTGATTACCGGAGGGAATAGCGGGATTGGGCTGGCGAGTGCCAGGTTGTTTGTGGCGGAGGGCGCGCGAGTGGTCATTACCGGCCGCAATCCGGTGTCCCTGCATGCGGCGGTAGAAGAGCTGGGCGCGGAGCATGCGGTTGCTGTCCAGGCGGATGCGACTGATCCGCAGAGTGCGGTGAAGGCTGTGAATGCAGCGATAGAGGTCTTCGGCAGACTGGATGTGGTCTATGCGAATGCAGGCATCGCGGGCTCTACACCGCTGGGCAGTACGGAACTGGCCGCCTTCGAGGAGGTGCTCCGGGTCAATGTGACCGGTACCTTCTTCACCGTCCAGGCTGCGCTGCCTCATCTGAAGGCCGGAGCCTCCGTCATTCTGACGGGCTCTGTGTTAGCCAAGGCGGGAAGACCCGGCAATTCTGCCTATGCGGCCAGTAAAGGAGCGGTCAGCAGCATGACGAAGGTGCTGGCCTCCGAGCTGTCCCCGCTGGGCATCCGCGTCAACAACATCGCGCCCGGCGTAACGCGCACTCCGATCTGGGGCGAGTCGGCGATGGATAACTGGAAGCAGGTTGAGGCAGGCATGGCCCTTTCGATTCCTCTGGGCCGTGCGGGTGTACCCGAAGAGATCGCCAAGGTAGCGCTGTTCCTGGCCTCCGAGGATTCATCGTATATCCAGGGCGCAGATATCGCCGTTGACGGCGGAGCCGGCAGCTCTCCGCTGGGCGCACCAATATACCGCCAGAACGCATAAGGAATTAGAGTAGCAGGAAGAGTGGCTAGTGGCAGGAAGCACCTTGAGGGGTGCTTTTTTGCGCGTTAAGGCCGGAGAATAGAATGTATGTGGAAAACTGAATACAATTTACCGGCAATCACCAGTGTGGTAAAATGAACTGGCACATGTAAAAATATGTTATTCCATACTCTGAGCTAAAATCCTATTGTTGAATGGAGGTTATCCGCATGAGGCTTACTAACCGGGTTACGATAATTGCTGTTGTGGTACTCGTTGTCGTAGCAGGTGGGATCTACCTGTCGCTAACCGGATTACCCTATAAAAGAAGTCAAATCGCTAATGAGGTCAAAACATACCTCATTCATACCAGAGCCTATCCCGAAGCAGATATTCAAGAGATCCGGGGAGTGTATAGCCTGAAGTCGGGCGATTATGAAGCGGAGGTAAGGTATAGGGATGAACCTGATCAGAACTACACCTATGCCAAAGTAAATGGAGTGTTCAGACTCGTCGGGGTCAGCAGCATGTACGGGGGACATATCGATGAAACTTTTTATTGAAGATTGATTTCCAGGTAAGAGGTAAACGTTCTGCACTGTCGAATAAGAGAATATACATAATGATGGAAAAGCTTGCATGCAAGGCGGATGTGTTGTAAACGCTCACAATAGATGCAGGAGGCGAACGGGATGGACGGTAGCAAGTCGTTAATCTATCAAATTCTCAAGACGATTGAAGAGGGCAAAGAACCAGTATTGGAGAACCTGGAGGGAGTGACGGTCGGGGGCTTCCACAGTGCGCTTGAGCAGATTGTTGAGAATAAGCTGGCGAATAATATCAGCTTTTCGCTCAGCGGTAAAGGCAAGAAGGCGGTCCGCGTCGTGGATACGAGCGGCTCCAAATTGACGGCGCAGGGTGTAAATTATATACATGTCCAGGATAGCCGCACCTACTAGCTATATATAAGAAACAAGACAACACCCGCAGAAATGGAGAGATGATCTCCTGCTGCGGGTGTTTGCCATTGTGCGGCAAGTGCCTATTCGCCAGTCTTGATGATCCAGACCTCCGGCAGATTGCGGTACTGCTCGGCATAGTCGAGACCGTAGCCGACGACGAATTCGTCCGGGATGTCAATCCCGCTGTAGTCAATGGGAACATCGACCAGGCGGCGGGAAGGCTTGCTGAGGATGGTGCAGATGCGTACACTGGCGGCTTCGCGCAGGGCGAACAGCTGCTGCAGATGCTGAAGCGTCAGCCCGGTGTCGATCAGATCCTCGACGAGCAGGACATGCTTGCCCCGGATATCGATGTCGATATCCTTCTTAATCGTGATGACACCGGAGGAGGTGGCGCTGGCGCCGTAGCTGGAGACCGACATATAATCGATGCCAATCGGAAAAGTAATCTCGCGCATCAGGTCGGACATGAATACAGCGCCGCCCTTTAGAATACCGATAAGCACAAGCTCCTTGCCTTCGTAGTCGCGCGATATTTCAGCGCCTAGCTCCTGTACTCGCTGCTTCAGCTGGTCCTTGCTGACCAGAACTTTGGTAATTTGGCTCATGATTGACGCTCCTTATGGATCAGGATGGGATCAGGAAGATGATCTGTCCTTTTCCTTAAGCATAACATCATGTGCGCCTCCTTCAAAGATCGTTGTCGAGGAGACCAGGGTAATCTTGGCCTTCTGCTGTAGTTCCGGGATGGTCAGCGCGCCGCAATTGCACATGGTGGACTTGATTTTGCTGATGCTGAGATCAAGATTATCCTTTAGCCGTCCGGCATAGGGAATGAAGGAATCCACGCCCTCCTCGAATTCCAGCTTGCGCTCTTTATCGGCATTGCCGAAGTCATAACGCTGCCAGTTGCGGGCCCGGCTGGAGCCTTCTCCCCAATATTCCTTCACGAAGTTCCCCCCGACCAGCAGCTTGCGTCCGGGACTCTCATCGAATCTGGCAAAATAACGCCCGAGCATCACGAAGTCAGCGCCCATCGCCAGCGCCAGCACAATATGATAGTCATAAACAATCCCGCCGTCCGAGCAGATGGGGACATAGATGCCGGTCTGCTCGTAATATTCCTGGCGGGCCGCCGCCACTTCGATGACAGAGGAGGCCTGGCCCCGGCCGATGCCCTTTTGCTCGCGGGTGATGCAGATGGAGCCGCCGCCGATACCGACTTTTATGAAATCGGCTCCAGCCTCCACGAGATACAGGAAGCCTTCTTTGTCAACAACATTGCCCGCGCCGACCTTCACGCCCTCCCCGAAAGTCTCCTTAATATAATGGATAGTCTCCGCCTGCCACTCCGAATACCCGTCAGAGGAATCGATACACAGGATATCTGCTCCAGCTTCCACCAGCGCCGGTACACGCTCCTTGTAATCCCGCGAATTGATTCCGGCACCCACGATGAGCTGTTTGTTGTCGTCATGCAGCTCCAGGGGATACTCCTGATGACTGTCATAATCCTTGCGGAAGACCAAGTGGACGAGATGTCCGCTGGCATTCACAATCGGCAGGCAGTTCAGCTTATGATCCCAGATCATGTCGTTCGCTTCCGTCAGCGTGATGCCTTCTTCGGCGTAGATTAACGAAGCGAGCGGGGTCATGAACTCCGTAATCGGGCAATCCGGCGGGAGGCGGTTCTCGCGGTAATCCCGGCTGGTGACGATGCCCATCAGTCTGCCTGTCGGTTCTCCGTTGTCCGTGATCGCAATGGTGGAGTGGCCGCTGCGCGCCTTCAGCACCAGCACATCCTGAAGCGTATCTTCCGGGCGCAGGTTCGAGTCACTGAGGACGAATCCGGCTTTGAACTTTTTGACCCGGCGCACCATTTCGACCTGCTGGCCGATGGACTGGGAGCCGTAGATGAAGGAGATGCCCCCGCTTTTGGCCAGTGCAATCGCCATGTTGTGGTCGGATACCGCCTGCATTACCGCCGAAGTCACGGGGAGGTTCATGGTCAGTGCCGGGGTCTCTCCCCGGCGGAATTTGGTTACCGGTGTGCTAAGATCCACATTGCCGGGAATGCAATCTTTGGTGGTCAGGCTGGGCACCAGCAGGAACTCACTGAAGGTTCTTGAAGGCTGCTCGTAATAAAAAGCCATGGCTTGTCACTCCCCTGCTATTTTTTGATAAATCATACCTGGGACAGAAATCTGACGGGTACTCCAATGTCCGCTTCCAGCTGCTTGTAATGCTCCCCTTTGGCCAGAATAGCCTGCACTCCGACAAGTTCAATGTCCATCACGGACAATTGAGCGGCAATACAGCGGATCGTAGCGCCTGAACTAATCACATCATCCAGCAGCAGTACTCGGTCACCGGAAGAGAAGCCGTCAAAATAAATATAATTCTCATTATACGCCGTCTCGCGCCTTATACTAACCTCATAATTCTCGTACAGCTCCGTACTGAGCCGCAGAATATTCATCGGCTTCATCAGCTTATAGGCAGCCAGCATCCCCCAGGTATGACCGCCGGGTTCAGGGGAGACAATGTAGTCGAAATCCGGAAATTGCTCCCCTACAGCATCCGCCAGATTGTGAGTGATTTCACGGATCAGCTCGGGGGCGATATACGTTCCGCGTTCTCCGAAGGGGTAGAGCTTGAAGTCATAGGCGGTGTCCTTGTTCTTGTAGATCCTCACATTTCTAGCCTTACGGATCGATTCACTTAAGCTTGCGTAGGATGAACTCATTTGCCCTCACTCCTTCTATTATAATAGATGCCAAAAACCCCAGGCTAAAGGAGGCGCAGTCCAACGCAGGATACATCAGCAGAGGAAAGCACGGTTTCGCCCGTGAGTTCAAACTGATTCATCCAGCATGGGGTCTGGCCTCTTGTAGCCTGGGGCAATTTACGGTTGCCTGTAGATACGCCCATTCCGGATTAACGGGCTTATACAAGAGAGGTTTGAAGGGGTATAACTGACACGAGGTTAACTTGAAAACGGAGATTTAGATCTTTTTTGCTACATATGTTATAAAAGTTAACTCATTTCATTTGTTATATGCTATCATCCGCAATAAAGTGTGTCAATATTTCATCTATATGTTATATTTCATTACTTATATACTTATTTATAATAATTATTATCTGCAATTCATAAATAGTTCAAAGGTTTTGTTAAAAGCCGTATTTTGATGTGATATACTTAACACAGCGTTTTGAGATCTTGTGAAATTGATTCTATTATTTGCTGATAAGCAGTAACAGCGCCTACACCAATGAATATAGATTAGGATGGTGAACAAGCGATGCATATTGTCGTCGTTGGCCTGAATTACCGTACGGCTCCCGTAGAGGTGAGGGAACAGTTCGCTTTTGCCGAGAAGGATCTGCCTGCTGCGCTTCATCAGCTGCTGCAGACGAAGAGCGTTCTGGAAGGGGTCGTTGTCGCCACCTGTAACCGGACGGAAATTTATGTGGTCGTGGACCGCCTTCATATGTGCGGATATTTCATCCGCAGCTTCATGGAGCAGTGGTTCGGAGTAAGAAGCGATGTATTTACGCAACATATGTATATATATGAAGACGAGCAGGCGATTGCCCATCTGATGCGTGTCACCTGCGGTCTGGATTCCATGGTGATTGGCGAGACGCAGATTCTGGGTCAGGTGCGCAGCGCCTTCCTGACGGCTCAGGCGGAAGGGGTTACCGGAACCTGGTTCAACCGGCTGTTCAAGCAGGCGGTGACGCTCGGCAAGCGTGCGCATAGTGAGACCTCGATTGGCGAGAGTGCGGTGTCGGTCAGCTATGCGGCAGTGGAGCTGGGGAAGCGGATCTTCGGCATGTTCACCGGCAAAAGAGTGCTCATTCTCGGCGCCGGCAAAATGAGCGAGCTGACGGTGAAGCATCTGTACAGCAGCGGCGCGGCGGAAGTGATTGTCGCCAACCGTACCTTGTCCCGTGCTATCGAGCTGGCCGAGAAATTCTCGGGTAAGCCCAGCACGATTGAAGAGGCGCTGAAATCTCTGGATGAAGTGGATATTGTGATCAGCTCTACTGGTGCAGACGGCTATGTGCTGACGGCTGCCCAGGTAGCCGAGGGCATGAAGCGCCGCCCTTCACGGCCGCTGTTCATGATCGACATTGCTGTGCCGCGTGATATTGATCCTGCTGCTGCCAGTGTGCCGGATGTATTCCTCTATGATATCGATGATTTGGAAGGCATTGTGGAGAGTAATCTGGAGATGCGCCGCAGTGAAGCCGCCAAAATCGAGGTTATGATTGAAGGAGAGATGGCGGATTTCCAGCAATGGCTGAAGACGCTTGGCGTCAGACCGGTGATCCGTGCGCTGCAGGACAAATCGAATGGAATATATGAAGAAACGATGGATAGCCTGTTCAACAAGCTGCCTGAGCTGGATGAGCATCAGCGCAAGGTGATCCGCCGGCTGACCAAGAGCATCGTCAATCAGATGATGCATGATCCGATCAATGTGATCAAGGAGATGTCCGGCGGCAAGCAGGGCAATGAAGCGCTGGAGTATTTCACTCAAATCTTCGCCCTGCAGGAGAAGTTGGATGCAGCTCCGGCAAGTGGAAGTGTTGAACCGCTTCAGCACAGCTCTGCTGAACGGTCCTCCGGCGGAGAGATCCGGGTGCCGGGAGCGGTGCTTACCCCAGCCGGTCTGCTGGGCGGGTGAGCCACATGCTACTGCTGAACGGAATATATGATGCCGCTCTGCTGCTATATGCCCTGAGCCTGCTGTTTGTTTTCTCGGATTGCCTTAGGCGCAATCCGGGCGGAAAGCGGCTGGGCACGGGGCTTCTTGCTGTTGTGGGCCTGCTTCAGCTCACAGGGCTTGCGATCCGTTTCTCCCAGGAGGGCGGCTTGCCGATTTTCACGCCTTATGATTTCTTGTTCTGGTTCTCCTTCAGCATGGTGGTTACCTCATTCGCCGTGACGTATACGCGCGGCGGTGAGTTCACCGTCCTGCTGCTCAGCATGGCGGGCTTCAGCGTATTCCTGCTGAACCGGGTATGGCTGACGGCAGAGGATCATACGCTGCAGAGCTGGAGTGCGGTGCATGGCTGGCTGGCGATGCATGTAATTTTGGCGAATCTGAGCTTTGCCGCACTGACATTGGGGACAGTATTTGCGATAATGTATCTGTTCCTGCATACGAAGCTGAAGAATAAGAAGTGGGATGACCGCGTCCGCAGGCTGCCCAGCCTGGAAACGATGGACAAATATTCTTACACGGCGATCCTGGCCGGAGTTCCGCTGCTGCTGGCCTCGCTGATTCTGGCGGGACTGTCGATTGTCGCGGAAGGGCGGACGCCGCTGTTTCAGGATACGAAGGTCCTGACTACGCTTACGGGCCTTGGCGTCTACATTGTATATCTTGTGCTGAAGTTCTCCGGCCGCCGAAGCGGTACAGTCATGGCCCGCTGGGCGATTGCCGGGTACGGCTTCATTATCCTTAACTTCCTGCTGAATTCCTGGTCGAAGTTCCATGGCTGGGGCGGGGATTGAAGCGGGCTGGAGATAGGTGTTCCATGGGAGACTGCATGGGATGGAAGATGGATGAGAGCGAGTAGGAACTGCTGGGGAGAGCTGGAGTGAGCGGGATGAAGAGTAGCTTTCCAGTGGAATGGAAGATGGATGAGAGCGAGTTGGAACTCTGGGGAGCTGGAGTGAGCGTGATGAAAAAGTATCTGCCGATTATGCTGGATGTGGAAGGCCGGAGGGTGGTGATCGTTGGCGGCGGGGCGGTGGCTGCGCGCAAGGCAGCTCCGCTGCTGGAAGCGGGCGCGGAGCTGGTAGTGATCAGCCCCTCGCTCAGCGGGACGCTGGCTGCGATGGCTGATGAGGGGCGGCTGCAATGGATCAGCCGCCCCTATGCTCCCGGGGATCTCCAGGGAGCTGTGCTGGTCTATGCCGCGAGTGATGACCGAGCGGTGAATGAGGCGGTTGCAGGGGAGGCCCGGCTACTGGGGCTGCCCGTTAATGTGGCCAGCCATGCGGAGGCGGGCACATTCATTACGCCCGGCGTGCTCCGCCGCGGGCGCTTGACGGTTTCGGTCTCGACCTCCGGGGCGGGACCGTCTGCGGCTGCGGAGATTACGCAGCAGATTGCGGGGCTGCTCGGCGAGGAATACGAGCCGTATCTGGATTTTTTGCATGAGCTGCGGACAGCGATTAAGCAGCTGGAGCCAGCGGCAGAGACCCGGGCGCGGCTCTTGCGGCGGCTGGGGAAGCTGGATGTGTTGAATGAGCTTAGGCAGGGCACCTTTATACCATGGACGCCCGAGGAGATTGAGGCTTGGGTAGCGCGCAACCGGGTGGAATAGGCGGCGGCAGTGGCTGGGCGGCCGAGGTGGGCAAATGAAGTGTAAAAATGCCCTTGAATTTGTGCGAAGTGGCCCAGTCGAGCAAATTAGGTGTATAAATACACTTGAATTCCGCCAAATCGGCTCAATCGAGCAAATGAAGAGTATAAATACACCTGAATTCGGCGAAAGCCGCTCAGTCGAGCAAATGAAGAGTATAAATACACTTGAATTCGGCAAAAGCAGCTCAAACGAGCAAATGAAGTGTATAAATACCCTTGAATTCGGCAAAAGCAGCTCAAACGAGCAAATGAGGTGTATAAATACACCTGAATTCCGCCAAATCGGCTCAAATGAGCAAATGAAGTGTATAAATACCCTTGAATTCGGCAAAAGCAGCTCAAACGAGCAAATGAAGTGTATAAATACCCTTGAATTCGGCCGAAGCAGCTCAAATGAGCAAATGAAGTGTATAAATACCCTTGAATTCGGCCAAAGCGGCTCGAATGAGCAAATCCAGGGTAGAGTTGTACGGCGGCGGCTGGAATAAGGGACTGACATGAACAGGGGGAATGGGCATGCGGAAGATTATCGTGGGCAGCAGACAAAGTGCGCTGGCGTTGACGCAGACGGGGCATGTGATTGCCGATCTGGAGCGGCTTAGCGGAGAGCATGGGTTTGATTTTACTTTTGAGGTGCATAAGATTGTGACCAAGGGTGACCGGATTCTCGATGTGACCCTGTCCAAAGTGGGCGGCAAAGGTCTGTTCGTCAAGGAAATTGAACAGGCGATGCTGGCGAAGGATATTGATATGGCAGTACATAGCATGAAGGATATGCCTTCCGAATTGCCGGAAGGCTTGATGAATGGTGCGGTGCCGAAGCGTGAAGATCCGCGCGACGTTCTGATCTCTAACAGCGGAGCAGGACTTGAGGGTCTGCCGCAAGGCGCGCGCGTAGGCACAAGCAGTCTGCGGCGCTCCAGCCAACTGGCTGCGCTAAGGCCGGATCTGCTCATTGAGCCGGTACGAGGGAATATTGATTCGCGGCTGAAGAAGCTGGAGAGCGGCGAATATGACGCGATTCTGCTGGCAGCGGCGGGGCTGTCGCGGATGGGCTGGCAGGACCGGATTACGGCATATTTGCCGCCTGAGGTCTGCCTGCCCGCTGTAGGTCAGGGCGCACTCGGCATTGAGTGCCGTGAGGACGATGAGGAGCTGCGCAAGCTGCTAGCGCTGTATAACGATGAGCGCACGGCACTTACTGTGGCGGCGGAGCGGACCTTCTTGGGCGCCCTGAACGGCGGCTGTCAGGTGCCGATTGGCGCTTACGCGACCCTTGAGCCGGAAGGCGAAGCTGCAGGTCCGTCCATAACGTTAACCGGAATGGTCGGAACACCGGACGGTACAGTCATTCTGAAGGAGACCTGCACCGGCAATGATCCGGTGGAGCTGGGTACGGAGGTCGCTCGTAAGCTGGTGGCTCGAGGTGCGGAGAAGATTTTGGCGGATGTAAGGGAATAAGGGTAAGGTATCGCATGTGTATAGGGATAAGGGGATGACGGAGATGGCGGGGAAGGTATATCTGGTAGGTGCAGGTCCGGGGGATGCGAAGCTGATTACGGTCAAGGGGCTGGAGTGTATCCGTAAGGCTGATGTGCTGGTCTATGACAGGCTGGCCAGTCCAAGGCTGCTGAAATGGATGAAGCCCGGCGGTGAGAAAATATACGTAGGCAAGCTCTCGGACCGCCATACGATGAAGCAGGAGGATATTAATCAGCTGCTGGTGGATCTCGCTCTAGAGGGGAAAACGGTGGTGCGTCTGAAGGGCGGGGACCCCGTGATTTTTGGCCGGGTGGGTGAAGAAGCGGAGCTGCTGCGCAGGAATGGCATCTACTATGAGATTGTGCCGGGCATTACCTCGGCCATCAGCGTCCCGGCGTATGCCGGGATTCCGGTGACCCACCGGGAGGCATCGTCTTCCCTGTCGATTATTACCGGCCATGAGAGTCCGGATAAGCTGGATCATTCCATTCAATGGGATAAAGTAACAAATGCGACAGGCACGCTGGTGTTCCTGATGGGTGTCGCCAAAATCGGTTACATCAGCGCCCAGCTTATGAAGCACGGCCGTCCGCCGGAGACCCCGGTGGCGCTGGTGCGCTGGGGGACCCGTGCAGATCAGGAGACGCTGACCGGCACGTTGGCCGATATTGAGGCGAAGGTTACAGCGGCGGATTTTCAACCGCCGGCGGTTATTGTGGTCGGTGACGTTGTGCTCCAGCGGGAGCACCTGATGTGGGTGGAGGCGCTGCCGCTGTTCGGCAAGCGCATTGTAGTGACGCGGGCGCGTGCGCAGGCAAGTGAGCTGGTGGACCGGATCGAGGAGCTGGGCGGCGAGCCGTATGAGTTCCCGGTCATTGAGACGGTGATGCAGCGCGATGCGGACAAGCAGGCGGATATCGCTGCGGCACTTGGCGGGCTTGCGGCTTACGACTGGGTGTTCTTCACCAGTCCGAACGGCGTAGACTTCTTCATGCGGCATCTGACGCAGCAGAAGCTGGATATCCGCAGCCTGCACGGGGCGCGTCTGTGCGCAGTGGGACCGGGTACGGCTGCGGCGCTCGCAGAGCGCGGGCTGATCGCCGAGGAGCTGCCCGTACGCTTTCAGGCGGAAGGGCTGATCGAAACCTTCGGCCCCGAGCTTAAGTCCGGGCAGAAGGTGCTGCTTCCGCGCGGCGACCTGGCGCGTGAGTGGCTGCCTGGTAAGCTGAGGGAGCTGGGGCTGGAAGTGACAGAAGTGGATACGTATGAGACGATTATCACCGGCGAGGATGATATTGAACTGGTGAAGCTGCTGGAGGAGAAACGCATTCATGCGGTGACCTTCACCAGCTCGTCTACGGTGCGCAACTTCCTCGGCATCCTGAGGCGGATGGGCCTGGAAGATCCGCTGGCGCTGCTGAAGGGCGTCAAGATTGCCTGCATCGGACCGGTTACCGAGCAGACCGCAGTCGAAGCAGGACTCACTCCGGGACTGCTGCCGGAAGAAGCCACCATCGAAGGGCTGGTGGAGGAGCTGTGCCGCTGGAATGAATCGACAAGGCTGAGATAGCCTGTTCCTCCAGATCTGTGAGCTTGCCTTTGAGCATTGCAATCGGGTCTAGCCTACTAGTAGTGATAACGTCAACATCCCAATACTGCTTAACACGAATAGATGTGTATATATACTTACTGAACAGGAGGATACAACAAATGAGCTTTCCAATAACCAGACACCGCCGTTTGCGCGGGTCGGCCGGTATTCGCGGCATGGTGCGCGAGACGGTACTCCATGTGTTGGATTTCATCCAGCCGATTTTTGTAACCTATGGAACGGGTGTGAAGAATGAGATCAGCTCCATGCCCGGCGTCTATCATTTCTCGCTGGATACGCTGAAGGCGGAGGTGGATGAGATTGCCTCCCTGGGCATTCCGGCGGTTCTGCTGTTCGGTATTCCCGAGACGAAGGATGCGGTTGGCTCGTCCGGCTTCGCAGACGATGGCATTGTGCAGGAAGCCACGCGTCTGATCAAAAAATGGTATCCCGACCTGCTGGTCGTCGCCGATACCTGTCTGTGTGAATTCACCGACCACGGCCACTGCGGCATGGTGCATACCCATACGGTAGACGGTGTGGTGCACGGGGATGTAATCAACGATGCTTCGCTTGAGCTGCTGACCCGCACGGCGGTCTCGCAGGCCCGGGCAGGGGCAGATATTATCGCGCCGTCGAACATGATGGACGGATTCGTGCAGGCGATCCGTGCCGGACTCGATGCAAATGGCTTCGAGCAGGTGCCGATCATGTCCTATTCGGTAAAATACGCTTCCGCCTTCTACGGCCCGTTCCGCGAAGCGGCGGATTCCGCTCCCCAGTTCGGCAACCGCAAGACGTATCAGATGGACCCGGCCAACCTGCGGGAAGCCATCCGCGAAGCGGATTCCGATGTGCTGGAAGGCGCGGACATGCTGATGGTGAAGCCTGCACTGGCTTATCTGGATGTAATCCGTACGATCCGTGACCAGTTCGATCTGCCGCTTGTAGCCTACAATGTCAGCGGTGAGTATTCGATGGTCAAGGCGGCTGCGCAGCAGGGCTGGATCGATGAGCAGGCGGTTGTGCTGGAGATGCTGACCGGTATGAAGCGCGCCGGAGCAGATATTATCATTACCTATTTCGCCAAGGACGCAGCCCGCTGGCTGCGCGGCTAGGATCAGGAGGGAACAAGCATGGGCAATATGCCGTTGAACCGCCGGGAAGAGGCTTCCCGCACCGCTTTTGAAGAGGCAAAACAATATATTCCCGGCGGGGTGAACAGCCCGGTCCGGGCATTCAAATCCGTAGGATTGACCCCGGTGTATGTCGAGAGGGGCGAAGGCTCGCGGATCTACGATATTGACGGAAACAGCTTCATTGACTACGTCTGCTCGTGGGGACCGCTAATTATGGGACATGCCCATCCTGAGGTGGTGAAGGCGCTGCAGGAGACTGCGGCCAGAGGGACAAGCTTCGGCGCGCCGACCCTGCTAGAGACCGCAATGGCCAAAACCGTGGTAGAACGCGTAGCTTCGGTCGACATTGTCCGCATGGTGAACTCGGGAACGGAAGCGACGATGAGTGCGATCAGACTGGCCCGCGGCTACACCGGACGCAGCAAAATCCTCAAATTCGAAGGCTCCTATCACGGCCATGCCGACAGCCTGCTGATCAAGGCCGGTTCCGGGGTGGCCACCCTGGGGCTGCCGGATAGTCCGGGCGTCCCGGAAGGTGTGGCGGTGAATACGATCACGGTACCTTATAATGACCTGAACGGGGTCAAAACCGCTTTTGAACGTTACGGCAACGAGATTGCCGCTGTCATTGTTGAGCCGATCGCCGGAAATATGGGCGTGGTGCCTCCGCTTCCGGGCTTCCTGGAGGGTCTCCGCAAGGTGACAACAGGGTACGGGGCGTTGCTGATTTTTGACGAAGTGATGACCGGCTTCCGTGTGGACCGGGGATGTGCGCAGGGGCTGTTCGGGATGGACCCGGATCTGACCTGCTTCGGCAAGGTGATCGGCGGCGGGCTTCCTGTAGGGGCTTATGGCGGCAAAAGAGAGATCATGGAGCAGATCGCCCCGTCCGGCCCGATCTATCAGGCAGGCACACTCAGCGGGAATCCGCTGGCGATGGCGGCGGGCTACAGCACGCTTGCGCTGCTGACCCCTGAGGTCTACACCCGTCTGGAGTCGCTTGGCGCAAGACTGGAAGCCGGACTTAAGCGCAATGCGCAGGAGACCGGGGTTCCGCTGACGATTAACCGCGTGGGCTCGATGGTATGTCCGTTCTTCACGGAGGAGCCGGTCATTAACTTCGAGACGGCCAAGACCAGTAACCTGGAGCTGTTCAAGCGTTATTTCGGCAAAATGCTGGATCAGGGCATCAGCGTTCCGCCGTCCCAGTTCGAAGGAATGTTCGTATCCGCTGCACACAGCGAACAGGATATTGACGATACGATTACCGGCCATTACCAGGCCCTGAAATCGCTATGACGGCTGGACCGGAAGAGTTGTCCGGCAAGCATGGCAGCGGCGTGGGCCAAGATGGAAGTGATACCGCCAGCGCCCCCTTCGCCGGTGGAGGCAAGTGGACGCGGCGCGGCGAATGGCTGGAAGCCATGCCGGGCCGGGTCATTACGTCGGCTGCCGACAGACCGGCAGCCATCGATGCCTGGCTGCTGGGCGTAGCCGGCATGCCGGAGAAGCTGCACGCCCGGCTGCGCCGCGAGGACGGCATCCAGTGGAGAGGAGACCGGCTGCGGCTGGCCCTGTTCCCCCACCGGGAAGCGGGAATTGAGCCGGTGTGGCAGGAAGCTGCGGCTGAGGTACTGTTCGAGGACGACTTTTGCCTCGTGGTCCACAAGCCTGCGGGTATGGCAGTTCATCCGGACGGCAGCAGCACCGAGGTGACGCTGGATCATATCGTCGCTGCGCATTATGCGGCTTCCGGCGGAGGGATTGCCGTCCGCCATATCCACCGGCTGGACAAGGATACTACCGGACCCGTGCTGTATGCGAAGAACGAATACGCCCAGCTTGTGCTGGATGAAGATATGCGTGAGAAGAATGTATCCCGCCTGTATGCCGCGATTGTTGAAGGTACAGTGCCGCCTGAGCTTACAGTGATTGATGCCCCCATCGGCCGTGACCGCCATCATGCGGCGCGCAGACGGGTATCCCCTGCAGGGCAGGCGGCGGTAACGCGGATTGTGGGGCGCGAAGCCCTGCCCGGCGGAACCGTAGTGAAGCTGCAGCTGGAGACGGGCCGGACGCACCAGATCCGTGTCCACCTCAGCCATGCGGGTCATCCGCTGTTCGGAGATGACCTCTACGGCGGATCGGGCTGGCATACCGCAGGTATTCCTTCTTTATATGATGAGAAGCCGCCGCGCACGAAGCCTGGTCAAGTGAAGTCTGCCATTACGGCCTGGTTTGAAGAGCAGGAGAAGGCAGGCCTTACCCCTGGCCTGCAAGTCTCCGGCAAGCAGCCGGCTCCACCCTCCAAGCTGGGAGTCAAGGCGAAGCCGGAGAGCGCAGACCGCCAGGCACTGCATGGCGAGAAACTGATTTTCGCCCACCCCTGGACCCGCAACAAGATCGGAGTAGCCGATCCCTGGCCGGAGGATCTGCGCCGCCTGCGCGGACAAATCGGCGGCACAGATCAGGAGTAGGTTTTTACAATTGTGTCTGTAGTCTGTGAAATTAAGGTAAGTCAATAAGTCAATATAAGCCATGCCCAGCCGGGCCGCATTTCTCTGAACTCTGGAGGATCGCGGCTTGGCTATTTTGTTGTTGCTTCAGTGCGACCTCCCCCAGCCGAAACATCGAACAATAAGTGGATTTATGTTATCTAATTTACGCACCATTACTCTCCAGGGAACGTTAAGTGGATTTAGGGCATCTAATTTTCTCAATATGTCCTATATGTTTATTTTCAGCTTATATAAGTGTTGGTTTTCCAACTGTTTCCGGATATTTTTAGATTTACTGGTGAACAGTTACCCTTTTTCCACTTACTACATTGTAGCCACCAGTTAGCCCGCGTGTCCTCTGATACATCTCCGCGCTCAAGCCCGTCTTACTAATATGAGGAGATGATGAGTTGAGTATTCAGGAGACAGGAGTGGTAACCGGCGCAGCAGCGGAGGCGTCAGCAGACGAAGTTGGCAAGATACTCAAAAGCGGAAAAACATTAAAAATTAAGCCCCGGCTGACCTTAAGCGGTGAAGGCGGAATTTATCTGAAGTATTCAGACCCGAGAGAACCGGACGTTCCCAAAACCATCGGAGTATGCTCCTACACCGAAACTTTATCCGGATATTCCAAGGTCATAATCACGAATGACAAGGTGACGGTTAAAGAGAATTGCTGCTAATCTATGGAGGCTGACTGCTATTTTGGCAGCTTGGTCTCCAAATATCCCCTTTAATTTCCCTCTGCGCATTTACAATCCAGATATTTGCAGATTTCCAGTAACATTTGTAACTGACGGGCTTCCAATATATTGATAAAATATTATGTAAGCGCAGTCTATTTGATGAACTGGGGGAATATTTGTGAAAAAAGTTACTAAGTTAATGCTCGTGGCCGGCATTTCATTGGCACTTGTCGGGGTAGGGAACAGCGGTGCCCTGAACAATGTCACTTCGGCAGCGAGCGCACCGCTTAAGGTAGGCCGGGTGGAAGCGGCTGCCCATGGCACCAAATGCTTCACTGTAGCGGTTGCTGTAGTACAAAATGGCGTAATCGTTGCGGCTTCGCTGGATGATTATCAGTTCCTGGGCACCGATGTAGCCACTGGCGTACCGAACTCGGACAAGGATTTCGGCCAGAACTACAAAGATCCGAACATGGTGCTGGCCTCCAAGAAGACCAATGCCAAATACTACAGTGAGCACATGAAGGAAGAAGCCAAATCGACAGTAGCCTATGACAAGAACCTGGCAGCGATCGAGAAATTCGCCACTGGCAAAACGATTAAATCCCTTGAAGCTACACTGACTAACAAAAGCAAAGAGCAAGTCGTTGATGCTGTAAGCGGTGCAACTTTGGTGGATACCCAAGGTTACCTGAAGGCTATTCTAAGCGCAGCTAAGGCTGCAAAATAAACAACTGTTCCATTATTTAACCGATGTTAACCCCTTCATGGCTGCGGCTGTGGAGGGGTTTTGCTATGCGGTTTCCATTTGTCACCAGACCGGCTCCGCTGTTCAAGAGAGTGGCACCCCTGCAATTATGGGTATAACAGTAATAAGTACAAAGACATCAGTATTCGTGAGTATTCATAACTGGGGGGAAGGCCATGAAATGGCAGGGCAGAAGAGGCAGTTCTAATGTGGAAGACCGCAGAGGCCGCGGCGGGGGCGGCGGGGGCAAGCTGATCGGCGGCGGAATTAGCGGGATCGTGATTATAGTGATTGTTACGCTGCTGAGCGGCGGGAATATCGGCGATATTATGGGGAATCTGACCTCAACCGGTTCGGGTACGAACTCAAGTGTCCCTTATGAACAGAGTGCCCAGGAGAAGGAGCTATCCGAGTTCGTATCTGTGGTGCTGGCCGATACCGAGGATGTCTGGTCCGATATCTTCAAAAAGCAGGGGATGACTTACCAGGACCCGACGCTTGTGCTCTACAGCGGTAGTGTGAACTCTGCCTGCGGAACCGCAAGCTCAGCCGTAGGCCCGTTTTATTGTCCGGGAGACGCCAAGCTGTATATCGATCTCAGCTTCTATGATGAGCTGCAGCAGCAGTTCAAGGCGCCGGGTGACTTCGCCATGGCGTATGTGATTGCTCATGAGGTGGGACATCATGTGCAGACGCTGCTGGGCGCTTCCGAGCAGCTGAATGCAGAACGCCAGCGCCTCAGCGAGGCCGAATTCAACAAGGTGCAGGTCCGCTTCGAGCTGCAGGCCGATTATTATGCTGGGGTCTGGGCGCATCATGTCCAGGGCCAGAATCTGCTGGAGGAAGGGGACCTCGAGGAGGCACTGACTGCGGCAAGCGCAGTCGGGGATGATACGATCCAGAAGCGGGCGCAGGGCTATGTGGTGCCGGACAGCTTCACGCACGGAACGTCCGAACAGCGCAAGCGCTGGTTCTATAAGGGCTTCAACTCCGGCACGATTGCCGGCGGAGATACTTTCAAGGCTGCTGAACTGTAGCCGCCGCCTGCATCAGGAACAACAAGAGCCGCTCTTCCGGTTGCCGGAGGGCGGCTCTTGTTGTTATTGGGGATATTAGTATGAGGAGCCGTTTCTGCTCCGTCGGGAAGCTGGGATGTATGCCAAAAACAGCATACATTGTGCTGCTGCGCAGGCGCCCGGCCACAATGTATGCCAAAAACAGCATACATTGTGCTGCTGCGCAGGCGTCCGGCCCGAATGTATGCCAAAAACAGCATACATTGTGCTGCCGCGCAGGCGCCCGGCCCGAATGTATGCCAAAAACAGCATACATTGTGCTGACGCGCAGGCGCCCGGTCCAAATGTATGCGAAAAACAGCATACATTCGACTGGGTCTGCCCGGCCCTGACAGGCCGTCCCCCTGCGCGGGAACATGTGCTTATGGCTGCACATCGTTCCGGTAAGAGAGACGGTTGCGGCCAAGCTTCTTGGACTCCAGCAGGAGCTGGTCGGCGTAGACGTACCCTTTTTCCATAGAAGTCTTCTGGTCCGGGTCCGCCTTATAGTAAAAGAGCCCGAAGGATGCCGAATACGGCACGCGGATCATCTGCTCCTCGAATTCTGCACTTACGCTGTGATCGTGAAGGCTGTCCAGGATCTCCTGAATCTGTGTCCTGCACTCCTCGAAGGTCTTGTCCCTCAGCAGCAGCGTGAACTCTTCCCCGCCGCTGCGGAACAGGATGTCCCTCTCCTGCAGATGCTTCTGCAGCGTCTTCGCAAAATGAACAATGACCCGGTCGCCCACGGCGTGGTTGTAGGTGTCATTGATTTTTTTAAACCGGTCGATGTCCGCCACTACAATTCCGATGTACTCGCCGCTCTGGTTCAGCTCCTTCATCATCTTGTCCATATGCGCCCGGTTATAGGTTCCGGTGAGGAAGTCGCGGTAGGCCATCTGCTCGAATTTGTCGCGTTCATACTTGTGCTGTGCACTCTGTGATTTGGAATAGAACGAGATACTGACCACATAATTGAGCACGAACAGGGCGATCAGCATCTCCCATTTCTCCATTTGCAGCAGCCGCAGCAGCAGAGCGTTACTCAGGGCGACCTTGCTGAAGTCCAGCAGATTCCGGCTCCGCAGCAGCAGGTTCCGTGCTTCACCGCGTGTCTTGATATCTCCCGACAGGGCGAAGGTCAGCACCAGGAAGGTGGAGGACAGCAGGGTGGTGACGCAGACCACGAGCAGGAACAGCAGCCAGTATCCGAGCGGAAGCTTGTCCGCCAGAGGAGAGAGCGCAGTATACAGATAGTACGCCGCAGAGCCGCCTAGTGTGAACGAGCCGATATTGTAGAAGGTATCCAGGAACTCTCCGGGATCGTCGGTTTTTGTTTTCTTTTTATAGAAATATACGATGAACCGGTATACAGTCTCGAACAAGAACGTGCCGAGCGGACCGGCAAAAATCCCGAATGAGGAGGTATAGCTGATCGCATAATCGATTGTAGAGTTCCCGCTCCGGGTCACAATCCGCAATTGGAAGTAGATGCTGGAGAAGATAGTATATAGCAGTAAGGCTTTTATATAGGTAGCGTCCAGGACTACAGCATGCGCGGGAATGAAGGCTATAGCCAGGGATGCGACAAATAGGAAAAGGTCAAATACCCTCGCTTTTGACATGTCGGAAATTTCCTTTCAGGATTTATACCGATTATACCCGAAAAGATGATTCTTGATTAAAAGATATTTTTGAAATTTGCAGGGAATGATCATATATCCCTTTCCGCCTGCCCGCAGCCTACATATACTATTCTGATTAAGGTGGAGCAGACCGCACCTGTGTCTAAATAAATCTATAGCCGGGGAGAGGAATGCATGAAGATATTGCTGGTCACCTACTGGGGCCTCACCAATATGGGCGGAATTTGGACATATATGAAGCAGCTGGCTGACAAGCTGGGCGAGCAGGGCCATTCCGTTACACTGATGGGCAGCCATGTGGAGAACAATACATTGTATTTGCTGAACCGGACAGAGTCTTTTGATAAAAAAGCGTTCTATTCGCTGCTGCTGCCCCAGCTGGATATCGGCCGCTTCCCCTCGCTGCATCTGGAGCACGGCATCTTCAGCTTTGAGCTGGGACGTTACGTTTTCGAGGGCGGCGCCGCTGTGCTGGGCCTGGAGGAATATGATGTCATTCATGCCCAGGACCCTATCGCCTCCTATGCGCTGCGGCGGATCATGCGCCGTTCTGTTCCGCTGGTCGCAAGTGTGCATGGGGCATTGACCAAGGAAACTTACTATGAGTACAAGGGACTTGAGCCCGGCCTTACCCGGGAAGCCTATGAGCTGCGGCCGATCTGGAGATATTTCCGCAGGCTTGAGAGGCTGGGGGCCCAGGCGGCCGACCAGATTCTGGTCTCTTCGGAGTGGATCGGACAGCTTACGCAGAGCCTGGGGGTCAGCCAAGACCGTATCCATACCTTGCCGTACGGGCTGGACCTGCATCAATACGCAGCCAGGGCCGCAGAGACACCGCCGCTTCAATTTGCAGCGGGAATCCCTGTGATCATGTATGCCGGACGTCTTGAATATATCAAAGGCGTCCATGTGCTGA
Source organism: Paenibacillus sp. FSL R7-0204 (assembly GCF_038002225.1). Taxonomy (NCBI): domain Bacteria; kingdom Bacillati; phylum Bacillota; class Bacilli; order Caryophanales; family Paenibacillaceae; genus Paenibacillus; species Paenibacillus sp. FSL R7-0204. The sequence continues at coordinate 1,847,579 of NZ_JBBOCA010000001.1, forward strand.
TAGAGGCGCTGGGCATTCTGCAGCAGCGCTGTCAGCACTGGATCTGTGCGGTGGCCGGAATCGGCAGCCTCCTGGAGGAGCTCATGGAGCAGACCCGCCTGCTGGGTATCGCAGGGAAGGTCCATTTCACCGGGAAGCTGAACAATATTCCGGCTGCACTCCGGGCTGCCGACATCTATGTTCAGCCCTCTCTCCAGGACACGCAGCCCTTCTCGGTTACGGAAGCGCAGCTTGCCGGGATCGCGCCGATTGTCGCCGGAACCGCAGGCATGCCGGAGATGGTCCGGCAGGGAGAGACGGGCTGGATTGTTCCTCCCGGAGATGCCGCGAAGCTTGCCCTGCAAATCGAGCAGCTGCTGGGGGATGAGGAGCTGAGAAGACGCACCGGCCTCCAGGCTAAACAGTGGGCAGAGCAGACCCGTTCGCTGGATGTTATGGCTGCGGGTACGCTGAATGTATACCAGAGAGCAGTCAGACTGCGGGCGGGCCGTCCGGGAATTCCGGACCACCTCCGGTTTGAGGAAGAACCGGGCGCGGGTGCGCTGCCGGCAGCTTTTCATCCGGCGGATGTGCTTAACGAGTGTAGTCCAGGGAATCCGCTTGCCGTAACGCTGCGTGTGAAGCTTCCACAGCACTACTCTATTCCTGATGCACGTACGGCTCTTCCTCCCCTGTAATAGGCGCTGTCCGCAATTGAAGCGGCAAAGTTGTCATGCCTGCCTGATTGAAGCATATACATGAGGGGAGTAACATTTTGGGCTTATACTCTGGGCTTGTCTCAGGGATAGATTATGCCAAGAAGGAGGACATTTCCCGTGTTTGACCAGTCCCATGGCTTGCGGTTTGATATTTATGAACGCATTCACCTTTCGGAAGAGCTTCCGGGAATAGCAGAGCTGGAGGAAGTCGAGCTGGTTCCCGACATCCAGGTCATCCAGCGGGAGGACCGGGCTGAACTGCACGGACAACTGCTGCTCACCGGACTCTACCGGGGGGAGGATGACCTTACACAGCGTCTGGAGCATGCAATTCCCGTTGAAATCACTGTTCCGCTGACCCGGGTCAGCTCACTTGATGACATAGGGGTGGAGATCGAGAATTTCGATATTGATCTGCTGACGATGCGAACCGTCAACATTACCGGAGTGCTCTCGCTGCGGGGAATCGGAAGTGCAGATGCACAGCCGGCCTGGCAGCAGGAGGAATACACAGTAGCGTATTCGCCGGAGGCAGGAGACAGCAATACGTCTGAGGAGAAATTCCGCAGTCCGGAGAATGATACCCTGTATGAGAATTCGCTCTGGACCTATGGCGAGGGGGCGGCCGAGGGCTCTGAAGAAGATCAGAACTCTGCTAATCCGGCTGAGGCTGTAGTCCAACCTCTGTATGCGGAAGAAACTACGTACACCCAGCCCGCCGCCTATCTCTCCCCACCCCTGAAGGACAAGGAACCCAGAGCAAGGACCCATAGCCTGGATACGGCTTCTTCGGCAGGCAGCAAGCCGGCGGCTGATCCGGTCTCGGGCCACTTCCTCACCTCCAGAGAGAAGACAGCGCCAGCGGCTGTGAACGGCTCGCTTCAGGAGGACACCACGCTTCAGACAGGCAGCGCCGCCTTGAACACAGTGGATCATTGGGGCAACGCGAAGCTTCATGCCGTCTCGCAGCCGGAGCCGGTGCTAACCTCCGCTGCCAATGATGCTGCTGCGCTGTTTGCCGGGAACGAAGAAGGCGAGACGGCCGAGGGAATTCAGGCCACAGACAATGAAGTCTTCCTGTCTGCGGAATCTCTGGCTCCCCCTGAGGAGAAGCAGGATCTCAAGGTTGCCCTTGGCAGCAAAAAAGAACCGGGAGCCGCCGAGCAGGAGCCGCTCACCTTCTCCTCGCTGCTTAGCGCAAGCCGCGCCAACAGAGAGCAGGAGGAACTGCTCGCGGGCGATATTGACTCTGTAGCGGAGGCTGTCCCTGAGGCCGGTAATGATACAGCGTGGAAGAGCCGGTTCATCGGCGGCATGGGCGGAACGGAGCTGTTCCGCAAAGTAAGGCTCTGCATCGTGCAGCGGGAAGAGACGCTGGATACCATAGCCGAGAAATACCAGCTAAGCACCCGGGAGCTGACCATGTATAACCGGCTGTCCGGTCAGGTTGTAGAAGAGGGACAGGTATTATACATCCCTTGAGATTGACGGTATGCGGAGAATTCAGCTTTAACAGGAACAGCCCTTACCTTACGGATGGGGCTGTTCCTGTTTCTTTATGAAGCGATGAAGTGATTTTTATTATGCGGTCTGTATTTACGATTTCCGCTTCTGGTTTACAAACCGTTCAGCCGGGGGTAATAGTCACTACCGGCCTACATACATTACACATTCAGGCAGCTATGCGCTGGTACACTACTTCTGGAAGGATGATATATCACATGAAGAGAAAAGTGGCAGCCACTGCGGCCGCACTAAGCTTGACGCTCACAGTCTCGGCCGGTGTCTACGCCGCCGGTAATCTGCAGGAGATCAAGGCGCTCCTGAACAACAAAATCGGGATCGTCGTGAACGGCCAGGCGTACACGCCCAAAGACGGCAATGGCAAAACCCTCGCCCCGATTACCTATAACGGCATCACTTATCTGCCTGTACGCTCCATCGGCGAAGCGCTGAACACTGCTGTTACTTACGATGCTGCAACCAGCCGGGTCATCATCGGTGATGCTGCAGCTCCAGCTGTCTCCTCCGGAGGCTCGTCCGCAGGAACACCAGCAGATTCTGTGAAGCGGCCGAAGAGCCTGCCGGCGGATTTCCCGCTTCCGGCGGACGCGAAGATATTTGATCTGATTGAAGGCTCGGCGACCGGTAAGCCGTCCGCAACCTTCAGCTACCGTACGAAGCAGAGCCTGGAGACGCTCGGCAATACGTACAAGGACTATTTTGTGCAAAAAGGAGCTACCTCCAAGTCTGAGGAAGTCTCCGCCTCAGCCTTCTCGATTATTGATGCCGGAAGCACATTCTCTGTTACGCTGGATGGCGCTCCCGGAACGGGCAGCAATCAGGGCTTCAATGTGGTTCAAGTGATCTGGAGCGGGGAGTAGGCATCAATGTACGTCTGCTGCGCGCCCTTTGTGTATATGCTGGTTGACTAGGGATAACACTGAATGTATTATTGAACTAAGTAATAACTAGCATAAAGACTGGGAACGGGAAGAGTAGGCGGTCAGCCCTTCAGAGAGCGGGATTATCATTGGTGTGAATTCCCGCAGGATGCAGCCCCCGAAGTCGCCCCGGAGTTGCCCTTCTGAGCTTGTCTTCATCATGGAGACTGGTTAGGATGCGGCCGGTTGCAGCCGTTACCCTGCATGAGTGTCGCGCTAAGCTTCAGGAACCTGTAAGGGAACTTAAGGCAGTGGTTTATTTTTTATTGGCGCGAAACAAAGGTGGTACCGCGAAAGAATGGCCTTTCGTCCTTTGAGACGAAGGGCCTTTTTGTATTCTCAGAAACCGCTAGCTACTCAATACATTTAACAGTGGAGGGTTCACAATGGCTGATAACAACAATGCAGCAGCAGAGCTGCCGAACGGGCAGGAAGCGGCAGAAGCTACCGCTTCAGCTAATCACAAGCAGAGCGACATGCCGACTACATATGATCCGGGAGCGGCAGAGAAGAAATGGTATGCGTACTGGATGGAGAAGGGCTTCTTCGAAGCCGGCAAGCGGCCGGATGCGGAGCCTTACAGCATCGTGATTCCGCCGCCGAATGTAACAGGAATGCTGCATATCGGACACGCGCTGGACTTCACGCTTCAGGATGTGCTGATCCGCACCAAGCGGATGCAGGGATATGATACCCTGTGGCTGCCGGGTACGGACCATGCGGGGATTGCTACACAGACCAAGGTGGAGCAGAAGCTGCGCCAGCAGGGAATCTCCCGCCATGATCTGGGACGCGAGAAGTTCCTGGAGCAGGTATGGGACTGGAAAGACCAGTATGCCAAGACCATTCATGACCAGTGGGCCAAGATGGGCCTGTCCCTCGATTACTCCCGCGAACGCTTTACCTTTGATGATGGAATGAAGAAGGCGGTAAGCAAGGTATTTGTGGAGCTGTACCAGAAGGGCCTGATCTATCGCGGCAAGCGGATTATTAACTGGGACCCGGCTGCCCGCACAGCGCTGTCGGATATCGAGGTTGAATACAAGGAAGTGAACGGTCATCTGTACCATCTGCGTTATCCGCTGAAGGATGGCAGCGGCCATATCACGGTGGCTACCACGCGGCCCGAGACGATGCTGGGCGATACAGCCGTAGCAGTACACCCGGAAGATGACCGTTACAAGCATTTGATTGGCAGAGTACTGGTACTGCCGATTATAGGTAGAGAGATTCCGGTTATTGCTGATGAATACGTAGATAAGGAGTTCGGCAGCGGTGCAGTTAAGATTACGCCGGCGCATGATCCGAATGACTTCGAGATGGGAGTCCGCCATAACCTTCCGCAGATCAACGTAATGGACGAAGGCGGAGTGATGAATGAGGAAGCGGGCGCTTACCAGGGATTGGACCGCAGCGACTGCCGTAAGGCTATCGTAGCCGATCTGAAGGAGCAAGGCGTGCTGATCTCCATTGAGGATCACGTTCATCAGGTTGGGCACAGTGAGCGTTCGGGGGCTGTTGTAGAGCCTTATCTGTCTACCCAGTGGTTCGTCAAAATGCAGCCGCTGGCAGAAGCAGCCATCGCTGCACAGAAGGACGGCGACGGGGTTCACTTCGTGCCGGACCGCTTCGAGAAGACGTACCTGAACTGGATCGAGAATGTCCGCGACTGGTGTATCTCCCGCCAATTGTGGTGGGGGCACCGGATTCCGGCCTGGTACTCCGAATCTACCGGTGAGCTTGTAGTCGCTCACGATGAAGAAGAAGCACGCCGTATCAGCGGGCTGTCCGACCTGAAGCAGGATGAGGATGTTCTGGATACCTGGTTCAGCTCCAACCTCTGGCCGTTTGCTACCTTAGGCTGGCCTGACGGGGAGAGCAGTGACTATCAGCGTTACTATCCGAACAACGTACTGGTTACCGGGTACGATATCATTTACTTCTGGGTAGCGCGGATGATTTTCTCAGCCATGGAATTCACAGGCCAGAAGCCGTTCTCCGATGTACTGATGCATGGACTCGTACGCGATGCCGAAGGACGCAAGATGTCCAAGTCTCTGGGCAACGGCATCGATCCGCTGGATGTTATCGAGCAGTACGGCGCTGACGCCATGCGCTATATGATTACTACCGGCAGTACAGCGGGCCAGGATTTGCGGTTCCGTATGGAAAAGGTAGAGCAGGCGCGCAATTTTGCCAACAAGATCTGGAATGCCTCCCGGTTCGCGCTGATGAATCTGGAAGGCGTAGTCTTTGAAGATATTGACATTACAGGTGAGCTTGGCACAGCAGACCGCTGGATTCTGCACCGCCTGAACGAAACTTCCCGCGATATTACGCGTCTAATTGACTCGTATGAGTTCGGCGAGACCGGACGCCTGCTCTACAACTTCATCTGGGATGATCTGTGCGACTGGTATATCGAATTCGCCAAGCTCTCGCTGTACGGAGCGGACGCAGCCGCCAAGGCCAAGACCCAGTCTGTTCTGGCTTACGTGCTGGACCGCACACTGCGTCTGATTCACCCGTTCATGCCGTTCATTACCGAGGAGATCTGGCAGCATCTGCCGCATGAAGGAGAATCGATCACGCTGGCTGAATGGCCGAAGTACGATGCGGCGCTTGAGAATCCGCAGGCGGTATCAGAGATGAACCTGCTGATGGATATCATCCGGGCTGTTCGCGGTATCCGTGCGGAAGTGAATGCGCCAATGAGCAAGAAGGTCGAGCTGATTATCAAGGCTGGCAGCCAGGACACCCTGGACATTATTTCCCGCAATGACAATTACATCGGGCGCTTCTGCAACACCTCTTCGTTCGAAGCAGGCCTTGCGCCGCAGACACCGGATAAAATGATGTCCGCCGTGGTTACCGGAGCGGAGCTGCTTCTGCCGCTGTCCGGTCTGATCGATATTGATCAGGAGATTATCCGTCTCGAAAAAGAAGTTCAGACCCTGAACAGCGAAGTGGAGCGTGTGGAGAAGAAGCTCAGTAATCAGGGCTTTGTGGCCAAAGCTCCGGCGAAAGTCATCGAAGAGGAACGGGCGAAGCAGGCGGATTATTCCGACAGACGTGAGAAAGTGCTGGCCCGTATTGCAGAGCTGAGAGGATAACAGACATGGAAGAGATCACCCGGAGCGGCACTGCCGCTCCCTTAAGTTCTTATACAGAAGCCGTAGATTGGATCAACAGCCTGATTCCTTTTGGAATCAGGCCGGGTCTGGAGCGGATAGAGCTTCTAATGGAGAAGCTGGGACATCCGCACCGGAAGCTTAAGTTCATTCATGTGGCGGGGACGAACGGCAAGGGCTCAACCTGCGCCTTTTTGACCTCGGCCCTTATTCAGAGCGGATATTCGGTGGGGACCTTTACCTCTCCGTATATCACGAAGTTCACGAACCGGTTCCAGTACAACGGGACGGATATTCCAGAGGAGACGCTGCTTGCGCTTGCCAATCAGCTGCGTCCGCTGGTCCGGGAGATTGCGGGCACTGAGCTGGGCTCACCGACCATGTTCGAGGTGGCAACGGCGCTCGCGATTCTCTATTACGGCGAAGTCTGTTATCCCGATGTAGTCGTATGGGAGACGGGGCTTGGGGGAAGGCTGGATGTAACGAATATCGTTACTCCGGTTGTGTCGGTCATTACTAATGTTGGACATGACCATACCGATGTGCTGGGAGATACGCTTACGCTGATTGCCGGCGAGAAGGCCGGGATTATTAAGCCGGGTGTTCCTGTAGTCAGCTGTGTGAGCCAGCCCGAAGCTGTAGCTGTATTGAAGGCCAAGGCAGCGGCTACCCGTTCGACACTCTATTTAGCCGGAGAAGATTTCAGCTATAGTAAGGTAGAGCAGAGAGACGGCTGCCAGCACTTCACCTTCAACGGGCCGTTCCGGGGGCTTGAGCTGGATATTGCCATGAAAGGCGAACACCAGTTGCAGAATGCAGCCGGAGCAATGATGGCGCTTGAGGTGCTGCGGCAGTATATGGCCTTCATGCTGGAGGACGAGGATGTGCTGGAGGGCTTCCGCGGCACATTCTGGGCCGGAAGACTGGAGGAAGTGAGCACTGCGCCCAGAATTATTCTGGACGGCGCGCATAACCCGGAAGGGGCTGAGAGCCTCGCGAAGAGCCTTCCGCAGTTCCAGCCTTACGGTAAATTAAATTTGCTCATGGGGATGCTGGCAAATAAGCATCACGAGTCGTATCTCAAGCATATACTGCCTATAGTGGATACGCTCATCCTGACCGAACCGGATTTCCGTAAGAAAATGGACGCAGAAGATCTGCAGGCGATCGCAGAAAGTCTGCGGAGTAAATATGCCAAGGAAAACTTGGAAATCATAGTAGAACGTAATTGGGGCCAAGCGCTGCAGAAGCTGCAGACGATCACAGCGGACGATGACCTCGCAGTTGTGTCCGGAACGCTGTATTTGATTTCTGATGTGCGCAGTACGCTTTTACGGCAACCCGATTCTGAAAAAGGCTGGTGACTAACTGTTGGATACTACTGAACGTGTGCATTTTATAGGGATCGGCGGCTATGGTATGAGCGCGATTGCCCGGGTGATGCTGGAGATGGGATATACAGTTACAGGCTCTGATGTAGCTGCCCAGGAGTTAACGGAAAAATTGATAGCCAAAGGTGCCAAGGTCTTCATCGGGCATACGGCGGAGCAGGTAAAAGGTGCGGATTTGGTCGTCTATTCCACGGCGCTTGCCGCGGATAATGTGGAATGGGTGGAAGCAGAGCGTCTGAAAATACCGATTCTGCACCGTTCGCAGATGCTGGCCCGGCTGCTGAATGAGCGCAAGGGCGTAGCGGTGGCAGGAGCGCATGGCAAGACTACCACCTCATCCATGATTGCTCTGGTTATGGAAGACTGCGGCGTGGACCCTACCTACATTATCGGCGGGGAGATTATGAATGTAGGCACGAATGCCAAAGCGGGACAAGGGGAATTCGTCGTGGCAGAGGCCGATGAGAGTGACGGCTCGTTCCTTCAATACCATCCTTGGCTGGGTATCGTTACGAACATCGAAGCGGACCATCTGGAGAACTACGGCGGCGACTTCGGCAAGCTGAAGGATGCTTATGTTCAGTTCATGAATCAGCTGCGCGAGGACGGGACAGCTATCGTATGTGCGGATGATGAGAATCTGAAATCCCTGCTGCCTAAGGTAAAAGGTAAAGTGATCAGCTATGGGATCGAATCGGAGACGGCCGATTATACAGCAACTGATATTGTCCTCGGTGACCGCCAGGTATCTTATACCATGAATCATGGAAAAGAGGTATTAGGCCGTATTGAGCTCTCTATTCCGGGACAATACAATCTGTATAACTCAATGGCGGCAGTGATTTCCTGTCTGAAATCGGGCATTGCCTTTGAAGCCATTGCGGCTGCGATTGTGAAGTTCCACGGCGCCAAACGTCGGTTCCAGGTGCTGGGCGAGGTTGACGAGATTCTCGTCATTGATGATTACGCGCATCATCCAACAGAGATTCAGGCTACGATCAGCGCCGCCAAGGCAACCGGCAAACGCATTATTGCCGTGTTCCAGCCGCAGCGCTACACGCGTACCTTCTTCCTGCTGGATGCGTTCAGCCGCGCGTTCAGCGAAGCGGATGAAGTGATTATTACCGATATCTACTCCCCTGCGGGTGAGAAGCAGATAGAGGGCGTTACCTCCGCCAAGCTGGTAGAGCTGATTGTGCAGAACAGCAACGCCGGCGCACGGCATCTGCCGACGAAGGAAGCTGTGCTTGCAGATCTGCAGGACCGCATTGCTCCCGGTGATCTGGTCATCACCATGGGTGCAGGCGATATCTGGAAGGTCGGTTATGCACTGGCAGACAGCCTGAAGAGCCGGTAAGATTTCACGAAGCGTCAACGTTATAATAGCAGCGATTTTCCCGTTATGGGAGGATTGCTGCTTTTTGTTTTTCGTCCATTGCAGCTTGCCTCAATGCCGCGAAGCAGTAATTTGAAAGGGTTGGGTCATTGGTATCCCGCTTAAACAGCGGAGCGGACGGAACGATTGTGGAAAAACGAAGCGTTCACGCTGTAGAACAAGAAGTTAGAGGTTATAGAATAATAATGATATTGCCGATATAAGCTGCAAATGTTATCGTTCGGATAGAGCAGGTAGATCCGCATAGTTCGGTGGTGTGTTGATGGGCTTTCAGCTTGATATTAAGTCGCTGTTATACTTGTTTATTCTGGGGAATTTTTTTTCCGGCCTGATGATTACGTTTTACCGCTACCACTTCCCCAAAGACATTGCCTCCAGTCTATTCATTGCCTCCAAGTGGATTCAGGTGATCTTCTGGAGCTCAATTCTGCTGTGGGACTATATTCCCCATAGAATCGCTGTACCTCTGAGCAATGCGCTCATTCTGGCCGGCGGAGGGCTGGAGATCGCTGCGCTGATGATGATGATGGGCATGCTGGACCGCCGGGCGAAACTCTATTATCTGACAATCACGGCAGGGAGCATATTCAGCTTTGTTATCGTTGCCCTGTTCTTCAACCATCCGAATATACGGGTCGCAACGACCTCGTTATGGGTCATGCTGTTTGTGCTCTACCCTGGCTGCCGCTTGACAGCGAGCCCGGAGCGCTCTCCGCTCCAGAAGATACTCGCCGCCGTATTTTATGCGATCGCAGCGGTGATGCTACTCAGGTCGTTCGTTGCTCTGGCGGTGGAACCGGATATGGGCCCGCTGACGGCTAATCCGGCGCAGTATTTGTATTATCTCGGGATGTTCCTGATGCTGATTGGAGGCATTGCCGCCTTCATCCTGCTCTCCAATGAGCATTCCTACCAGAAGCTGAAGCGCATTGCCACCTATGACAGCCTGACCGGGATTCTGGGGCGCCGGGCCTTCCTGCTGGAAGCCGAACTGAAGCTGGCGCTTGCCGCCAGGAAGAGGGAATATTGTTCCCTGCTGCTGCTGGATCTGGATCATTTCAAAAAAGTGAATGATACCTACGGGCATGACACCGGCGACAGTGTGCTGCAGGAATTCGCCCTTACTGCCGAGAGTACGCTTGCGGGCGGCGATTTGCTCGGACGGGTAGGCGGCGAGGAATTCGCCATTCTGCTGTACGGGCAGGATGCGCTGAGCAGCAGCCATCAGGCAGAAGCGCTGCGGGAGACACTCAAGGAGGCTTCTGTGCACAGCCTGCCCTGCGGGTATACGGTCAGCATTGGTATAGTCTCTGTGCTGCCTGATCAGCAGACCAGCTTGAACGCACTCTACAAGCTTTGTGATCTGGCGCTTTATCAGGCGAAGCAGGAAGGCCGGGACCGTGTGGTCAGGTCCGGGTAAACGGACCCTCAAATACATATCATACATAGACATATCGTTAACAAAGGGGTGGACATGATGACAGCCGGCTTGGATTTGAAGACATTGCTGGCTTGTCTTTTTTTCGGCAATCTATTTACGGTTCTGCTTATTCTGGCATACTGGCCCAGTTATCCGAAAGAGAAGCCCCCCCCGTTGTTCCTGATAGCCAAAATTCTGCAACTTGCTATTCTGCAGCTGTTGTTATTAGAGGAAATTCATGATTTTCCATTAGTGCCTCCAAGTATTATTCTCTTGAGCGTGGCTGCAGGAACTGCAGAGATTCTGGCCCTGCTGAAGAAGCTGGAAGCCGATTCCGAGCGAATGAAGCAGCGGTATTACGCGCTAGCTGGGATATCTGCGGTAGGTCTGCTTCTGCCCTACCTGCTGCATCCGGATGTTCCCCGGCTGATCGCAGCATCTGCACTTACGGGTGCGATTCTGCTGCTCTATCCGGCTTATCTGTTATCCTGGAAGGTCAGAAAGACCCCGCTGCAGGAAATTACGGGTATGCTGTACGGCGTGGCGATCCTCTCTCTGCTCAGTAAGGCCGGCAGGCTCGATTGCAGCGGGGAAGGAACTGCGTGGTCAAACACCTGAACTTGGGTAATAGATCCTAGATGTCCCAGGCAGTCCAGGGCCAATTGATCAATGGAGAGTAGGAGAACAAGCCATGAAGGAACCGTTGCTATTCATTTCCGCAGAGAATCCATATCCGCAGGATAGCGGGGGCAAGCTGAGAACAGGCAATATTCTGAAGCTTCTGCTCGCCAAATATGAGGTGGAGCTTATCACCTATGCCAGCCCCCGGAAGACAGGGACGCCGGAGGAAATTTCAGCACTTACGGTGCATGAAGTAGAGCGCACGGTCAGCTACCGCAGAGCGCTTCTCCGTTCCTTGTATACCTGGCGGAATTGTTCTTATATGAGTCATGTTGATGTGGACATGAAGGCGAAGATTATAGAACTCTGCAGCCGGAATTTCTACAGTCATGTATTTATTTCGCATAGTCTGCTGGGCTGCTGCATCGACATTGTACTGCGCTGCCTGCCTGATACTGTGATTATTACCGATGCGCATAATTTCGAGAGTGGATTGTCTGCACAGCTGGCAGGCGGGAAAAAGGGGATCGCCAAGGTCTACTATTCCCTTAATGCTGTATGGACGCGCCAGGATGAGCTGAAGCTGATGGACAAGACGAATCTGCTGCTGGCCACTTCGGAAGAGGATGCTCTGGCCTTCAAGGAACTGGCCCCCAGCCAGTCACAGAAGGTCCATGTCATTCCCAATTTCATACGCATGGAGGATTACCGGACCAAGACGAAGTTGCCCAAGGAGAAGTGGATTATCCTTCCGGGTAATATGAACTACTTCCCTAACATTAACGCAGCTCTCTACTTCTATCGTGAGGTATATCCTCTGGTTAAGGCGAGTGTACCGGATATCCAGTGGTATATTGTCGGACGGGACGTGCACCCGGAGGTAGCGGCGCTCGCCTTGAAGGATTCCTCTATCGTCATTACCGGGTATGTGAACAGTGTGGCGGATTATATACGCAAGGCGCAGGTGGTCATAGCTCCGCTCCTGGAAGGCAGCGGGACAAGGCTGAAAATTCTGGAGGCCTGGGCGCTGAGGACCCCTGTCGTATCCAGTTCCAAAGGGGCAGAAGGGCTGCGCTATGAGCATTCGCAGAATATTATGATTGCCGCTGATCCGGTTTCCTTTGCCGATAGTGTGACACTGCTGCTTCAGGATCATGAAAGAGGAGTAGTGCTCGCGGACCGTGCATACGAGACTCTGCTGGAAAATTATGAGGCGGAAAGCGTCAAGGATAAGCTGCTTCGTCTGGTCTGAAGGGATATGGAATGTAAAATAATTATTTTTCCCCATAAATCGACAACCTTCTCGGGAAGACTGCGTTACTATAGATCTACATCGATTGTTTCACATTTCTGGGCTGGATGTCATCCGGTCTTTTTTGTTTCGTACACATTCATACACATTTACATAGAACCAAGGAGCTATAGCCATGAGAGAGAGAATGTTGTTCCTTTCTGCCCGGAGTCACACGCCGGAAGACCGGGAGGGAGACATCAGAACAGAGAATTTCCTTGATATGCTGCTGGAGCGGTTTGATATTGATCTGCTGGAGGTTTGCCACCACCGCCGCGAGACGCAGATTCTGCGCAGTCCTGCCCTGACCGTGCATCAGGTGAAGCGGCCTGCGTCCACCCGTAGAAGCCTGCTGTTTCCGCTGAACAGGCTCCGCACGGATGCCTCGATGATCGGCAATGACAAGTCGCTGCGGGCGGTAATAACCGAGATGTGCAGCCAGCACGCCTACACCCATGTGTTTGTCTCGTATGCCATGCTCGGCAATGGGCTGGACCTGGTCTCCTCACTGCTTCCCGGGGCTGTTATCGTCACCGACGCGCGCCGTGCAGGTGGCATACGGGTGGAGAGCCGGGCGGGCGGCAAGCGGGGAATCAGCACAGGCTACCGCAAGCTAAGTGATGCGCTGATCCGCCGGGAAGAGCGCCGGTTAATGAACAAGACCAGCCTGCTGCTGGCCGCTTCAGAAGAAGAGGCATTATCCTTCAAGGCGGTATCCTTTGCCGATGCAGGCAAGGTGCACGTAGTTCCGCCATACATTGATCTGAGCGCCCCCCTTTATGCGGCTGCCGGAGATACAACCAAGGACAACTCCATCGTTCTGCACTGGGACATGCATTCCACTGACGGCAAGAATGCGGCGCTGCTGTTCTTCAAGAAGGTATATCCGCTGATTCGGGCGGCGGTGCCGGATATCCGCTGCTGCATTATTAGCAGTGAGGTGCATGCAGAGGTCGCAGCTGCCGTCCGGAAGGACTCATCTATTCTAATCATCAATGAAGCTATACAGACAGCCGATTATATCCGCAGGGCCAGAGCTGTGGTTGCTTCATGCTGTGAGGACTGCGGCAGTCAGAGCAGCATTCTGGAGGCCTGGGCCCTCCGCACACCGGTGGTCAGCAGCCTGAGGGGTTCGGAGGAGCTGATCTGCGAGCCGGGGCGGAATATTCTGCTGGCAGGAACAACGGCGGGTACTGCCGATCATCTGATCAGGCTGCTGACGACGCCGGAGCTTGGCTCCATTATTGCGGATCAGGCCTACCGGACGCTCAGCAGGTATTATGCCGCAGACGAAGTGAAGGCGAAGCTGCTTAGTCTGGTGTAAATATATTAAAATAGCATATCTCTCTCGCATCTTTCATATCTTTCAGTATAGAACTGAAGATCGCGAGGTGAGGGTATTGAATAACGGAAGAATGACATTCCGCTTCGACGGGAACCAGGGCAGGCAGGGGACAGAGACGACAGAGCTCCGGGCGGTGAACGAAACCGGTGTGGTTCTGGAGAACAAGGAGACTGACAAGGTGGAGCGCGGGGGAGGTATGAGATCCTCCTATTCCAAGGCCGATGAATATATTGTGGATCTGGAGAAGGTGGAGTTGCCCCGGTCTGTAGAGGCAGCTTACATGAAGCTCCCGGGCTCCGGCCGCCGGAAACAGAAAGCTCCTGAGGATAACTATGATTTGGGGCTGTACTCTGTTGTCCGTCCTGCTTCTACAAGGAACCTATGGGAACAAAGTGAAGATTCGGAGGAGCATTCCCCCTATGGAGGGACGGATGAAGAAGATCTGCATTCAGCAGATGACTACTACCCGCTGTATGAAGATAGCCGTGAATCCGCTACAGACAGTTATGATCAATCCGGCGCTCAAGGGAATAGCTACGGCGGCTCTTATCATACCCGCCGTCCCTCGTATTGGTGGAAGTTCGCACTGTCCATCGCTGGAGCGCTGGGAACGGGGATTCTGCTCGGATACGCTGCCCTGTCGTTCATCACAGGAGGGACGGGAGAGACTGGTAAAGCTCCCGGCAATGCGGCGGTTAAGACGGGAATCAATCAGGGGCAAAAGGCGGAAAACAGCAGTACCGCAGCAGATATAACGGGTGTGCCTCCTGAGCAGACGGGAGAAGCGGTGAGTGCGCAGATTCCGGTTCAGGTTGCGCCGCAGAGCTATTATCTGCTGCAATATGGCGTCTTCAGTACACCGGCAGGAGCGGAGCAGGCCCGGCAGGAGCTGCTGACCGCAGGCCTTGCCGCAGGTCTTGACCCGGCAGACGGCAACCGTGTGTATGCCGGATTGTCTCCTGACCGTGAGCAGGCCAAGCTGCTCAGCAATGGGCTCAAGGGGCAGGGCATCGAGCTGTACGTGAGAGAAGTGGCCCTGCCGGCTGTGAACCAGGTCCGCTATACCGGTACAGCGGCGGCGGTGGACAGCTACTTCAAGCTTAGCAGCCAGCTGTTAAGCGAGCTGAGCAGCTTGTCTGCTTCCCTGCTTGGCGGGGGGAGCAGCGGGGATGCTGGCGGAGCGGTAAGCGATCTCCATATGCAGTGGACCCAGGCAGTCAAGGCACTGGAGCCGGGCCTCACACCGGAAGGGCAGAGAATCGCTGACGGGCTGGAGAAATCCATGAGCCAGGGAATAGCCGCCCTGAACGAATACAATAAGAATAAGGCGGAAGGACTGCTCTGGGAGGTGCAGGAGGCCATGATGAGCTTCCTGACCGGCCAGAAAAGCCTGTTGTCCGCCATGAGCTGACAGCTGAGGCGTAATGCACCGCTGACTATAGGCTAAATAAATGATCCCCCGTATCAGGCAATTGCCCGGCGGGGGATTGCTGTATTTCCAGGCATAATCCTGCGGTGTGATAAGATCCGCAGGCTGCTTACGTGGTAAACATTCCCTGGATGGATTTTGAGTTTGTATTGCACTCCGTTTCACCGTATAATAATTAGGGTGTCAAAAAATGGCGAGGGAAGACTTGAATGAAGAAGAAAAATGTAGGAACACTGCTGTTATTTCTTATTCTGGGCTGGCTGGCCGGAGCCTGGATTGCCAAGCTGCTGGAACCTGTACAAGCTCTGTCTTTTCTTACAGCTTCGACTGTTCTCAAGTGGTCGCCGCAAGCCGATTTAGACATCATAACCTATGACATCACAATCCATTTGAAACTGTGCCTGCTCAGTCTTGCCGGTATTATTACAGCCGTATGGCTGTACCGCAGGCTGTAGCCTTAGCTGGCAGCATCAGGAAGGACGTTAATTACAGTGGAGCATGACAATTCACGGCATATTATTCTGGCCTCAGGTTCGCCGCGGCGGCGTGAGCTTTTAGCCTCGCTTGGCCTGCCCTTTGAGGTGCTGTCCAGTGATGCTGATGAGAGTACGCCGCCTGAATGGAGTCCTGAAGCGATTGTACGGAATCTGGCTCTGCGTAAGGCAGAAGCCGTGATTCCCGTTGCCGGAGACCGGGATGCCGTTATTATCGGCAGCGACACGATTGTTGTGCTTGACGACATGGTGCTCGGCAAGCCGGCGGACGAGCAGGACAGCGCCAGAATGCTGGGCATGCTGCAAGGCCGGACGCATCGGGTATACACCGGGGTGGCCTGCATCGGTTCCGCAGAGGGACGTACCCTGGTAGATCACAGGGTAACCTCTGTAACTATGAGAGCAATGAGCGAAGAGGAAATCTCCGCCTACATAGCGACCGGGGAGCCTGCCGACAAAGCCGGCTCTTACGCGATACAAGGACTGGGCGCCACCCTGGTGGAAGAAATTGAAGGCTGCTATTTTAACGTGGTCGGTCTGCCGCTGTCACTGCTGAGCGGTATGTTGTCCGGGTTTGGCATTTCGGTGCTGAACCGGTAAGGGTAGCCGAAGAAAGAAGGTTAGGGATGGAGTCGCAATCATTTATGCTGCGTGACCTCCCCCATGAAGAACGACCAAGAGAGCGCATGATGCATTATGGGGCGGAATCATTAAGTCAAGCGGAGCTTCTGGCTATTCTGCTGCGCACGGGTGCGCACCGTGAATCAGCCATTCTTATCGCCCAGCGGCTCTTGAGCCGGGCAGGCGGTCTCCGCGGACTGGCGGATCTGAGCATTGAAGAATTGACAACAATCAACGGCATCGGCCCCGCCAAGGCCGTGCAACTCAAAGCAGGCATAGAGCTGGGAAGACGCATGGCGAATTCCCGGCTTACCGAACCGGTCATTATCCGCAGTCCCCAGGATGCGGCGGAGATTCTGACCGAACAGCTGCGTTATTTGCAGAAGGAGCATTTTATCTGCCTGTTCCTGAATACGAAGAATCATGTTATTGCGCAGGAAACATTGTCCATGGGTAGCCTTAATGCCTCCATTGTGCATCCCCGCGAGGTGTTCCGGGCAGCCATGAAATGCAGCAGCGCAGCAATTATATGCGCACATAATCATCCAAGCGGTGATCCTACGCCGAGCCCTGAAGACATCTCCCTGACCGCAAGGCTGATGCAGGCAGGCGAAATTGTCGGCATTGATGTGCTGGATCATCTGGTGATCGGAGACAGCAGTTACGTAAGTTTGAAAGAGAAAGGCTACATGTAATACAATTGTCTAGATTCACATGGAAAAGGAGCATACAAGATGTTAGGTGGTTTTACGAAAGATTTAGGAATTGACTTGGGGACAGCGAATACGCTTGTCTACGTGCGCGGTAAAGGAATTGTTGTGAGAGAGCCTTCCGTGGTAGCCATTAATACTGATACTAAGACGATCGAAGCAGTAGGGGAATCCGCCAAAAAGATGATTGGACGCACTCCGGGCAACATTCGTGCCATTCGTCCAATGAAGGACGGGGTCATCGCTGATTTCGATACTACAGCAACTATGATCAAATATTTCATCCGCCAGGCCCAGAAGCAGCGCTCGATGTTCCAGCGCCATCCGAATGTCATGGTGTGTGTGCCATCCGGAATTACAGCCGTTGAACAGCGTGCCGTTGAAGATGCGACGAAGCAGGCCGGAGCACGGGAAGCTTACATTATCGAGGAGCCTTTTGCTGCTGCGATTGGTGCAGATCTTCCTGTATGGGAGCCAACCGGAAGTATGGTTGTAGATATCGGCGGCGGAACTACCGAGGTTGCTGTAATCTCACTCGGCGGTATTGTTACCAGCCGTTCTGTACGTGTGGCAGGGGATGATGCAGATGAGTCTATCATCCAATACATCAAACGCCAGTATAACCTTATGATTGGTGAACGCACCTCCGAGCAGCTCAAGATGGATGTGGGCTCTGCCCTGCCGCTTGAGAAGGCTGAAACGATGGAGATCCGCGGACGCGATCTGGTAACCGGTCTGCCGAAGACGCTGACCATTACCTCCGATGAAATCTGCGAAGCTCTGTCAGATACTGTAAATGCGATTGTTGAAGCCGTGAAGGTTACGCTGGAGAAATGTCCGCCGGAGCTGGCTGCCGATATTATGGACCGCGGCATTGTGCTTACGGGCGGCGGTGCGCTTTTGCGCAACCTGGACAAGCTGCTGGCGCGTGAGACCGGAATGCCGGTGATTGTCGCCGAGAATCCGCTGGACTGTGTTGCGATCGGCACAGGCAAGGCGCTGGAGAATATCCACTTGTTCAAGAGCCGCAGCAGTTCGGGTCTCCGCTCCAAACGCTAGGATCGTACGGACTGTGAACGTCAACCCCTGAGGTTGGAGAAATACGGTTATTAGAGGGTGCTCGAGATTGTTCAAGCTGTTTAACAATAAACGACTGTTTATATTGCTGATTACGCTGGTTACGTTTATCGTTCTGATGGGCTTCAGCCTGGGGCAGAGGAAGACCCTGTCCTGGCCGGAGAACTTCCTCAGAGATACGACCGGATTCGTGCAGAATTTGTTCTACAAGCCCGCTGGATACGTAGCGGGCTTCTTCCAAGATATCGGGACTCTGAAAGAGCTGGCTGAAGAGAACAAGCAGCTTAAGATTTTGGCTGCACAGTATGCCCGGGATAAGGCGCAATTTAATTTCATTAAAGCCAAGAATGAACAATATGAGAAGGATCTTCAATTCACTAAAGCTCAAAAGAACATGTATAAATACGAATATCTTATCTCCAATGTGGTCAGTGTCACAACAGAACCGGGCAATAATACACTTGTTATTGATCTAGGGGCAAAAGATGGCATCAGGCTGAATATGTCCGTAACTTCTATCGAAGGGCTTGTAGGAGTTATAAGCAATGTGAGTAACTTCACCTCTACCGTGAAGCTGATGACGATGATGGATATCAACGACCCCAACTCACAGCCTCCTATAGCAGCAACCGCGGTTAACAAGGAAGGCAAAACCTTTGGAATGATTGAGAGCTATGACCAGCAAACCGGAATGCTGCTGATGAACAAAATCCCCGTAGGCGATCCGATTGCCAAGGATGATGTCATTATCTCTTCGGGTATTGGAGGACGATATCCACGTGGTATGCCTATCGGCACGGTGGAAGAAGTGAAGATCGGACAGTTCGGGTTAACCTCTACAGCGATTATCAAGCCGGCGGCAGGATTCCAGGACTGGAAGGAACTCTTCGTTGTCTATACGGAGGAGCGTGTAGAATAGTGAGGATGCGCAGACCTGTCCTGGTACTTTTGTTATTCATTTTATTTATTTTGGAAGGCACAGTGCTTCCCTGGCTGATTCCTGACGGCTGGCAGATGCGGATTATTCCTAATCTCGTCTTCATCGTCATTCTGTTCGTAACGGTATATCATCACCGGCATACAGCACTTATTCTGGGCTTGTCGTTCGGCATGCTGCATGATGTGGTCTTCTACGGCCGCATACTGGGTGCTCATTCCTTCGCTATGGGCTTATCTGCGTACCTGATCGGGCTGATATTCCAGATTCCCCGCGCTCCGCTGCCGCTTATGATGACAGTGGTGCTGCTGGGCAGTCTGCTGGAAGACAGTATTCTTTTTGCCATCTATAATGTATTTAATCTAAGCCAGGAGCCTTATAATTGGGCGCTCTTGCATCATATGCTGCCTACCATGCTCATTCATTTTGCTGCAGGCCTGCTTCTCTACATTCCGCTCCGGCGACAGCTGGAACTGCTGAAGAAAGAGACACTTGATGAGGAAGCTGCCTAAGCGGCAGCGGTATTTTCTTATCGCCCAAAGAAGGAATTTGCCCGGCCCGGCACGAATGAATGAGGATAGGGGGACAGGCATATGACAGTTAAATCCAAGCACGTAAGGATTAAGGGCATCAAGGATGGCCTGGTATTCCTGCTAGACGACAAGTGTCCCTTTGAAGATCTCTTAAGCGAGCTTCGCTACAAGCTGGAGCACAGCCATCAAAATATTCTGACCGGACCGATTGTGCATGTGGATATTAAGCTTGGCAACCGTGCTGTTACTGAAGAAGATAAAGAGGCGGTATTGGAGATCCTCAAGAGTCAGGGGAATCTGTTAATCCGTTCGGTTGAAGCTATTGAAGACCCTGAAGAGAAGGATACAGAGGCCTTGTTCATGATGAGCGGAATGCTCCGCTCGGGCCAGGTACTGCATCATGAGGGCAATCTGCTTTTCCTCGGTGATGTGAATCCGGGAGGCACGATTACCTGTTCAGGAGATATCTATATTCTTGGAGCACTCAAAGGAATGGCACACGCCGGATTCAACGGTAACCAGGAGGCCATTATTGCCGCTTCCCTCCTAGCGCCTACCCAACTCCGGATTGCTGAGATTATTAGCAGACCGCCGGATGAATGGGGAACCCGGGAGAGCAGTATGGAATTTGCCTATTTATCAGGCGGTGCTATGCAAATCGACAAAATTCATAATATAGTGAAGTTACGTCAGGATTTAAATGTGTTTAAAGGGGTGTAGCCTCCATGGGAGAAGCGATTGTTGTAACCTCGGGTAAAGGCGGAGTTGGCAAGACAACCACAACAGCCAACATTGGAACCGCGCTTGCCCTGCAGGGCAAAAAAGTATGTCTGGTGGATACGGACATTGGATTGCGGAATCTGGATGTTGTCATGGGGCTGGAGAACCGGATTATCTATGATCTGGTCGATGTGGCAGAGGGCCGCTGCCGGCTGAATCAGGCGCTGGTCAAGGACAAGCGCTTCGATGAGCTGTACATGCTGCCCGCAGCCCAGACCAAGGACAAGACAGCCGTTACGCCAGAGCAGGTCAGGGATATCATTCTGGAGCTTAAGAAAGAGTACGAATATATTCTAATCGATTGTCCGGCCGGCATTGAGCACGGCTTCCGCAATGCGATTGCCGGTGCCGACAAAGCAATTGTAGTTACCACTCCGGAGCATGCGGCGGTGCGTGATGCGGACCGGATTATCGGTCTCTTGGAGCAGTCTTCGGTGGAATCTCCGAAGCTGGTGGTCAACCGGATTCGTCAGGGTTTGATCAAGTCGGGGGATATGCTTGATATTGAAGACATTCTGCAGGTGCTTAATATCGATCTGATCGGGATTGTACCCGATGATGAACAGGTCATCCGGGCGGCGAACAACGGCGAGCCTACCGTGATGAACCCGGACTCCTTGGCTGCGATTGCCTACCGTAATATTGCCCGGCGTATTCTGGGCGACGCGGTGCCGCTGATGCAGCTTGATCAGAAGACGGGCGCCTTCAAGAGGTTCAAGAAATTTTTTGGAATGGGCTGAATCCAGGTCACGCACTTATATATTCTTCCGTAAGAGTCCGCTGACGAGAAATCGCTGGCGGGCTTATTTTTGTTGTGCAGTAACTTGGACAGGGCTTGTTCTAAAGAGGCTTCCGCCACTCATAAAATGGAAGTAAAACAAGCCCGCCGGAGGGATCGATATGAAATACCCGAGAGAGTCCAAGAACCGCCGCGAGAAACGTATACAAAATCTGCTGGAGGAGAAGCCGGCAGCCGGAGCAGTACCAGCACCAGAGCGGTTCCGTCTGTCTGACAGTCCTCCCTCATTCAGAGAATGGGGGGCTGGGGACAGGATGGAATTTGCCTCTTCCCTTGAGCCTGACCCCGAGACGATGTGGAAGCAGCAGCGTAACCACTGGGAGGATGAAGGCGGCAGGGGACCGGGGCAGGGATTCCGTGCTGGTCTGCTGCGGCGGACGGTGGCCAGTCTGCTGGTCTTCGGCGCTGTATGGGGCATTTTTGCCGTGCAGGAGCCATGGGCAGTGAAGGCTCAGTACTTTATTACAGACATCCTCAGCAATGATATGGATTTTGCAGCAGCTCAGGTGTGGTACGAGGAACATTTCAATGGAGCCCCGTCCTTCATTCCCATTTTCGGAGATGAACAGGTACCGGCGGAGAAGGTGACAGCTGCTCATGAGCTTAGCGCTCCGCTTGCAGGAAGCATTGTACGTCCCTTTGCTACTTCGCTTAATGGCATCGAAATTATACCGGCAGACGATTCAAGTGCCAGTGTCACGGTGAAAAGTGTAGATACGGGCCGTGTCCTGGCCGTATCGAAGGAAGCCCGGGGAGGCATCCGTATTACGGTCCGCCATACCGGGGAGATCACGGCAGAATACGGTCATTTGAGCGGGACACGGCTCGCGGTGGATGACTGGGTACAGAGCGGAGACGAAATAGGCTGGATTCAGGGGACGGAGGATGCCCGTATCCCGTTGCTGTTTTTTGCAGTTATGAAAGACAAGACTTATATTGATCCGGCCGAAGTGGTATCGTTTGATTAGGGTCTGCGGCATTGAATTGTCACTGCATCCGCTCTTCGTGCTGATTCTCATGGTTTCTGTGCTTACCGGACAGTTCCTGGAGCTGCTCACCTTGTTCCTGATCGTATTCATTCATGAGCTTGGACATGTATGTGCGGCGCTGCTGGCCGGCATTACCGTCAGATCGGTGGAGCTGCTGCCATTCGGCGGCGTTGCGGTTATAGAGGATCATGGACGGCTTACAGCTGTCCGTGAGATCGGGATTGCCCTGGCCGGTCCGCTGCAGAACGGAATTATGATACTGATGGCGCTGGCGCTTAAGCAGGTGGAGTATGGAAATATCGCCTATCTGGATTATTTTATCGGAGCCAATGCCATGATCGCCCTGTTCAATCTGCTCCCGGTGCTTCCGCTGGACGGAGGCAAAATCCTTCAGGCGGCCCTGAGTCTGCTGCTTCCGTATTATTACACACTGCTGTGGACCGGCAGAGTCAGCATTGCGGCCAGCCTGCTTGTGATAGGGTTCGCCCTGCTTCCGCTTGGGAACGGGGACGGTCTCCGGCTTAATCTCCTCATGATCGGAGCGTTTCTGCTCTATTCTAATTGGACAGACCAGCGGAATTTGCCGTACAGGTTTGTCGGGTTTTTGATGAACCGTGAGCGGATTTATGAGCGGTATCTAGTAGCGGAGAACATTGCCCGCCCAATAGTTGCCACGTTCGCGAAACCTTTGGATGAGATATTGCGTCTATTTAAACGTAACCATTATCATTATATCTATGTGATGAACAACGATAGGGATATAGTAGCCGTTGTGCCGGAGCAGCGTCTGATTGCTTCGTATTTCGGAAAGTAACAAGCGAGAAACGATTCAAACCAGAGGTGAAGCCATGAAACAAATGATCGTTCACTGTACACAGCATATTACCCGCATGGCACTTCTGGAGAACGGGAGGCTGGTGGAATATGCGGCTGAACGCGATCAGCAGCAAGGTCTGGTCGGGAGTTATTATAAAGGCCGGGTTATGAATGTGCTGCCTGGTATGCAGGCGGCCTTTGTAGATATCGGACAGAAAAAGAATGCGTTCCTATATGTAGATGATGTATTGCATCCCCATCTGGACAAGCAGCCGGCCGTCAAGCCTTCGATTGAGACGCTGCTGCAGCCCGGTCAGGAGATTGTCGTCCAGGTGAGAAAAGAACCGCGGGGCGGCAAGGGCGCACGGGTAACCACGCATTATACGCTGCCCGGACGCTGGATGGTGTACATGCCCTTTGCCGAATATGTCGGGGTCTCCAAGAAAATATGCCGGGAATCGGAGCGCAGCCGGCTTAAAGGCATCGGCGAGCGGCTGCGCCAGGGTGAGGAAGGACTCATTATGCGCACTGTCTCCGAGGATGAGCCGGTGGAAGCTGTGGAGGGAGATCTGGCTTTTCTGCGGGCGCAGTGGGAAGTGATTACCCGGCGTTCCAAGGAAGTGGAGGCACCGGCTCTGCTGCACTGTGATCTGAGCATCGTCCAGCGGTTCATCCGGGATGCCTTTAATCCGCAGCGTGATGAGCTGATGATTGATTCGGCCAAGGCGGTTAAGGAAGCGGAAGCCTTCCTGACGGATATGGCTCCCGAAGGGTACAAGCCTGTTGGATTCTACAGGGGACAGGAGCCCATTTTCTCTGCTTACGGAGTGACGGATCAGCTGCACAAGAGCTTCAGCCGTAAAATCATCCTCGAGGGCGGCGCTACGCTGATCTGGGACGAGACAGAAGCCTTGACTGTGATTGACGTTAACACAGCGCAGTACACTGGCGGGACGAACCTTGAGGATACAGTAACACGGACCAACCTGCTGGCTGCGGAGGAGATCGGGCGGCTTGTCCGGCTCCGGGATACGGGCGGTATTATTATTGTTGATTTCATTGATATGGAGCGGGAAGAGCACCGCAGGCAGGTGACGGATCAGCTGGAGAGCATTATCAGCCGGGACCGGACCAAGACGCATATTCTCGGCTGGACCCATCTCGGTCTGCTGGAAATGACCCGTAAGAAGGCCAGACATGATTCCGCCGGATTTGCCCCGGTAATCTGCCAGTGCTGCGGCGGTACAGGCAAGGTTGGGACTTGGCTGGAGTAAGGAAGAGACGGTCAGGTTGTATATGTTTTGTAAGGAGATATTGACTAGGGCCCATATGTATGATAATATCTTCAAGTATGTGTTTGGTTGTTCTATTCCTGCACATGCTGTAACCGCTCCGATCGGGTAGATGAAGCGTAATTCCCCCGGGGATTGCCACCTTGACTAGGCGAGTCTGAGACATGAGGAGGTGCAAGTACAATGTATGCAATTATCGAAACTGGCGGTAAACAATACAAAGTCCAAGAGGGCGATGTTTTGTTCATTGAGAAGCTGGAAGCTGAAGACGGCGCAAGCGTAACGTTTGACCGTGTCTTGGCTGTTTCTAACGAAGGTGGTTTGACTGCAGGAACTCCGCTGGTAAGCGGCGCGTCTGTAACAGCCAAAGTCGAGAAACATGGTAAGGGACATAAGGTTGTAGTTTACAAATACAAACCTAAGAAGAACTACCACAAGAAACAAGGCCATCGTCAACCGTACACCAAAGTAACTATCGAGAAGATTCAAGCGTAAGAAGGTGCGTTTATGATTAACGTGCGGATTACACGGGCTTCTGCTCAGGGTGTCATTGTCGGTTTTGCCGTCAAGGGGCATGCGGAATACGCAAGGAATGGCAGGGATATCGTCTGCGCGGGTGTTTCGACGGTTACCGTTGGAACTGTGAATGCGATTGAGAGCCTGACCGGTGTGGTTCTGGATACTTCGATGAAGGATGGATTCTTAAGCGGAACCCTGGTTCCCGTGAATGATCCCGAAGTCTCCGCCAAGGTACAGCTCTTGCTGGAATCTATGGTGCTGATGCTCAAGGATATTGTTAAATCCTACAGGAAATATATTCAGATACAGGAAGTCATCATTTGAAGAAGGAGGTTGACAACATGTTGAAATTGGATCTTCAATTATTCGCATCGAAAAAAGGTGTTGGTTCCACAAAGAACGGACGTGATTCCCATTCTAAGCGTCTTGGCGTGAAACGGGCTGATGGTCAAGCAGTAACCGGCGGCAACATCTTGGTTCGCCAACGCGGAACCAAAATCCACCCGGGCACGAACGTGGGCATCGGTAAAGATGACACACTGTTCGCACTTGTGGACGGCGTAGTGAAGTTCGAACGTTGGGGACGCGACCGCAAAAAAGTGAGCGTGTATCCGGTGGATGTCGCTCCGGTAGCAGCGGCACTGGAAGCGTAAGCTTACGGAACCTATGAAGATGAGAAGCCTCCGGCATCAGTGCCGGGGGCTTTTTTTGAAATTGTTTCGGGGTCCCGCAAAGTACCTAGGTAAGCATCGAAGCTTAAGCCTCACTTTGTGGAGGGATTCTGGTGATTGCGGAGAAAGCCTGTGTTATACTGGGAAATGGTGAATATGAAGCAAGATAAGCAGTGCTTACATTGGAATCAATTTTGCGAACCAAGGGACGGGGAGAAAGAATGAAATCCTGGAAAAGTAAGGTCTGGGCAGTCATGTTATCCGCAGTGTTTCCTTTAGGTCTCGTGTATTGGCAAACCTCCCTTTTCACATGCCTGCTGCTCGGAGTCTGGGTAGCGGGAGTGCTTGCATTCAGCTTTGTTTACAACCGGCGTCAATATGAAGAGGAACTGCGTATACAGGAGAACACTCTGCAGCAGGCGGCAAACCGGACACTGAATCATCATCGTCATGACTGGATGAATGATCTGCAGGTGCTTTACGGATATATCCAGCTGGGCAAGCCTGATAAATCCGTACAATGTGTGGAAAGAATAAAGGAGCGTATTGCGCTCGATAGCCGTATTGCCAAATTGGGAGTACCTTCCCTGGTGTTCTATCTGCAATCCTTCCGTACGTTCAGAAGCAGTCTGGAGCTGGACATACAGGTGGAGGAAGGGCTCCAGCTGGAGGACAAGCTGAGTCCTGAGGCAGGGGCTGAGCTGACTTCGGTCATTATGCAGACGGTCAGGGCGTACCAGTACAGCGGAATAACACAGCATGGAGACACGCGGAAGCTTGAGCTCAGCTTTTCACAGGAGGGAAGGGACATTCTAATCTCTTTCAAAGGTGAGGGAGAGCAAGGTAATCCCGAACTGCTTCAGGGGCAAATTTATAATATAGTACAAGGAAAAATCATGAAGGCGGAGCAGGTTCAGCCTGCCAAGGGTTATTTGGAGCTGCGGTTACCGCTGGAGATGTAAGGAAGGTGAACATTTATGTTCGTAGATAAGGCTAAGGTTTATGTAAAAGGCGGAGACGGCGGAGATGGTCTCGTAGCGTTTCGCCGTGAGAAGTATGTACCGGATGGCGGTCCTGCCGGCGGAGATGGCGGCCGCGGGGGAGATGTAATCTTCCGCGTGGATGAAGGCTTACGGACCTTGATGGATTTCCGTTATCAGCGGCACTTCAAAGCGGATCGGGGAGTTAAGGGACGCAACAAGAGTCAGCACGGGGCCAACGCCGAGCATATGATCGTGCGGATTCCACCTGGAACCGTGTTGATTGATGATGATACCCAGGAGATCCTTGCCGATCTAACCCGCCATGGACAACAGGTTGTAGTGGCCCGTGGCGGCCGGGGCGGCCGGGGGAATACCCGGTTTGCGACGGCGAACAATACGGCGCCGGAGCTTGCTGAGAATGGGGAAGAGGGCCAGGAGCGTTACGTGGTAATGGAGCTTAAGGTCATGGCGGATGTAGGGCTGGTAGGCTTCCCAAGCGTAGGTAAATCTACACTGCTATCGGTCGTATCTGCTGCCCAGCCGAAGATCGGAGCGTACCACTTTACCACCATTACACCGAATCTGGGTGTAGTGGATGTCGGAGACGGCCGCAGCTTTGTAATGGCAGATCTGCCTGGACTGATTGAAGGCGCGAGTGAAGGGGTGGGCCTGGGACATGAGTTCCTGCGCCACGTTGAACGCACGCGTATCATCATTCATGTCGTGGATATGTCCGGCTCGGAAGGCCGCGATCCTTTTGAAGACTGGGTACTCATTAACGATGAGCTGAAGCAGTACAATGCGGCGCTGATTGACCGTCCGCAGATCGTGGCGGCGAACAAGATGGATATGCCTGATTCCGAGGAGAACCTGGCAGCCTTCCGTGAGCGTGTCGCGGAGCTTCGCCCGGATCTTGAGATTATGCCGATCTCTTCACTTACCCGTCAGGGCGTTCAGGAGCTGCTCTACCGTGCTACGGATATTCTTGACAGTATTCCTGTGGCTCCGGTGGTTGAAGAAGTGGCTGGGAAAGAGCGCAAGGTGTATAAGCTGGAAGCGGAAGAGGATAACTCATTCACGATTACCCGTGACAACGAGGCCTTTGTAGTCAACAGTCCGCGGATTGAACGGATGATTAAGAGAATGCAGCTAAGCACTCATGATGCCATTCTTAGGCTGGCCCGTACTTTGCGTCACATGGGTGTGGATGCCGAGCTTCGCAAGCGCGGAGCTGTAGAAGGCACTATTGTGCGGATTGCTGATTTTGAATTCGAATTTGTCGAGAACAGCAGCTACTATTAATAGAGAAGCAAGTATACCGGCTGTATCTTCCGAGAGGGGGATGCGGCCTTTTTTTATTGCTTAACAGGTGGCAAAGCTATTTTTGCTAATAAAGTTTTCTTTATATATCTGGATTAATTTACTACAATCATTATATAAGCGACGTTAAGTTGAATCCAAAGGGTGTAATCTGCGTATATCATACATACCTGTCAGGAAAGAGGGAATGGACAGATGGCAATTATTGAAGTAGTCAAATATGACGGACCTCCGGGTGTCTTCGCCTGGAAGTATCCGAATCAGGAGCTGGGGACCTGGACACAGCTGATTGTAAATGAATCCCAGGAGGCGATTCTGTTCAAGGGCGGGCAGGCGCTGGATTCGTTCACAGCAGGACGCCACACCTTAAGCACAGCGAATATTCCAATTCTGTCGAATGTAGTGAACCTGCCGTTCGGCGGCAAGTCACCGTTCACCGCAGAGATATGGTTTGTGAACAAGCTGAACTCCATGAATGTGAAGTGGGGGACTAGTGCACCGCTGCAGCTACAGGACCCTAAATACAAGATCATGGTAGCTGTTCGCGCCTTCGGACAGTTTGGCGTGCGGATCGAAGATCCCCGCAAATTTCTGCTGAAGCTGGTAGGAACGCTACCGGTCTTCGATCAGGATACGATGATTAATTATTTCCGCGGCCTGCTAATGTCTAATATTACTGAACTTATTTCTTCTTATCTGGTGCACAAAAAAATCAGCATCCTGGAGATCAACGCCTACGTGGTTGAAATCTCCAAGCATATTCAGGGGCGCTTGTCCTCCTCCTTCCTGGATAGCGGCATTGAACTTAATAATTTCTATATTGATTCGATCAATATTCCTGATGATGATCCGGCAACCCAGCGTCTCAAGGAAGCCTTGGCCAAAAAAGCAGAGATGGACATTATCGGCTTCACCTACCAGCAGGAGCGAAGCTTTGATGCCATGGAGGAGGCGGCAGGCAATCCGGGCAATGCAGGCGTGGGCATGATGAATGCGGGGCTGGGGCTTGGCATGGGCTTTGGGCTGGCTGGACCTGCGGCTGAGATAGCCACCCGGATGACCCGGAGCATGTCCCTGGACGGCAGCACGGGCAGCCAGCCGGCACCTGCTGCTTCTAAATCCTGCCCGGCCTGTGGAACCCTTAATCCGGCAGATGCACGCTTCTGTACCGGCTGCGGCCGCAGTCTGCAATCCCCGCCGGCGGTGGAGGATAAGGTATGCCATAGCTGCGGTAAGGCGGTCATCCCAGGTGCCAAATTCTGTCCGCATTGTGGAGAGGGCCTGATCCTGAAGTGTACGGGCTGCGGGCATGAGCTGAAGCCCGGACAGAAATTCTGTCCAGAGTGCGGCACCAGAGCGGCTAACGGGTGAACGGAATGCAGAGGCAGAGGTCATATACGGGTCTAGTTACTGGCATTTATGTTGCTGTTCTGGCAGTTACTGCGGGTACCTTCTTCACGCTTGGATTCTCGGAATCGCTGCTGCGCTTCGTAGTGACTCTACTCGCTGTTGGTATAGCAGAGACTGTGGTTTATGTATATTGCATGCTCTGGCTGCGCCGTGCTCCTGAAGCGAGCAGGACTTCACCGGTATTCATCAGCGGAGCCGTGATTATGGCCCTCTATGTTGCTGCGGTACTTGCTTCGGCTATTCTATTGGACTGGCTTCTGGAGCTGAGTCCGCTCTGGTATGCAGGAGAGCAGCTGCTGATCCTGATTGCAGCTTCCATCGTACTTGTGGCTACAGGGGGATATGGGCGGAATGCCGCATCCGGGGAGCGCAGAGCTGCGGACGCTTCGCGGAGTCTGCGTACTCACATGCAGGAGCTGCAGGAGATCAGAGGGATTGCCGGTACCTGGAAGCATCCTGAGGCGGGCAGGCTGGTGGAGCTGATCAAGGCTCTGGAGGAGAAGTTCCGCTATAGTGACCCGGTATCGAGACCGGGATTGTATGCCACGGAAGACATCATTAGGCAGCAGATCTCTCTGCTGCATGACCATGTGGCGCTGCTGCTTGTCCTGAAGGAGCTGCCGGCCCGCTGGGACACGGAGACAGAGGAATTAACGGAGAGTATTGCCGGCACGCTCCAGCGGCGTAATCTGGAGCTGGCGGCGCTTAAATAGGAGGAATAGACAGCAATGGGGATAGGGAATGAGCTAGGGGGACTGTTGCCGGGCCGGGAAGGACAGCCCTCTGATAGTCTGCCTAAGTATGAGCGGACTACTTTTGATATTGTAACTATCGGCGCCGGGTATTTGTTTATGCCGTTGGGATTTGCGCTTGCGCTGGTACGCATGCTGAGCACCCATTATAAAAATTACCGCAAGCCCGTCAATTTTAGTCTGTTGTTCCATGTATTTGTGGGCGGCTTCGTGCAGTTGATGGGAATTGTCGTCAATTCCATCTTCAGTGAAGTCGCCGTTGATACTGGTACGTTAATTGGAATGTTAATTATGTTCTCATTGATAACGCTTCTGCCTGCGGCCGTATTTGCCAGAAGCGCAGCCAAAGCCAGATTCCGCTTCTCGCAGCTCGCCAATCAGTATGTACATCTGATCACGGTGGAGAGAGTCCGCTATACCGGGAATCTGGCTGACCGCACCGGGCAGAGCGAAGGCGATGTGAACAGAGATCTTATCTATCTGCAGAAGTACGGGGTGCTGGACTCCGGGCTTCTCTTCCATGAAGGAGCGGATGCAGTGCCGCAGGCCCGGGCGGGGCAGGCAGATGCATCTCCCTTCTCGCAGCCTGCAAGGCAGCCGTCCTATCAGCAGCCGAGGCCGCAGCAGCTTCCCAAATCTGTCCGTTGTCCCGGCTGCGGGGCACAGAATACGGTAGCTCCCAACCAATCTACTAGCTGTGATTACTGCGGGACGACCATTGCTTACAGCTGACCGGGTTCTGCAGGTGAAGGCTGTTCCTCCTAGCTAATAGGGGGACAGTCTTTTCCCCATGTTTACAGAAAGTTATTGCAATAAAAGCCTTCAATCCCGTATAATGTCCACTATGTACATACAAAAGTCTTTGGGGTGAGGACGTTCGTGAAAGAACGCTATTATTTGGTCCGGGAGGACATTTTGCCCGATGCGGTGCTGAAGACCATGCAGGTCAAGCAGCTGCTGGAAGCAGGAGATGCCAAAACCGTACACGAGGGCGTGGAACAGGTCGGGCTTAGCCGCAGTGCTTTTTATAAATACAAAGATGGGATACACTTAATTCATCAGCTGGAGCGCGAGCGCATTGTGACGATCTCGATTGATCTGGAGCACGAGTCGGGCATGCTGTCCAAGGTGCTCGGTTCGGTGGCCGTTCACGGGGCGAATGTGCTGACGATCCATCAGAGTATCCCGCTGCAAGGACGGGCGAACGTGGTGATATCTGTCGAGATCTCCCATCTGAATGAAGAGCTGGGCGACTTGCTGGACAGTCTCAAGGCAATTCCCGGTGTGAAGCGTGCGTTAATTATTGGTCAGGGGTGAGAATACGAATGAAGCCGGTTAGAGTAGGTCTGCTGGGTCTGGGTACTGTAGGTACGGGCGTTGTCCGTATTGTGGAAGGAAATCAGGAGGATTTGAGCAGCCAGGTGGGCTCGCCGATCCTGATTGAACGTATTGCCGTGAAGAATACGGAGAAGCCGCGTGATATCGAAGTGGACCCGTCCAAGATTACCGATGATCCCTGGGCCGTTATCCGCGACCCGGAGATTGATGTCATTGTTGAGGTCATGGGTGGGATCGCAGGGACGAAGGAGTACATTCTGGAGGCACTGGAGCGCGGTAAGCATATCGTAACAGCCAATAAGGATCTGATGGCTCTGCACGGCTCGGAGATTCTGGCTAAGGCGCAGGAGAAGCAGTGCGATGTGTTCTATGAGGCGAGTGTGGCGGGAGGCATTCCGATTATCCGCACTCTGATCGAAGGCTTTTCCTCGGATAAGATTATGAAGATTATGGGGATCGTGAACGGGACAACCAACTACATCCTCAGCAAAATGAGCCAGGAAGGCGCGTCTTACGCGGACGCACTGCAGGAAGCGCAGGAGCTGGGGTATGCGGAGTCTGATCCGACCTCCGATGTGGAGGGACTGGATGCAGCCCGCAAGATGGCGATACTGGGCACGCTGGGCTTCCGGACCAATGTGGAGCTGAGCGATGTCAGTGTAAGCGGGATTTCCGGCGTCAGCAAGGAGGATATGGCTTTTGCCAAACGGCTGGGGTACGAGATGAAGCTGCTCGGAATCGCTGAACGCCAGGATGAAGAATTCAGTATTAGCGTTCAGCCGACGATGATCCGTACGAACCACCCGATTGCCTCCGTGAACGGCGTGTTTAATGCGGTATATGTATATGGTGAAGCTGTAGGGGAGACGATGTTCTACGGTGCGGGGGCAGGGGCTATGCCTACGGCAACCTCAATTGTGGCGGATCTGGTGGCGGTCATTAAGAACCTGAAGCTGGGTGTCAATGGCCTTAAGCAGATTGTGCCGTACAAGCAGAAGAAGCTGAAGAGCGACGAGGATATCTATTACAAAAACTTCCTGCTGCTTCATGTCGATGACAAGGCCGGTGTACTGGCGAAGATTACCCAGGTGTTTGCCGAATATGATGTCAGTCTGGATTCCGTAGTGCAGCAGGCGAATCCTAATAATCCTGACGCCGAAATTATCATTGTCACCCATAATGCCAGCAGAGCCAGTATGAACAAAGTGCTGCGCCACCTGGAGCAACTGAATGTCATTCACCGTATCAAAAGCCATTACCGTGTAGAAGGCTAACAATCGCAGACGTCCATGGAACACAGGACTTGCGCGCAAATATAATGAAGGAGATTTACCCGCCATGAGTATTTACGGAAGGTCTAGAGTGAAGGTCCCTGCGAGTACCGCCAATCTCGGTCCGGGCTTCGATACGCTGGGCATGGCTCTGTCGCTGTATGCCTGGATTGAAATGGAGGAAGCTGCTGAAACGGTGTTTCATCTGTATGGAGATGAGATGGCTGGAGTTCCCCGGGATAAAAGCAATCTGCTCTACAAGGTTGCGCAAATGGTATTTGCAGAGGCTGGGGTCCAGGTTCCGGAGTTGTCCATCTCCATGTATTCGGAAATCCCGCTGACCCGCGGGCTTGGCAGCAGTGCTACGGCCATTATTGGCGCGTTGGCTGCGGCGAATGCTATGATAGGTTCACCGCTGAGTCAGGCGAAGCTGTTCGATATGGCTACAGCAATCGAGAAGCATCCCGACAATGTCGGAGCCTCGCTGTTCGGGGGAATTATTACGGCCGTATGGGACGGCGAGCATGCCGATTATATCCGGATCGAGCCGCCGCAGGAGCTGGAATTCCTGGTGGTCATTCCTGAATTCGAGCTGGAGACCGTCAAGGCCAGAGAGGCGCTGCCTGCGGAGATTACCATGAGCGATGCGGTTCATAATATCAGCCGCACCTCGCTGCTTACCGCAGCGTTAGCCGCAGGGCGGCTGGACCTGATTGGCACAGCGATGCAGGACCGGCTGCATCAGCCTTACCGCGCACCGCTGGTGCCGGGGATGGAGAAGCTGCTGGCTGAAGCTCCGGGCCACGGCGCGCTGGGGATTGCGCTTAGCGGTGCAGGCCCGACTCTGTTATGTATGGTGGACCGCAGCGAGCAGCGGAAGCAGGAGCTGGAGCTGTTTTTGAAAGAGACCATGCAGGAGAACGGAATCTCTGCCCGTACCTTATGGCTGCCTCCTTGCACCACTGGTGTCACGGCAGAGCTGCTTGAAAGAAACGGGATGCAAAACGAATCATTTTTGGATATGATAAAAGGAGAATTACAGCCATGAAATCAATAGCGTTATTGCCCCAGGGCTCCGTCTCGCATGAAGCGCTGCTGCATTTATTTGGCGGTAACCCTGTTCAACTGGAGCATCATAAGCTCATATCCGATGTTTTTCTGTCCACGGCCGGCGGAGTTACCGATTACAGTGTCATTCCGATTGAGAACACGATAGAAGGCTCGGTCAGCCTGCATATCGACTGGCTCATTAATGAAGTGAACCTGCCGATGCAGGCGGAGTGGATTTTCCCGTCGATACAGAATCTGATCAGCTGTCCGCAGGAATTCACGAAGGAGAACGGGGACAAGGATTATACGAAGATTGTCAAGATTCTGTCCCATCCGGTGGCTATGGCGCAATGCACGCAGTTCATCCGTAAGGCTATGCCCTGGGCTGAGCTGGAGTCTGTGGGAAGCACCTCTGAAGCGGTGGAGATTGTAAAAGGCAATCCCGGCAAAGGCTGGGCTGCCATCGGTACCGCGCTTGGAGCCGCTACGCACGGACTCGAGGTTGTCGAGCGCCAGATTACAGACCATAATAACAATTACACGCGGTTTGTCCTGGTGGGCCCGCAGAAGCTGGAGCTTCCGCAGAAGAGCAGTGGAGACAAGACGAGTATTCTTGTTACGCTGCCCGAGGATTTCCCTGGTGCCCTGCATCAGGTGTTGGCTGCTTTTGCCTGGCGTAAGCTGAACTTGTCCCGTATTGAATCACGGCCGACGAAGAAGAAGCTGGGTACTTATTATTTCTATATTGATGTGCTGGAACCGATAGAATCGGTACTGCTCCCGGGTGCGATCGAAGAGATCAAAGCCTTGGGCTGTCAGGTACGGATTCTGGGTTCCTATCCCACATACACCTATGAGGAAGAGAAAGCGGAGGTGCAGTAAGTTCATGGCTGAGCAATGGATCTATCTGGATGGACAACATGTAACGAAGGACAAGGCAATGGTGTCCGTATTCGATCACGGTTTTTTATATGGAGACGGAATCTTTGAAGGTATCCGTATTTATAACGGCAATATCTTCAAGTGTAAGGAGCATCTGGACAGGCTGTATGATTCGGCAAAGTCGATTATGCTGGACATTCCGCTGACCTATGATGAGATGCTGGAGGCTATGGCTGAGACAATCCGCCTGAACGACATGCGGGACGGTTACATCCGGCTGATTGTATCACGCGGTCCCGGCAACCTGGGTCTTGATCCGCGCCGCTGCCCCAAAGCAAGTGTAATCATCATTGTGGAGCAGCTCGCTATCTACCCGGAGCAGGCTTATATGAATGGACTTCGTGCCGTTTCGGTCTCCCAGCGCCGCAATCTCCCGGATGCCCTGAATCCTAAGATCAAATCGCTGAACTATCTGAACAATATTTTGGTGAAGATTCAGTCGAATCTGGCGGAAGCCGATGAAGCGATCATGATGAACGCTCAGGGCTATGTAACCGAAGGCTCCGGCGATAATATCTTCATTATCAAAAGAGGCGTAGTCTATACACCGCCTTGTTACCTGGGCGCCCTGGAGGGAATCACCCGTCTGGCGATCATTGAGCTGTGTGAGAAGCTGGGACTGCCGCTGAAGGAAGAGCCGTTCACCATGCATGATGTCTATATTGCCGATGAAGTCTTCTTCACCGGAACAGCGGCTGAAGTTATTGCTGCCCGTGAGATCGACGGCAGAGTCATCGGTTCCGGCCAGGCCGGGCCGATTACCCTGCAATTGCTGGAAGAATTCCGCAATGTGGTTGATAAAGACGGTTATAAGGTTTGGGAATAGTACAGTAATTTCGCGGAAGCGAATAGAGAAAAATCCTTTCATGCCAAGCATGGAAGGATTTTTTTTGCATATAGGGATGTCATTCGCCCATGGGCTGCATAAGATGTAGTAACGAAGGAGGCGGCTGTACCGCAACTACCGAATCTGGAGGGCTATCATCCCTGAACCGGGGTGCAGTGCCGATCAATAGATACTTTTAGGAGGTAAATGCTGCGTGAAAATACACATTGTTAAGCAAGGTGATTCGCTGTTTGCGTTATCACAGAAGTATGGAGTGCCGCTGCAAAAAATAATCGAGGCCAATCCGCAAATCACCAATCCAGATGTGCTTGCGGTTGGAGACAAGGTTAAGATCCCGGCTGCGCCCGTGGCTCTGCCTGTTCCGGACAACAACGATATCTACTATAAGCACACAGTCAAGCAAGGCGATACCTTATGGAAGCTCTCCAAGGCTTGGGGCATTACACTCAAGGATATGATTGATGCCAACCCGCAGCTTAAGAACCCTAACGCACTGATGACAGGTGAAGTCGTGAATATCCCTAAGAAGGTTAGTACTTCTCCAATCCAGGCCCAATCCATCGATCCGGTAAAAGCTAATACGACCCCGATTCAGGTTCAGTCAACCGCACCGGCAGTGGTCGATAAAACGGCGATTGGCGGTAAAACCTACACTGGTGTCATCGAAAAGCCGGCTCCCGCACCAGCGCCAGTTCCTGCACCTGCTTCAGAAGCAGTCCCTATTCCGTTGGCGGTTCCTGCACCTAACAAAGCGCCGGAAGTCAAGCCGGTTCAGGAAGCCGTCTATGAGAAACAAAGCTTGTATGTGCAAATCTCTGTTCCCGCGCAGGAAGAGAAAACCAAAGAAGTGCATCATAAGTCAGAGGTTCAGCCTGCCGCCTGGGATGAGGGTAAAACCTCGCCCTGGGGAAAGAGCGATGGCTATCCCGGCCTTAGCGAGAATCCGTATTTCATGAATTATGCACCCGTGTATCCCGTATATGAGCCAATGACCAATATGGATATGAACAATATGAATAACGCTCCGGGTTATGTTCAGCCTGCAGCGTATATGCCGGATTGCCCGCCGTTCTATGCTCAGCCGGTTAATCCTTGTCCGCCTGGACAATATCCCGGAGGATGGTATCCTAATGCAGCGCCTGATTATAACAATGTGAATATGTCTGCAGTCAGTCCTGTCAGTGACAATGCTGCGTTTGCTCCGCAGTACCAGAGCGAGCAGGTTAACCTTCCATGGCCTTCCTGCGGGTGCGGCGCAATGTCGATTCAGCCCTATCCTTATGAGCAGCCGATGTATAACGGGTATCCGGTATACGGCATGCCGCAGATGGGGATGGCTTCTCCTTATGCCGGAGGAATGAATGGCATGCCTAACGCGGTGTCACCGATGTATGAACAGCCTATGGTATCGAACATTCCGCCATATCCGGCTTATCCGGGTATGGAGAACTTCGCCCACAACCGCGTACCCGAGATTCAGATTCCTGAGCCTGTAGTGGAGGAAGCGGAGGAACTGCCGGATAAGGGGCGCACTGAAGCCACAGCAGCAAAGGATACAAAACCAGAGAAATCCAAACCGGCAGCGGCAAAAGCGAAAACCTCCAGCCAGGGTGCTGCCGCCAAGGATAAGGCCCACGCCAAGCCGCGTTCAAACTCAAGTGGACGATCAAGTACTGCTAAGAAGAATCAGACTCCTTGGATTCCGAATTAAGAGGGTAGTCCTTTAGGAGAGAGTTGCACATGCTGGTCCTGCTAGATAGGAGGGCCGGCATGTGCTTTTCGGGCACGGTTATGCAGGTACATAGGCTTGTATAGGATATCTATGAAAGGCTATAGTACTATTCAATAAATGGTATAAAATTAAGGGTTGTTAGCAGGTATATATCATGATATATTATATATCCAGTCGAAAGGCGGGTGCCTTGCAAGAAGATTGGACATGTTGCTCTGATGAATACACATTTCGCTTCTTCAAAAATAAGTGTTGCATTCAGAAGATGAACGTGTTATATTATAAAAGTTGCTGGTGACGCGGTAAGCGGCGCTAACAATGAGCTTGATCTTTGAAAACTGAACAACGAGTGAGTACCTGGAAATCACTTCGGTGAGATCCAAATTAGAGAATGTAACAATTCTCGTCAGATGTTTCAAAATGAGCAATCGCTCTTTCTATACTGCAATCTCTTCGTCCGCTCAGCTGAGCTGGACCGAAGAGATTGCAGGTGACGCTTACTTCGTAAGCGTCCTAATTGGAGAGTTTGATCCTGGCTCAGGACGAACGCTGGCGGCATGCCTAATACATGCAAGTCGAGCGGAGTTTGAGAGGAAGCTTGCTTCCTTTCAGATTTAGCGGCGGACGGGTGAGTAACACGTAGGCAACCTGCCCTCAAGCCTGGGATAACTACCGGAAACGGTAGCTAATACCGGATAATTTCTTTTTTCTCCTGAGGAGAGAATGAAAGGCGGAGCAATCTGCTGCTTGGGGATGGGCCTGCGGCGCATTAGCTAGTTGGTGGGGTAACGGCCCACCAAGGCGACGATGCGTAGCCGACCTGAGAGGGTGAACGGCCACACTGGGACTGAGACACGGCCCAGACTCCTACGGGAGGCAGCAGTAGGGAATCTTCCGCAATGGGCGCAAGCCTGACGGAGCAATGCCGCGTGAGTGATGAAGGTTTTCGGATCGTAAAGCTCTGTTGCCAGGGAAGAACGTCCGGTAGAGTAACTGCTGCCGGAGTGACGGTACCTGAGAAGAAAGCCCCGGCTAACTACGTGCCAGCAGCCGCGGTAATACGTAGGGGGCAAGCGTTGTCCGGAATTATTGGGCGTAAAGCGCGCGCAGGCGGTTATTTAAGTCTGGTGTTTAAACCTTGGGCTCAACCTGAGGTCGCACTGGAAACTGGGTGACTTGAGTACAGAAGAGGAAAGTGGAATTCCACGTGTAGCGGTGAAATGCGTAGATATGTGGAGGAACACCAGTGGCGAAGGCGACTTTCTGGGCTGTAACTGACGCTGAGGCGCGAAAGCGTGGGGAGCAAACAGGATTAGATACCCTGGTAGTCCACGCCGTAAACGATGAGTGCTAGGTGTTAGGGGTTTCGATACCCTTGGTGCCGAAGTTAACACAGTAAGCACTCCGCCTGGGGAGTACGGTCGCAAGACTGAAACTCAAAGGAATTGACGGGGACCCGCACAAGCAGTGGAGTATGTGGTTTAATTCGAAGCAACGCGAAGAACCTTACCAGGTCTTGACATCCAACTAACGAAGCAGAGATGCATCAGGTGCCCTTCGGGGAAAGTTGAGACAGGTGGTGCATGGTTGTCGTCAGCTCGTGTCGTGAGATGTTGGGTTAAGTCCCGCAACGAGCGCAACCCTTGACTTTAGTTGCCAGCAGGTGAAGCTGGGCACTCTAGAGTGACTGCCGGTGACAAACCGGAGGAAGGTGGGGATGACGTCAAATCATCATGCCCCTTATGACCTGGGCTACACACGTACTACAATGGCCGGTACAACGGGAAGCGAAGCCGCGAGGTGGAGCCAATCCCAGCAAAGCCGGTCTCAGTTCGGATTGCAGGCTGCAACTCGCCTGCATGAAGTCGGAATTGCTAGTAATCGCGGATCAGCATGCCGCGGTGAATACGTTCCCGGGTCTTGTACACACCGCCCGTCACACCACGAGAGTTTACAACACCCGAAGTCGGTGGGGTAACCCGCAAGGGAGCCAGCCGCCGAAGGTGGGGTAGATGATTGGGGTGAAGTCGTAACAAGGTAGCCGTATCGGAAGGTGCGGCTGGATCACCTCCTTTCTATGGAGAATCGTCTTCTGCAACGAAGACATTCAAATCGGAAGCTTCGCTTCCACAATAGAACCCTTGGGTTCGAATACTCACTCGTTGGTCAGTTTTGAGAGTTTAAGCTCTCATCTTTACCTTGATCCTTGAAAACTGGATACCGAAACGAATTTGCGTTTTAGAACATTCCTTTAAGCTGAACTTGTGTAAACAAGTTTCAATATTTTAGTGATGCTAAGTGAAGGTTTTTGATTGTGCAAACAAGCAAAACACCGGAACGTTGGTTAAGCTATTAAGAGCACACGGAGGATGCCTAGGCGCCAGGAGCCGACGAAGGACGTGGCGAACAACGAAACTGCCTCGGGGAGCTGTAAGCAAGCTTTGATCCGGGGGTGTCCGAATGGGGAAACCCAGCTGTGGTAATTCGCAGTTACTCGTATCTGAATACATAGGATACGCAGAGGCAGACCAGGGGAACTGAAACATCTAAGTACCCTGAGGAAGAGAAAACAATAGTGATTCCGTCAGTAGCGGCGAGCGAACGCGGAACAGCCTAAACCAAGGGGCTTGCCTCTTGGGGTTGTGGGACGTCTCACATGGAGTTACAAAGGAATATGGTAGGCGAAGAGGTCTGGAAAGGCCCGCGATAGAGGTAAAAGCCCTGTAGCCTAAACTGTGTTCTCTCCGAGACGGATCCCGAGTAGTGCGGGGCACGTGAAACCCCGTATGAATCCAGCAGGACCATCTGCTAAGGCTAAATACTACCTGGCGACCGATAGTGAAACAGTACCGTGAGGGAAAGGTGAAAAGCACCCCGGAAGGGGAGTGAAATAGAACCTGAAACCGTGTGCTTACAAAAAGTCAGAGCCCTCTTTATGGGTGATGGCGTGCCTTTTGTAGAATGAACCGGCGAGTTACGTTTAACATGCAAGGTTAAGGTGAGAAGCCGGAGCCGCAGCGAAAGCGAGTCTGAATAGGGCGACTAAGTATGTGGACGTAGACCCGAAACCGTGTGATCTACCCCTGTCCAGGGTGAAGGTGCGGTAACACGCACTGGAGGCCCGAACCCACGCATGTTGAAAAATGCGGGGATGAGGTGGGGGTAGCGGAGAAATTCCAATCGAACTCGGAGATAGCTGGTTCTCCCCGAAATAGCTTTAGGGCTAGCCTCGGTGAATGGAGTGGTGGAGGTAGAGCACTGATTGGGTGCGGGGCCCGCAAGGGTTACCAAGCTCAGTCAAACTCCGAATGCCATTAACTTCTTGCCGGGAGTCAGACAGTGAGTGCTAAGATCCATTGTCAAAAGGGAAACAGCCCAGACCATCAGCTAAGGTCCCCAAGTGTGTGTTAAGTGGGAAAGGATGTGGAGTTGCACAGACAACCAGGATGTTGGCTTAGAAGCAGCCACCATTGAAAGAGTGCGTAATAGCTCACTGGTCGAGTGACTCTGCGCCGAAAATGTAACGGGGCTAAACACACCACCGAAGCTATGGCTAGATGCGTTGCATCTGGGGTAGGGGAGCGTTGTGTAGGGGTTGAAGGTGTACCGTAAGGAGCGCTGGACACTACACAAGTGAGAATGCCGGTATGAGTAACGAAAAGATCAGTGAGAATCTGATCCGCCGAAAGCCCAAGGTTTCCTGAGGAAGGCTCGTCCGCTCAGGGTAAGTCGGGACCTAAGGCGAGGCCGAAAGGCGTAGTCGAAGGACAACAGTTTGAAATTACTGTACCACCGTAATCCGCTATGAGCGATGGGGTGACGCAGGAGGGTAGTGACGCGGACTGATGGATGTCCGTCTAAGCAGTGAGGCTGGTGTGTAGGCAAATCCGCACATCATAAGGCTGGGCTGTGATGGGGAGCGAAAATTACAGTAGCGAAGGTCATGATCTCACACTGCCAAGAAAAGCCTCTAGTCAGGAGAAGGTGCCCGTACCGCAAACCGACACAGGTAGGCGAGAAGAGAATTCTAAGGCGCGCGGAAGAACTCTCGTTAAGGAACTCGGCAAAATGACCCCGTAACTTCGGGAGAAGGGGTGCCTCGGTAGGGTGAATAGCCCGAGGGGGCCGCAGTGAAAAGGCCCAAGCG
Organism: Paenibacillus sp. FSL R7-0204; assembly: GCF_038002225.1. Classification (NCBI taxonomy): domain Bacteria; kingdom Bacillati; phylum Bacillota; class Bacilli; order Caryophanales; family Paenibacillaceae; genus Paenibacillus; species Paenibacillus sp. FSL R7-0204. Next base: position 1,888,775 of record NZ_JBBOCA010000001.1, read on the forward strand.
ACTGTTTAGCAAAAACACAGGTCTGTGCGAAGCCGCAAGGCGAAGTATACGGGCTGACGCCTGCCCGGTGCTGGAAGGTTAAGGGGAGCGGTTAGGAGCAATCCGAAGCTGTGAACCGAAGCCCCAGTAAACGGCGGCCGTAACTATAACGGTCCTAAGGTAGCGAAATTCCTTGTCAGGTAAATTCTGACCCGCACGAATGGCGTAACGACTTGGGCGCTGTCTCAACGAGAGATCCGGTGAAATTTTAATACCTGTGAAGATGCAGGTTACCCGCGACAAGACGGAAAGACCCCATGGAGCTTTACTGCAGCTTGATATTGAATTTGGGTACGATCTGTACAGGATAGGTGGGAGCCGTGGAGGCAGGAGCGCAAGCTTCTGCGGAGGCGCCGTTGGGATACCACCCTGATCGTATCTAGGTTCTAACCTAGTGCCCTCATCGGGTACGGGGACCGTGTCAGGCGGGCAGTTTGACTGGGGCGGTCGCCTCCTAAAGAGTAACGGAGGCGTTCAAAGGTTCCCTCAGAATGGTTGGAAATCATTCGCAGAGTGCAAAGGCATAAGGGAGCTTGACTGCGAGACCTACAAGTCGAGCAGGGACGAAAGTCGGACTTAGTGATCCGGTGGTACCGCATGGAAGGGCCATCGCTCAACGGATAAAAGCTACCCTGGGGATAACAGGCTTATCTCCCCCAAGAGTCCACATCGACGGGGAGGTTTGGCACCTCGATGTCGGCTCATCGCATCCTGGGGCTGAAGTAGGTCCCAAGGGTTGGGCTGTTCGCCCATTAAAGCGGTACGCGAGCTGGGTTCAGAACGTCGTGAGACAGTTCGGTCCCTATCTGTCGTGGGCGCAGGAAATTTGAGAGGAGCTGTCCTTAGTACGAGAGGACCGGGATGGACGTACCGCTGGTGCATCAGTTGTTCCGCCAGGAGCATGGCTGAGTAGCTACGTACGGACGGGATAAGCGCTGAAAGCATCTAAGCGTGAAGCCCCCCTCAAGATGAGATTTCCCAATTAGTAAGACCCCTTGAAGACGACGAGGTAGATAGGTTGGAGGTGGAAGTGCAGCAATGCATGGAGCTGACCAATACTAATCGGTCGAGGGCTTATCCAAATTTATAACACGCAGATTCGTTTCGGATTCAGTTTTCAGGCGATCAAGCCTGGCAGGATGTTAAACCGATGGTTTGATATTTTCTGTAGCGATTTCGAGAAGCGTAGGCTTCGAAAAATCATGTTTGGTGGCGATAGCGGAGGGGTTCCACACGTACCCATCCCGAACACGACCGTTAAGCCCTCCAGCGCCGATGGTACTTGGACCGAAGGGTCCTGGGAGAGTAGGACGTTGCCAAGCACTTAAGACCACCGTTGATTATCAATGGTGGTTTTTTGTTGTGTTATTGCTGATGTATTTCATAGAGATTGTGGGCAGGCTGAGAATTGAGGGACAAGATGTCCGTCATTTTTACCTTGACTGCTTCCACTGAGACCCTACAGAGGCGATTGGAGAGCTGTGGTGAAGGCAGGGACTCCTGGGCGGCTTTACAGATGGAGAGATGCCTTAGAGGACCAGAGAGTAAGCACTTCGCATATGCTGTAGATACTGAACATAAATCTGTTTCCAAGGTTGCGGGGATTATTATGGCCTTGGTGGAGAATCCGGTAAGTAATGATTAGAACAATAATATTTCTATTGTATTAATCTGTTTTATTTGATATAATATCTTTTGTTGTCGAAAGATTGTTTGCCTTATATGGCTCGTTGGTCAAGGGGTTAAGACACCTCCCTTTCACGGAGGTAACATGGGTTCGAATCCCATACGAGTCACCACTTTCTTCTTTGAATTATGGGATGAGAATTCCCTGGGTTCGTTGAAGCATACGCTTCGTAAGGAATACTGCGCAATCTCGTAACGGAGTGGAGAGTATCCCATACGAGTCACCACATTCATCTTTGATAAATTAATGGTTGTATATTTCATGGAAATGTGTTATGATCATTAAGTTGCTTCTTCGATGGAGGCTTAGCTCAGCTGGGAGAGCATCTGCCTTACAAGCAGAGGGTCGGGGGTTCGAACCCCTCAGCCTCCACCATGCAGACTTTGCAAGCTAGAAGAGAATATTTTTTTACTGACGCGGGGTGGAGCAGCCCGGTAGCTCGTCGGGCTCATAACCCGAAGGCCGCAGGTTCAAATCCTGCCCCCGCAATATTATCTTGGAACCGTGGTGTAGTTGGCCTAACATGCCTGCCTGTCACGCAGGAGATCGCGGGTTCGAATCCCGTCGGTTCCGCCATTTTTATTAAAGTAGTTGAATACATACCGTGTGCGGACGTGGCTCAGCGGTAGAGCATCGCCTTGCCAAGGCGAGGGTCGCGGGTTCGATTCCCGTCGTCCGCTCCATATTTTGCGCCCTTAGCTCAGCTGGATAGAGCGTTTGACTACGAATCAAAAGGCCGGGAGTTCGAATCTCTCAGGGCGCGCCATTATTACTTCACTGATTTAACCAAGTGTCCTTAAGATTCGAACGAGTTCGTTGGAGCATAAGCTTCGATAGCACAACTTCGCAATCGGATGCGTAGCATCCGTATCTCTCAGGGCGCGCCATTATTATTTTATTGAATGTTTTTCATCTTAAATTTAATTATCCATGATGGATATATATGATATTAAGCCGGCGTGGCGGAATGGCAGACGCGCTCGACTCAAAATCGAGTGGGAAACCGTGGAGGTTCGAGTCCTCTCGCCGGTATGTAAAAAGGTTTATGACATTGTACTTTGTACAATATCATAAACCTTTTTTTTGTATTTTTATTGCACCGAAACTATACTAACTGATTTAGGCTGCTTTCAGGTTCTTCCCCGTTTTGTACACGTTTTATATTCTTAATGAAAAAATCATATCTTTTTTTGTGGAATTTCCGGCCGTCAGGCATTCCTGCGGTATGGGGAGTAAGGATCACGTTATCCAGTGTGCGGAGCCCGCTGTCTATAGGAAGCGGTTCGGATTCATACACATCCAGGCAGGCGCCGGAAATAACCCCAGTTTTTAAGGCATCTATCAAGTCTTTCTGGTTAACAATCCCGCCGCGGGCCGTGTTGATGAACAGAGCGCTACTCTTCATTTTCTGAAATGCCGTCTTGTTGATCAGGTGCTTGGTCTGCTCAGTCAAGGGTACATGTACACTGACAATGTCTGATGTGCTTAGAAGAGTGTCCAGATCCGTCATTGTCACCAAACCGTCGGCTTGTACCACGGTATTCCTCGCATGAGCCAGCACATTCATATCAAAAGCGCTGCAAAACGCAGCCACTTTTTTTCCGATCGCACCCAGTCCGATAATCCCAATGGTTCTGCCCTCTAGTTCACTCCCTGTGTACTCCAACTGATGTTCATCCATCCTGGTTTTCATGAAATGATCAAGAAACGGGATGTTTTTATAATAAGACAGTATCAATGCCATTACGTGCTCGGCCACGGCCTGTGCATTCACTCCCGCCGCATTGGCCACCCAAATGCCGAGCTGTGTACAGGCAGGGATATCGACATTATCATAGCCTGCACCCGTCTGTACTAATTTTAAGGTTTTGGCGTTAGCAAGCAGGCTATGATCCACTGTAATATGTTCAGGGATGAGGACCTGGCAATCTTCAATATGATGCAGCATTTCTTGTCCGGGCGGGACAATCACAACGTTCCAGTCTTGCGGGAAATACCTTGTAATCTTTGATTGTGCGGATTCGTTAAAATGACCAACGATGAGAATCTTCATAGCTAACCCACCTTTTCATAACCTGACTATTTGACCCCTTGTCTGTGTTAATGATAATTTTAGACATAAAGAATAATGTTGTAAAACGCAAATGTTTTGTGAACTATATTAATATTTTCTATATATTGAGGAGGTATTCGATGTATTTTCCTGGGATAGAAGCGTATTTAGCTATCGTACGGACTGGGAGTATAAGTAAAGCGGCCGATCTGCTGCACCTGTCACAAGCAACGGTAAGTTACCGCTTAAAGACATTAGAGCAAGGGATGGGCGGCCTGTTGGTGGAGCGAAGAAAAGGGGCAGCCAAAATCAGCCTGACCCCGAATGGGGAGAACTTTTTTAGTATTGCGGAAAGATGGGAGGCGCTCTGGAGGGAAACTCAAATTTTAAAGGCGAATGGTTCGCAGTTAAGTCTGGCTATAAGCGCTGCCGAAAGTATAAGCCACTTTGTCTTGCCTCCGGTATATAGAATGCTTAATCAGCACACTCCGTCCATCCGATTGCAGATTCGTACGCAGCATACTCAGGAGGCTTTTGACAGTATTGAGCGGCGTGAGATGGATGTGGCGTTTGTGGTACGGGAAATTGTGTCGCCTAGCGTTACTGTTCAACCGTTTTTCACTGAAGAAATGGTGCTGTTGCGCTTGGCTGTACCAGGGCGGCAGGCTGGAGACACGGTGGAAATGGAAGAATTGGCGGCAGAGCATGAAGTCCTCGTCAATTGGAATCGGGAGTTTCAATTCAGACATGACCAGTGGTGGGACCCGCTGTGTCCGTCTCGTGTACATCTGGACACAGCGGGACTCATCACTACTTTTTTGACGGATGCCAGACAATGGACGATTGTTCCCGCTTCGATTGGCGAATATATGATGGGGATGGGAGAATTTGTTCTTCAGAAGCTGGCGGTGTCAGTGCCCTCCAGAGTGGGCTATAAGGTTACTCATAAATTTCCCAACCAGGCGTTACACGAGCCCCTTCAGATTCTGGATAACTATCTGCGAGATACATTTGGAGTTCAATGAGTTGGCCTGCTGTGCATTCATCTGCAGCAGGTCCCACAGGTTGCCGTACAGATCCTTGAATACCGCCACGATTCATAAGCTTCTTCTTTGGGTTCTCTGACGAATTCAATCCCCCTGGAGACCATTTCATGATAATTTCGCCAAATGTTATCGGTGTTCAGAAAAAGGAATACCCGTCCGCCTGCCTGATTGCCGATAAATAGCTCCTGTTCAGGCTTCGCCCGGGCCAGCAGAAGGGTAGTGCCAGCTGATCCGGGAGGGGAGATTACGACCCATCTTTTATCCTGCTCGGGCTGATAGAGATCTTCAACTAATGTGAATGCTAGGCAATGGTATAGTTCTCATTCAATCACGACCATCTGATGATTCTCCAGGTAAGGAATCGTGTAAGTAATCCCGCCCCCGCGGCTGACGGTGAACAGCAGCTCTGTCATCGACGGAGCCAGATAGACCCGCTGGACGGGGCCGGGAGACGGGAGCCGCAGGCTGACAGTAATATCATGAAGTGGTACGAGGTCCTCGATCACTTCAATCCTGCCCTTCAGGGCAGGCGCGGCATAGAGCAGATGATTCACATAACGCTGCTCTGCCTGCTGATACTGCAGGGTTGTTATGCCACGCGCCGGCAGATTGGTGCGCAGGGAAGGAAGGGGGAGCAGGCGAGACAGTGCATGCAGCACTAACTCCTTCAGGATAAGAGATCCGGCTTCGGCGTACTCGCTGAATACCTGCCAGGCGATATAGATTCCGCTGCTGCTCTCGGCCATTCCCGGACCATTGTTCTCCATGGCGCCCGGCGTGTGCTGGTGGGAACAGAAGGTGAAGACGTCACGGTTAAAATAAGGGTTCTCCACATGTCCGAGCGCCTCTCCTTGTCCTTCCTGCAATTCGATTAGCTGGCCTTCGCCGTACATGACAAAGGAAGCAGGCATTAGCGCACCGGGTATGAAATAGGGCTTGAAATACGCGGGCTGGTACGGGTTCTCTCCAAGCCAGGTGATTCCCAGGTCCAGGGCAAATGCATCCCCGGCCAGATTCAATCCCGAGCGTCCGGTAGCCAGTAACTTGCCGCCGCCAGCCGTGAAGCTCTCTATGGCATTGGCAAGCTCAGGCCATACGGGCACCTCATCCGGGAGAATCAGCACCTTGTACGCGCTAAAATCGCTGAATGTATCTACGATATCATACAGGTAATGTCCTTCGGTCAGCATCCGCACCACTCCGGCGTCAGCCAGATTCCGCTCCCCTCTGCGTGTTTCCCCGCCGGGACAGGCCTCCCGTGCCGCTTCCAGCGATAAGACGGCAATATCGGCCACAGCAGTGACCCCGCTGCACCATTCCTCCTTCGCCTCGACCTCGCTGTAGGCAGCGCCGATCAGGCTGTAAGTCGCTTCATCCATCAGGCCGGAGGGATGGAGCTGATCACCAATGGAGCATCTGGCGCCGTGTGCCAGGCTAAGCGCAGTCTCGAACCGCAGCGCGTTCGGATGCTTGTACCCGCCGAACTCGCCCCAGGAGGTATGGAATTTGCCGGTCATGCCGAGGAATTCCATGCCGAGCGTCTGGGCGTAGCGTGCGGACAGCGGGAAATGATCATAACCCCAACCTCCGGTGGGCAGGGACTCGAGCTCCAGATGGCTGTTGACCTGCACGAGGTCGCGGCGTCCCCGCTGCTGATGGCCGTTGTTGTGATAGACGGGAAGCCCGGGCTTCACGGCATCCAGGGTCTCCCGCACGCGTCGGGCATAATTCAGGTAGGTCTGCTCGCCGAGGGCGATGATGGCTGCCTCATCGCGCGGGTCCTGCCCGGCTGCCCGCAGGGCGGCGACGCAGTATTGGCAGCGGCACTTGCGCACGCCGACAATGTCCAGGAAGATGCCGTCAGCATCGTAACGGGAAGCCGCCTCATGAATCTGGGCCAGCAGGATGTCCAGATAAGGGGTGTTCATACAAAACTCGTGGTAACCCGGTGTCATGAAATCCTTCACCCACCGGGTCCGGTCCTCGGCATCGCGGATCAGCCATTCCGGGTGGCGGCGGGCCAGCTTCTCGTCCAGGCCGGCCGATAAATACACCGGTGTACGGACTCCGATCTCATGGGCAGCCGCAATCATTTCACCCAGCAAGTCGAAGGTGAGCTCGGGGTGCATCTCATTGGCTTCACTGGGATGATAGGCCCAGCCGTGATGGCATTTGGAGAACACGGTGACAGAGTCTACATGACCTGTGCGCAGCATGGACTGGAACTGGGCTCTGGAGAAGTCCCGACCAATGCCGGGAATGGCTTCTGAGGTATGGAAATCAAGATGAACCTGACGAAAACGCATGGATACACAACCCCTCATGGAATGGAATGAAAAGAAGATTCCCCGTCACTGTACCTTTTTATTGCGGGATCTGCCAGTGTTAATATAGACTTGAAATAGCACAAAACCGACTTTGGACAGGAGGGGACACCATGTTATGCCTGGAGTTTCCCATTCCGCCGCTGCCGCAGTTTGTCACGGTAGGACATGCCGTCTGGTCACCGGGAGACCGGCATTTCGCCCGTACCTTCGGTGTATATGATCTGCTGCTGGTCAAGCGGGGTACGCTCTATATGATGGAAGCGGGCAAGGAATATGCGGTGAGGCCGGGGATGGTGCTGCTGCTTGAGGCTGGATTGCCGCATGACGGATACCGTGCCTGCGGGGAGGATACGGAGATCTACTGGGTGCATTTCATTCATGCACCTGAACCGGCGTATATCCGGCACGGGGATATCCCCTGGTCTACACTACTGGCAAAGGGAACGGTGGAGGACGAGGAGCCTTCGGTGCAGCAGCGGCTGTATCTGCCGAAGTTCGCAGCCGTTGATCTGGAGGGGCTGGAGCCGATCCTGCAGGAGATGAACGAGCTTCATAACCGGCTTAGCGCAGAGAATGCCATGCGGCTTCATCTGCTGCTGGCCGGGCTGCTGGCGGCGCTTCAGGCGGAATGTGAGCGTACAGCTCAGCCGCCGGAGCCGGCGGTCCGGCTGGCCCGGGCGGCCGCAGCCTATCTGGCGGAGCATTGGCGGGAGCCGTTCCATCTGGCAGGGCTTGCGGAGGAGCTGCATTTCCAGGCTGATTATATTACCAGATGCATGAAGCAGCATATCGGCACTACGCCGCTGCAGTATGTGCTGCACCTGCGTCTGGAAGAGGCGAAGAAGCTGCTGGGCGGTACGGTACTGGGCATCTCGGAAATTGCTGAACGGGTAGGCATTCAGGACCCCAATTATATGACCCGGCTGTTCAGCGCGAGATTCGGAGTGACCCCCGGAGCCTACCGGCAGCGGCTGCGCCAGCGGGATGAGGCTGCTGCCGCTACCGGTCCGGGGGAGGGCTAAGCCCGCCCGGGCAGCGGTCAGGAGCCTAGCATCCGCTCGCGGTATTGGCTGGGACTACAGTTAAATACTTTGCGGAACTGGCGGGAGTAGTAATTCTGGTCATGGAAGCCGCTGTCCAGCGCCACCTGCGAGATGCTCAGGCCCGGGCTGCGCAGCAGGGTGCAGGAATAATTCAGCCGCTTACGGATGACATAATCCATAGGGGTGGTCTGGTAGTTGCGGGTGAAGACCCGCAGGAACTGGCGGGTGGACATATAGGCCCGGTCCGCCATGGATTGCAGCGTGATTGGCTGCAGGAAGTGCTCTTCGATATAGGTGACGGTCTCCCCGATCCGCAGCGCCTTGTTATCCTCATGACTGCTGCTGTTCTGGTAATAGCGGGAGAGCATGCCTACCAGGGCAGTGAAATAGGTACGGATCATCAGCCGGTAGCCCTCGGGCTGCCGGTCATGCTCCTCGAGAATCTCATCCAGCAGCCGGGTAGCTTCAAGGAGCTGTCCCGCTTCCAGCGAGAGCATCCCCTTGAAATACATCTCCTTCCGGTAGAATGGCTCAATATAGAATAAGGCCTGGAAGCCGGGCAGGAGCCTCAGCTCGGACTGCTGGAGCAGCTGCTCCGGCTGGAACATTACGTTCACGTATTCAATTCCGTCAACATTCTTGTAGCCATGGGAAACGTTGCTGTGGATTAGAAAAACCTGTCCGGCCTTAACCGGCACCTCTCTCCCTTCAATGATGTGTATGGCGTGTCCTGACAGAATAACGACAAGCTCCGAGAAATCATGGCTGTGGACGTAGTAATCATGGGTCAACGGGCATTTCTGGATTCTAAAGGTAAAACCCGGCTCAAGGCCGATATCCCGCGCTAGGATTTTGGTAGTCATGGCCATATTATGCTAAAGAAGGTCGGGATCGTCAAGGCGCAAAGGCGCGGGCGGCGCTACCATTAGGGTGGCGGGTGTACCGGCCTGGGTGCGGCCGGGCAGTGAGACCTGCGCCAAGGTCAGGAGGGCAAAAAATGCGGAATATACTTAAGGATAGAATCACACGGAATAACAGACCCCCCCGGATACTGTTCCTCGGGGACAGCATTACAGCTGACGGACAATATATCCGGTTGATCCGGGAATGGCTGAACGTGCGCCGGCCGGAGTGGACCGCCGAGCTGATTCCATCCGGAGTTCCCAGCGAGACGGTCTCGGGTCTGAGCGAGGCGGCGCATCCCTATCCGCGCCCTTGCGTGCATGAACGGCTGGCCAGAGAGCTGGCGGAGGCTGCTCCTGATGTGGTTATAGCCTGCTATGGCATGAATGACGGAATCTATCATCCCTTTTCGGAAGAGCGGTTCGCTGCTTATCAGGCGGGGATGCTGGCACTCAGCGCTCGGATCTGTGAAGCCGGAGCCGGGGTCGTGCTCATGACACCTCCGCCGTTCGATGCTCTGTCCATGACGGGGGAGCTACAGCCCGCAGACGCGGCGGACTTCAGTTATCTCGCGCCATACAGGGACTACGATCAGGTGCTGGAGCGTTATGCGGACTGGTTGCTATCCGGGGGCTGCCCTGCGGACCAAGTGATTGATCTGCGTACGCCGCTGCTGGAGCTGATCCGGCATAGGCGCTCGCAGAACGCCGCTTACAGATATGGCGACGGTATCCATCCGGACACCCCGGGGCACCGGGTGATCGCGCAGACGCTGCTCCGGGAATTGTCCGGTGCGGAGCCGGAACTGCAGATTGACAAGTATTTTGGCGCGGGATTATAGTAAGGACACCTTAAGAGCCGGGAGAGGGATCACATGAACGTACTGCAGACGATCCGTTCGCGTAAATACTTGCAGCGGATCCTACTCAGCTTTATGCTTGTTGTTGCCATTCTGGCGGTGGCTTCGCTGCTGATGAACTCGGGTGCCCGCAGCAAGGTGCTCAGCCTCCAGAATGAAGCGGACCGCAAGCTGCTGACCCAGATCAATTACAACATTGAGAACATGAACGGGATTGTAAAAGATCTGGCAGTCTCCCTGTACAATGACGAGGAGCTGCTGGCGCTGAAGTCCGGCGCTGATTACAGGCAGAGCATCCTCAAGATCGAGCGGCTGAATCACACGGTCGCAGCCTCTCCGTATCTGCACGCGGCTGTCTTTTATAATGGGGCCCAGCACCGGTTCTTCTCGTCGCTGAATCATGAGATTAACAATAGTCTTCTGTACAGCTCCTTGCAGAACTATATGGATTCCCGGGCAGATCTGCCGAAGCTCCAGCTCATTCCGCTCGACCTGGACGGTAAGGGCGGGGGCATTGATGTCTTTGCCTTCTTCCTGTATGACGGGGATACCTTGGGTTCAATCAATGACAATGCGCTGATCCTCACGGTAAAGCCGGGATGGATGCTCGATAATATGAAAGCGCTTAACCAAGCGGCGGAACGGCAGAATGATGTGTTATTTGTGACCGATACTGACGGTGAGGTGCTGATCGCAACCGGCGGGCAGGTTCCTGAAGGGCTTAACCTGAAGGGAGAGCTGCTGCCGCAGATCAGCGCTTCGGGCAGGCCGCTGGATTCCTTCAACTACAGTCATGACGGCAGGAAGTATAAAGTGACTTATCTGAGCAAAGCCCTGAACAACTGGCAGATTGTCAGCATGCAGGATTACGATGTGGTGCTGGGCAGTGTCCGGCAGATGAAATGGACGGAGATCGCGGTCACGCTGTCTGTTGTTCTGCTGGCCGTGCTGTTGTCCGTGTTCTTCGCGGTGCGGCTGTATAAGCCGGTAGGCCAGCTGCTGACTCTGGTTCCCGGGGATGTGCGGGGCGCGCCGCAGGCCAAGGATGAGCTGTCACTGATTGCAGCCAACCTTACGGAGATGATCAGCAAGCTGAAGGGGCTGGAGCTGGAGCGGGCCTCGCAGTCCAATATTGCCAAGCTCTATCAGCTCCGCAGTCTGATCGCTTCAAGCCATAGTCTGGATGAGCAGTCCTTCCTGCAGCTCAGAGAGCAGCACGGCATCGATATTGCCTATCCGTCTCCGCTCCGGCTGGCGCTCGTGCAGATCGACAACCTGCAGGGGCTGGCGGCAGAGCCGGGACTGCCGATGGAATCGCTGCTGTACTTCGCCATCTCCAACATCGGGCAGGAATTATTGCGCCTTCAGGGCTCCTGTGAAGCTGCAGATATGAAGAGCGGGCATCTGGTCTTCATTGCCGGGAGTACGGACGGGGAGCTGGCGAAGCTGGAGGAGCGGTTCAGGGAGCTCCAGCAGACGATCGGCAACTATTATCATATTACTTTTACAGTCACGCTAAGCGAGGTCTTCACGGATTACCGCAGCATCACGGCGCATTATAATCTGGCGCAGCGCCATGCCAATTACCGGATGATCTACGGCAAGGGAGCTGTGCTTGAGCCGGAAATGCTCCGGGCGAATGAAGAGAATGAAGCGCTGCGCATTCCGCAGGAGCTGGAGCGGCAGCTGACGGAAGGATTGAAGGGCGGGGATCTGGCAGAGACGGAGCAGACGATCCGCAAGTGGAGAGCGCTGCTTGGCGGCTTCAGCTACGAGAATATGTATTCAGCGGTGCTTCATCTGGCCGTGACTCTGAGCCAGACGCTTGCTGAGATGAACAGCCGGAGTGTCAATCCGGTCTCGCTTAACCTGCAGGCGATCAACCGCCGGATTCTGGAGAAGGAGACACTGGACGAGACGGAGATGGTCCTGCTGGAGGTGGTGCGGGAAGCCGCTGAGCAGCGCCGGAGCGGGCGCGAGGATAAGAACCGGCTGCTGGCGGATACGGTGAAGGAGATTATTTACAGGCATTACGCCGATCCTGACCTGAATGTGCAGCGGATTGCCGATATGCTCAAGATGAGTCCGGTCTATCTGGGCCAGGTGTTCAAGGCGCAGGAAGGCAAGACGGTGGTCGATCAGATTAACGCTGCCCGGCTGGCCAGTGCCAAGAAGTACCTGGAGCAAGAGGACTTCACCGTAACAGAGATTATGGAGAAGGTCGGGTTCGGGAACGAGAGTTATTTTTACCGCCTGTTCAAGCGCTGCTATGGCACCACGCCGAAGGAGTACCGCCTGAAATCGGCCATTGACCGCAGCAGATGATTCCACTTTCCCCATACGTAAGGCAGGGTCCGCTACATGAGTACTGTTCATCTGGCGGGCTTTTTGCTGTGCCGTGCAGAGGTCTGCCCCCGCTAGACAGGAATCTGGCAACAATACAGCCCGGCTTTACAGCATTCTTGCAATTGTACAGTAACGCAGCAACCTTATTCTGCGCTATGTTAGTCGTGCAAAGCCTGGGACACAGGCAAACAACTGCAGCTAAGGAAGGAAAGGAAGGGGCTTTGGTTATGTTGAATAAGGTTCCGCTGGCGGAACAACAGGCAAGTTCAGGAGCGCTGCCGGCCACGCGCAGACAATCCTGGCTCCGAAGGGAGCTGGCCCATTTCAAAAGCAACCGGGAGCTGTTCCTGCTCTCGCTGCCGGGACTGCTGTACAAATTGATTTTCGCGTATATTCCGATGATTGGTCTGATTATCGCCTTCAAGAATTACCGGTATGATCTCGGGATCTTCGGCAGTAAATGGGTCGGGCTGGATAACTTCCGTTATCTGTTCACTACGGACACGGCGTGGCGGATTACCCGGAATACGGTCCTGTATAACACCGCTTATATTCTGATAGGCACCTCAGCAGCGCTGCTGCTGGCTATTCTGATGAATGAGATTAAGGCCAAGTGGAGCAAGTTCTATCAGACGGCCTTGTTTCTGCCCCATTTCCTGTCATGGGTGCTGGTGGGGTATGTGGCATACGCTTTCTTGAACCACTCGGACGGCTTCATCAACCGCACGCTGGAATCCTTCGGGCTGAATCCGGTGAGCTGGTATCAGAACCCCGGACCCTGGCCGGTCATTCTGATTCTGGTTCAATTGTGGAAAGTGGTGGGGTTCAACACGCTGATTTATTTTGCCGGCATCATTGGCATTAACAGTGAATATTACGAGGCGGCGCGGATCGACGGGGCAACCAAGCGGCAAATGGCCTTCAAAATCACGATCCCGCTGATGGCCCCAATCATCATTATTATGCTGATTCTGTCGATCGGCAATATGTTCCGCGGAGATTTCGGGCTGCATTATTTCATCCCGAATAACTCCGGTTTTCTCTATGGCTCTACGGATATCATTGATACTTATGTGTACCGTGCGCTGCGTGAGGTCGGCAATGTGAGCATGTCTGCGGCTACCGGGTTCTATCAGTCGGTTGTCGGTCTGGTGCTGGTACTGACGGCTAACGGAATTGTGCGCAAGGTCGATCCCGATAATTCCCTGTGGTAAGGAGGTGCGAAAAGCGTGGGCAAAAAATTTGAAATCTCGAAGCTGTTCATTAATCTGCTGTTTATCGTGCTGTCGCTGGTGGTGATTCTGCCATTCCTGCTGGTCATCGTTGTCTCACTGACGGATGAGAAGTCATTGACCGAGAACGGGTACCAGTTCATCCCGCAGTCCTTCAGTCTGGATGCCTACCGCTATCTGCTGGACGCTCCTGATATCCTGCTCCGGGCCTATGGCGTGACGTTCACGGTGACGATCATCGGCGCGCTTGCCGGACTGCTGCTGACCGCGATGACGGCTTACGTAATTTCAAGGCAGGATTACCGGTATAACCGGGCGACGACGTTCTATGTATTTTTCACCATGCTGTTCAGCGGGGGACTCGTTCCCTCTTACATTCTTATTACTCAGTACCTGCATCTGAAGGATAGCCTGCTGGCGCTGATTCTGCCGATTCTGCTGTCGCCGTTCAACATTATGGTCATGAAGGGCTTCATGTCCAAGATTCCGCTGGAGATCATTGAATCGGCCAAAATCGACGGGGCGCGGGAATTCCGCATTTTCTTCCGGATTATTCTGCCGCTCTCGACGCCTGCCCTGGCTACGCTGGGTCTGCTGATCTCCTTCACCTACTGGAACGAATGGTTTAACGCGATGCTGTACATTGACGATCCGAACAAGGTACCGCTGCAGTTGCTGCTGGTGCGGACGCTGAACAGTATTGAGTTTCTGACGACGAACTCGGAATTCACCGGGCAGCTTGGCATTGATCTGTCGAGTTTTCCGAACAGCTCGGCCCGGATGGCGATTGCGGTATTGGCCGGCGGACCGATGCTGGTCATCTTCCCGTTTTTTCAGCGGTTTTTCGTCAAAGGGCTTACGGTTGGCTCCCTAAAGGGTTAACATACAATTACATGTACAAAGTACAGGAGGTCACTCACATGAAAAAAGGGCTGGTTGGCGTATTGGCATCTGTAATGCTGGCTGCATCTGTGCTATCAGGCTGCGGGGGCAACAATAATGGCGGAACGAATGCCGGGAAAGGCACGGAAGGCAGCGGGACGGATGCCGCGCAAAGTGCTGCTCCCGAATCCGGCAATGCAGGCGGGCTGAAGCCGGTGGAACTGACTTGGTACTATCCGTTGTCCCAGCTTCAGGCCGATCAGGATAAAGTGCAGGAGGAAGTAAACAAGCTTACGAAGGCAAAGATTAACGCCACCGTCAAGCTGATGCCTGTAGCGATCGGGGATTACGTGCAGAAGATGAACACCGTGCTTGCGGCGGGCGAGAAGTTCGATATTCTGTGGACCGGTTATATGCTGAAGCCGGAGGAGCTGGTGCGCAAGGGAGCGATTCAGCCGATGGATAAGCTGCTTGAGGAGTATGCGCCGGAGCTGAAGAAGGATGTGCCGCAGGTGATGTGGGATGGCCTCTCGGTGGACGGGGAGATCTACGGCATTCCGAATCAGCAGATTAACGGCTCGCGGTACGGCTTCATCATCCAGAAGCGCTTCGCTGACAAGTACAAACTTGATACCGCTTCCATTAAAAAAATCGCAGATATCGAGCCGTTCCTGGCCCAGATTAAGCAGAGTGAGCCGGATATCATTCCGTTTGGTATCTTCGGCACCTCCTTCATTAATCCGCAGTCGCATGACGACAAGTACTGGGTAGTTCCAGGTCTAGATGACCATTTCTATATCAAGACAGATGACCCTACCTATACCCTGCAGCGTTACCCGGAAGAAGAGCTGGACAATTTCCGGCTGGCCAGCAAATGGTATAAGGAAGGCTATATTTACAAGGATGCCGCTACCGAAAAAGCGAATGATTACCTGGCGAAAGGCCGGATTGCCGTGGATTTCAACGTGACGCTGAAGCCGGGCGTGGAAGCTGAGGTGAAGGCCAAAAACGGCGGCAATGACGTCATCACTGTCCCGCTCAGTGACTGGTTCTCCAACGGGTATTCGGCGACCACGAACCAATCGATCAGCCGTACTGCCCCTAACCCGGAGCGTGCCATGATGCTGCTGAATCTGGTGAATACCGACAAGGAGCTGTACAATCTGCTCTGTAACGGGATTGCCGGTGAGCATTACGATAAGGCAGACGGAGAGTACATCAAGGCCAAAGCGGATTCCCGTTATCTGCCCAATATGGACTGGGTGTTCGGCAGCGTGTTCAACTCGTATCTGAAGGAAGGACAGCCGGAGAATGTCTGGGAAGAGACCAAGAAGATCAATTCCGATTCGGAGGTGAATCCGGTTGGTGCCTTCAAGTTCAATTCCGAGCCGGTGAATACCGAAATCGCCAACCTGAATGCGGTGTGGGGGGAATATAAGCGGGGACTTGTGACCGGTACGCTTGATTTTGAAGAAACCTGGCCTACCCTCTATGGCAAGCTGAAGGAAGCAGGCGAGGAGAAGTATGTGGCTGAGGTCACCAAGCAATTTGAACAATTCCTGAAGGATAAAGGTCTGAAGAAATAGGCTGAGGAGAAACGGAGAAACCTGCTGCTCATGGGGGGCTTCGCCAGCCTAAAGCTGGCGAAAGTCCCTACATCCCACGTTGAAAGGAAGAGGAGCCTTGGTGAAAAAACGTTTGCTTGCTGCCCTTGCAGCCAGTCTGCTGTTGATGCCGTCTCTGCCGTTTAATGCCCCTGTCTATGCGGAGGGGGAAACGTCCGGGACGGCTTTTTATGTGGCTACGAATGGAAGCGATTCCAACTCCGGGACGCTGAATGCCCCATTCCAGAGTCTTGAGAAGGCGCGCGATACGATCCGTACGCTGAAGGCGGAGGAGGGATTGCCGGAGGGCGGGGTTACCGTGTATCTGCGGGAAGGAAGGTATGAGCGGACCAGCAGCTTCGAGCTGCGCCAGCAGGATTCCGGCGAAGCGGATAAGCCCATCACGTACACGGCATATCCGGGGGAAGAGGTCACGTTGTCCGGCTCCCGCCAATTGGCCAAATCAGCCTTCGTTCCGGTCACCGACCCGTCCATCCTGGGCCGCATCATCAGCCCGGAAGCGCGAACGAAGGTACTGGCCGCAGATCTGGGAGCGCTTGGCATTACTGATTACGGCCAGCTCAGCCGTCATGGCTATTACCTGGCCAATGATCTAAGCGAGGTGCCGCCGATGGAGCTGTATGTGGCAGGGCAGGGCATGACGCTGGCCCGCTGGCCGAATGAAGGCACAGTCCAGATGGATGAGATTCTGGACCCCGGCCCGACCCGCAAGGACCCGAATGGGGAAGTGCATACGCGCGGAGGCACCTTCACTTATACGTACGACCGTCCCCAATACTGGACGCAGGCTGACGACATCTGGCTGGACGGGATCTTCGGCTACAGCTGGGAATGGTCGTACAACAAGATTGCTTCCATCGACACCGCCGCCAAAAGTATTACCCTCCGCTATGGCGAAATGAGCGGTATCTTCAAGAACTGGTATCCGGACTTCCACTTCGCGCAGAACTTGCTGGAGGAGATCGACATGCCCGGCGAATATTATATTGACCGCCAGGCCGGGAAGCTGTATTTTTTGCCGAATGCCGAGTTTACTGCCGGAAACCCGGATATTGAAGTCACGATGCTGAAGAGTCCGATGATCAACGCATTGAACGCCTCGTACATCGACTTCTCGGAGCTGGTGCTGGAGAACGGCCGCGATTCGGCGGCGGTGTTCATGGGCGGCAAGCAGTTGCGTATCCTGAACAGCGAGATCCGCAACTTCACCAACAGCGGAGTGCTGGTCAATACCCAAAGCCGGTTTTACTACAATAATTTTGATGGGGCACCGGGGACGGACCATGCTATTGTCAGCACCCATATCCATCATATCGGGGGGACTGCGGTTACGCTGGCCGGAGGTAACAAAACCACGCTTGCACCGGGAAACAACAGGGTGGAGAATTCGCATATTCACGATTTTGCCTACTATCACAAAGCCTATAATCCCGGGGTATTGCTGTCCGGCGTGGGCAACCGCATGTCGCATAATGAGCTGCATGACGCGCCGCATCCCGGCGTGCTGATCTTCGGCAATGACCATACTGTGGAATATAACGAGATCTATGATGTATGCACGACCTTCTCGGATCTCGGAGCGATCTACATGAACGCGGGGGAGCAGCCCCATGAGCGGGGGACGGTCATCCGGCGCAATTATTTCCATAACATCGGCGAGAGCAAAGCCGGAGTAGAAGGGGTATACCCGGACAATTTCACGATGGGACTGACGATCAACGAGAATATTTTTTACAAGATGGGCAATTCGGCAATTAAAAATAATGGCGGTGCCCATATCCTGACCCGCAACAATATCTTCATTGACAGCAAAATTCCGTATGACTATGCGGATATGTTCCTGGGTGATGAGCCGGATGATCAGGTGCCGCTCAACTACATGCCGAAATGGCAGGCGCTGTTTGCGGCGAACAATAATTTCACCGGAACGCCTTATCTGGCCAAGTATCCCGAGCTGGCGGATTTCTTCACGGAGAACCGGTATTATCCCGACACCAATACGTTCCAGGGGAATGTCGTCTACAACCCGTCGGTTCCGCGCAGCGTAACGACCAATGTGTACGGGGCCTACGATAAGTTCGGACTGGTCCAGTATGCGAATAACTGGGTGACTGCCGCAGATCCCGGCTTCACCGACCTGGCGGGAGGCAATCTGTCGCTGCAGCCGGATGCGGAGGTCTTCGATGTCATTCCCGGCTTCCCTGACATTCCGTTTAACGATATCGGCGTTGACGGCAGGGCGGGTACGACAGCAGGTCCGGACAGCTACCCCGTGCAGGGCGTTGCCGTCTATGACAATGAAATAACTGTGGACCGCTGGAAAACGGTGAAGCTGCGCACGGCGGTGCTTCCGTGGAATGCGGATCATCCCGCCCTGACCTTCACTTCGGCCGATCCGGCCATCGCGGCAGTGGATGGGGCAGGTATCGTTACCGGCCAGTCAGTCGGCAGTACGGTCATTACGGTAGCCTCGGCGGAGAATCCGCTGCTGACCGCCACGGTCACGGTTCATGTGGAGGCCGGTGACGGCGTGATGGACTTCACGGATTTCGAGTCGGGCGCGAACGGGTGGCTGCAGGATGCGAACCGCAGCATCGAGAAGCTCGGAACCAACCGCTGGTACAAGATTCTGAACGGAGCCTCTGCGCTTAGCCCCAAATCCTTCTCGGACTATGAGCTGAGCTTCAAGCTGAAAACCCCGGCGGTGATGGGCGATAACGCGACCCTGTATATCTTCGACCGTCAGGCCGGAAGCGGCTCCAGCCGGATCGGCTACAAGACCCGGGCGGACGGCAGCTCTGCGTGGCTGCTCTACAATTCGGCCTGGACGGTGCTGAAGGAAGTCAAGCGGCCGGGGCATGACCTGCAGCCGGATATGGAATATGCAGTCCGCATGCTGGTGAAGGGCGGCGACATCAGTGTCTATCTAGACGGGGCGTTCCGCCTGAAGGGCACTGATCCGGGACACAATGCAGAGGGGAAGGTCGGCTTCTACGTCAGCAATATCAGCCAGATGCACTTCGATGACATTCAGTTCAAGGCCCTGACGACTACGCTGGCCGGGATTATTCCGGCGGAGAGCGCGGTGCGTCTGGCCGCAGGGGAGCAGCGGCAGCTGCAAGTCTCCTTCGATCCTGCAGATACGCCGGATACAGGGGTGACCTGGCAGTCTGCTAACCCAGCGGTAGCAACAGTGGATAGCGCGGGAGTCGTGAGTGCCGTATACGAAGGACAGTCCGTTATTACGGCGGTCTCAACGGTCAATCCGCTGATTACAGCAGATATTACCGTCACTGTCTCAAATATTATGCATGAGACAGATTTCGAGAACGGGGGCAACGGCTGGCCGGTGGACCCGAACCGCAGCATTGCTGCTGACCCGGACGGGAACCGCCGATATAAACTGCTGAACGGCGCCAGCGGACTGCTCGACCGCAGCTTCACCGCCTATCAGCTGGAGTTCAAGCTGAAGACGCCCGCTGTGATGCCGGATAACGGTATCCTGTACATTTTTGACCGCCAGGACAGCAGCGGCTCTACCCGGATAGGGTACCGGACCCGGGCAGACGGGTCTTCAGCCTGGATACTCTACGACACTGCCTGGCAAAAGCTAACCGAGACTGTGTTGCCTGGGCATGACCTGCAGCCGGATACGGAGTACGCGGTGAAGGTAACGGCGAAGGACGGGGACATCGCTGTAACCGTGGACGGCGCACCAAGGCTCTCGGGCAGCAATCCGGGCCACCGCCCGTCCGGTAAGGTAGGCTTCTACACCAGCGGCTTCGCCTATCTGCTGTTCGACGATATTGTCTTCTCGGTTCTGCCTTAAGTCTTAACGGAAAGAGCGCCCTTCCTGTGGAAGGGCGCTTGTTTGTGTTTTGCAGCCTTTTATCCGGCCAACGCGGACCGGATCTGCCTCGTGTAGAACAGGCGGACAATGAAGAAGTAGATCACCTGAATGAAGAAGAACAGGCCCAGCACAAGCAGGGACTCCCTGAATATGGAGTACTGGAACATGTGTGATAGCGTGGTAAGGGCAACGGCTCCATGCACAAGCGCGACCACGATCGGGGCGAAGAAGAGCAGGCTGATCTGCCGGTTCAATATCCGGCGGAGCTCTTTATCACTCAGCCCCAGCTTGGAGATGGCCTTGAACTTCTGCTTGTCTTCATCCAGATCGCTGTACAGCCGGAAATAGAGAAAGCTGCCGGCGGAGACGAAAAATACGATCCCGACAAAAAAACCGATGAACATCACGGGGCCAAAGCTGTCATTAGTCTTGGAGGTTAAATACTCGAGGGCATAGAAAGTATACCTCTCGTCATAGGGAAGCTCATTTGTCAGCTTTGCACCTGCCTTCTCTGCTCCCGGCTGTCCAATCGCTCCGTGCCATGCATAATAACGGCTCACTTTGAGCGGCTGTCCAAGCTTGCCGATCCACTCATCAGGGACGATGTAGTAACCGCTGACCCCCCGTACCGCCCAAGATACGACAGCCTGGTCCGCCTCGATGACGATTCCTGGCTGCAGCTCGACCGGCTGGTGGAGCATCTCTTCCCCCTTGCGGGACAGCCCGAAATCTACAACTGCGGCTTTTTCTGCGGCAAGCTGTATAGGCTTCAGCTCCATCAGCTCTGCTAAGCGGTTATATTCGGATTGCTTCACCAGAATCATTGTCCTGCCATCCGCAGCCTTATAGTAGTTAAGCTCCAGACCTGTTTTCTCGGCGGCAATCCCGGCTCTGCCAAGGCTCTGGTCAATAAGCTGTATATGGGCCTGTGCCTTGCCGTCTCCGTCCAAGGACTGATAGGTGAACAGATAGGGATTCTTCTGCGTAGTCGCGCCGTTGATCATCGACTGGAATCCGTATAAAGCTCCTATCGCGCTGAAGGATACGGTAGAGATGATGGCGACCAGGAAAAAGGAACGCGCGTTGTCCTTCATCCGGTAGGAAAGATCTGAGAGCAGCAGCATATTGGTTCTGCGCCAGAATAGCTGCTCACGCGCCTTCAGCTTACGGATCAGGTACACACTGAGCTGTGTGAACAGCAGATAGGTACCGATCGACACCATAATGACAACTGGTGCAAGTAGCACCACTACACTCAGACCACTCGCCCGAAGGGACAGGAAGTAGCTGATCCCCAGCAGCGTTACCACCAGCAACGACAGCAGAAGCGAGGCTTTCGGCTCCGGCTTGGGCTGGCGGTTTGAATGGATGAGCGTGATCAGCTTGCCGCTGCGCAGCACCGTAGAGATGAACAGGGAGATCATGACGAACAGCAGCAGGAAGGAGATCAGCGTCACCACCATCGCCTTGAACGGAAAATAGAATTGCAGCGGCTCATTAAGCGCAAGCACATTCTCCCCGGCAAGCAGAATCCCCTTGGCAAAGATAACGCCGAGTCCAATGCCGCTGACCGTGGCGCCTGACCCGACGATCATATTCTCCAGAAAGATCATCCGCCGCAGCTGCCGGACCGTCATGCCATGCATCATCATCAGCCCGAACTCCCTTTTGCGCGATTGCAGAAATGCACTCATGGAGTAGAGCACGAAGAAGAAAGAGAACACATAGATCACCCATTTGGAGACCGATAGCGCCAGAGCCGCACTGGTTTGAATATTGTCCCCGCTCAGCACCGGATGGTAGGCAAAGATGGAAAAGGTAAAGAAGACCATTACGGTAAACATGCTGCTGAGAAAATAGGCGGTGTATAGCCTTGTGTTCCGGGAGACATTACGGAATGCGAACTGGCGGAACGTCATGGCTGTATCCCCCTAACAGCGAAAGTGTATCAATAATTTTCTGAAAAAAGCTCTGGCGGTTATCCCCGCAGTGAATCTCCGTATAGAACCTGCCATCCTTGATGAATACCACACGGTGACAATAGCTGGCGGCTACTGCATCATGAGTAACAAGCATCATCGTCGTGGACTGCTCCCGGTTGAGCGTTTCCAGCAAATCCATCACATCCTTGGCGGCCTTGGAATCGAGATTACCGGTAGGCTCATCGGCCAGCAGCAGCTTCGGAGAATGAATCATGGCTCTGGCGATTGCTGTCCGCTGGGCCTGTCCGCCGGAGATCTCGTAGGTACGTTTTTTCATAATGGCGCTGATCCCCAGCTTACCGGCAATCTCCCGGGCCTTTTGCTTCATTTCACTGACCCGGGTTCCGTCCAGTGTCAGCGGCAGCACTATATTCTCCTCCACAGTCAGGGTGTTCAGCAGATTGAAATCCTGAAAGACAAAGCCCAGCTCGCGGCGGCGGAATACCGCCAGCTCATTTTTGTCCAGCTTGCCCGTGTCCTTGTTATTGATCATAATGCTCCCGGTAGTCGGAACGTCCACTGTGGCAATCAGATTCAGCAGCGTTGTTTTTCCGCTGCCGGAGGGTCCCATAATCCCCACGAACTCTCCGGCGGCAATGGTTAAATCAATGTCGGTCAATGCCCGGTAGGCCACATTTCCTTCATATATTTTACTGACCTTTTTTACCTCCAGCATATGGCTGTACTCCCCCTCCATGTGTGCAACACACTTGTTCTGTAACCACTATACCGGAGACGGCAGCATCTCAACTATCGATTAAGATTTCACTTTTATTACATGTCTGTAAGCTAAGGATGGGCCGTCAAAATAATCTTCATCACCGTTCCCATGCCAACCGCCGATTCCAGTTCAAGCCGGTGTCCGAGGCGGTCGGCCGCCTCTTTGGTCAAGTACAGTCCCATTCCCGTAGATTCCCGCAGTCCCCGCCCGTTGTCCCCGGTGAAAAAGGGGGCGAATACACGCTTGTGATCGGACTTCGGAATGCCGATGCCGTGATCCTTCACTTCAATGACCGCGTCCGCTCCCCGGAGATAGCAGGATACCGTAACCTTCTGTCCGTTGCCTGTCTTGTCCGCTGCTGCGGAATACTTGATGGCGTTGCTTATGAGTTGGGACAGCATGAAGAACAGCCACTTCTCATCGCTCTGGGCGGTAATGCCGGAAGAGGAGACATTCACCTCGGGAAAGATAGAGTTACGGATGAAGAGCCGCTTGTGATCATGGACCACCTCGCTTATCAAGTTCGGCAGGACCACAGGCTTAATATGAAAATCTTGTTCAAACGCCCGCAGCCTGGCCATGTACAGCACAGTGTGCAGTCCCCGCCGCATAAGCTCCAGCTCCTCCCGGATGCTGGCAGCCTCCGGCTCGTCAAGGTTCTGTACACTCAGCTCTATTACCGACAACGGGGTCTTCATCTGATGCACCCACTGGTCTATGAAGGTTAGATGTTGCTCCTGCTGGAGCTTCACCGCAGTGAGCTGTTGCTGATAGTGGCGGTACTGGGAGTGCAGCAGCTGCTCCAGCGCCTTAGAGGCAGGCTTGTCCTCCAGGGTCTGGAAGGATTCGTCCAGTGCCGCAAGCGGTCTGCTGAGCCGAAGATAATAACGCCGCCTGCTGATATATTGATAGATCAGGTAGCAGCCGAGAAAGAAGAAGCCTATGAATACTGCATAGAGCGCGGTGGGCAGATCATGGTAGCCGTCGAGCCAGTAAATAGACAATATAGCAGCGAATTGCATCAGCTGAACCGCCAACAATAGCGCGTGCTCACGGATAAACAGCTTCATCGCTTAGCCTCAGACCAGCTTGGGTTCAGCCGGTAGCCCGAACCTCTGACTGTAAGCACGGCATCTTCCAGCCCAAGCTCCTGAAATTTCTTCCGCACCCGTGCAATATTCACATTCAGCGTGTTCTCATCCACAAATGCCTGCGGATCCCACAGCTTCTCCAGCAGGGCTTCCCGGCTGGCTACTCTCGGATAACGCTCCATAAGGCTCTGGGTGAGATCCGATTCCTTGCGGGTTAGGCTCACAGCCGACGGTCCATACTGCAATTCGAGCCGTTCCAGATAGAGCTTAAGCCCTTCCTTCTCCAGCATCAGCTCCTCGCGTTTTGCCGCATATTCCCCGTAGGCCCGGCGGAGGTGGCTATGGATTTTGGCCAGTACAATCCCGGAGTGAAAGGGCTTCGTAATATAATCATCCCCGCCGTTCTCCAGCGCCATAATCTGGTCCATCTCCCCGTCCCGCGCCGAAATGAACAGCACAGGACAAGTAGAGATCTTTCGGATCTGCCGGCACCAGTAATACCCGTCATAGCTGGGCAAATTCACATCCAGCAGCACCAGATCCGGCCTTACCTGTTCAAATTCTTGTAGCACCTGACGAAAATCTTTGACCCTGCCCCCCTCATAACCATACTTCTCAATCGCTGACAGCAGCAGGTCTGCAATCTTCGGATCATCTTCCACGATCAGAATTTTGGGCATCTTTAAGGCTCTCCTTATCTTGTTCAGTTAAGTACATATATAACACGGGTGAGGGTGTAAGGGAAGCTAGCGGGGAGGATGGTTGGAAGTCATAAAGGGTGGAAGTGCTATACGATTAGGCTCACTACCCCGCAGCAGCAACTTTTATTTTAATCATTCTGTGCCTGGAGACAGACATAGAGGATCGCATACTATTTAGGTAGGGGGAGTTAATGAGAGTATAACGGGCCGAAAGCTTTTTATGAGAGGAAACCATATGATAAATCACCTGTTTTCACTTGCAAGACAACCTGCGCTCTGGCAACGAAGCGTTGAACCCTTTTGGAATGACGGGCATATCTCGAAGCAAATGCTGGAAGCTCATCTGAATCCGGACTGGGAAGCGGCGAGCCGCAGGCACAGCGATATTGACTGTTCAGTGAAGTGGCTTAGCCGTCTGATCCCGCCGGGGAGCCGTATTCTTGACCTTGGCTGTGGACCGGGACTCTATACCAAGCGTCTCTCTGAACAGGGGTATAATGTAACGGGACTTGATTTCTCAAGACGTTCAATCGCCTATGCCCAAGAGCATGATACGCGGAGCCGGTATATCTATCAGAATTATTTGGAGCTGAATTATACCGAAGCGTTCGATAGCATCACCTTGATTTATTGTGATTACGGCGCGCTTACACTAAGTGAGCGAAACACCCTGCTGTCTAAGGTATACCGTGCCTTAAAGCCAGGCGGTCTGTTTATCTTCGATGTGTTCACGCAGAAGACGAATTGGAGTAAGCAGGACAGTACCTCGTGGAGGGTGTATCCAGACGGAGGTTTTTGGAATGCTGAACCGCATGTATGTCTCGAAGCGTCTTATTTCTTCGAGGGGCATACCGTGGAGGCCCGTCAGACCGTCATCCTTACCGATTATGAGCTGCATCATTATTTGATCTGGAACACGGTGTTTACACAGGTGACCCTTGCGGAGGAAGTGTTGCCTTGGGGATTCCAACTGGACAGTGTTTACGATGATAGCTGCGGCAGTCCGTATACGGGGGGAGCAGACACGCTATGTTTTGTACTTAGGAAGGCACAGCGTGCATAGAGAAAAGCAAGAAAAGAAGGGATGTGCTCTTCTTTTCTTGCCTTGTCTGGTTATACGATGTATGCCGAATGCTCTCTGTTACTCCTCTGACGTAGTAATCAGGTCATACAGCTTATTCAAATTTGTCTTGAAATAGGTTGTGAAGTACCAAGCCCGGTATTCTTCAGGTATTACGATCTCTTCAATACTCTGCTGATTCTGAACGGCTTCGGTCACGATGGCGATCATTCTGCTTATGTATCCCTTCACCTCATGAAGCTGTTGGAGGGAGCATACTTCACCATGCCCCGGTATGATCGTCTCCACATCCAACCGCTCAATCTGCTCCAAAATATGCAGCCACTCCTGAGGGTTGGCATTAGCCAGCACCGGATGGTGGTTCGAGAGCACCAGATCCCCGATGATGATCACTTTATCTTCAGGAAGGTACACAACAGCATCGCTCTGCGTATGCCCTCCGCCATATGTAATGAGCTGGGCGCTGCGGTTGCTGCCGTGAATGGTCATTTGCCGGTCAAAAGTTATCGTCGGCACCGTATGCACCAGCTGCGGAAGCATATTCACAAATTCACGGTCCGTTGCATTCTCCCAGGCCATTTCCTGCTGAAGCTTAGTATCTGTCTCCTGCCCGCATTGCAATTCAGCTTCTCCAATCGCCTCCAGCATCTTCTCTCTGTTGTTCTGGTACTGGGCTACCCGGTCTCTGGAGAATGTATTCATCATCTCATGGGTGCCGGATGTTGCAATCAGCTGAGCGTCAGGCACAAACACCTGATTGCCAGTGGTATGATCGCTGTGCCAGTGTGTGTTGATTACATAGGATACAGGGTTCCCTGTGAGATGCTCAGCCGCAGCCTTCAAATCCTGAGCCGCCTCCAGCGTCGCGAATGTGTCCACCACCAGAGTGAGTCCCCCCAGGTCAATAATGGCCGCGTTTGCGAGTGAGCCTGTGCCTGGAACCGCAACCGCTGCAACGGTGCTATCTGCAATATATTGCAGACGGAAATGCCTGGAGCCTTGAAATGATTCAATCCTGTTCAGCATAGTAATCGCTCCCTTCCAACATGGGAATATACTATACGCTATCTGAGTCCGCTAGACAATATATTTCTGGATTTCCATTTGATTTCCGTTTAGTTGGCGATATTCGAAGAATTTTCGAACGGTTCTGCAGCAGCAGCCGGGCGGCCGGACAAGAGGAGCAGAGTCCCCCAGAGCACTTTGACAGCAAGATCTACATAGACCAGGGCGTGAAAAGAAAGCTCCGGCCACACCATCCCCGCCACAGCATTAGCGCTTAGCAGGACGGCCAGCAGAGGCATGGAACGTCCATGCACCCAGGCCATCGGAATGAAATGAAGACCTATCGCCAAAAAAGCCCCCAGCCAGACCATCCGGTAATTGCCGTCCCCGAAGTGAGGACCGCCTACCAGCACCATAATCACGAACATTAGAATGATAGAGTAGAGAGTCATTTTGCCCTGAAAGGCCGTTTGCGGTCCGTAGGACAGCTTGCGGCTGACCGCTTTGCCGGTCAAGATCCAGAAAAAACCGGCCATATACCCGAGTGAAAATACCGGCATGGAGATCAGCTGCGCTCCCCCCGCAAGCAGCCCCGCAAACAGGATGGCGGCCACCCAGATGAGCCACAATCCGCACACTCTTTTATTCATATAGCTTCTGCTCCGTACTTGTCTTCCGTCTGCCTTCATTGTCTTCTTCCCCTTATGGATATATTTGTTGAGCTTTATCAGTATTGACTCCTGAATAAGCGTGTTCACCCGCGCTCCTCCTCCTGTGCTTAAGACTAACAGTAACGGAATAATAATAAAATACAAATCATGAAAAAAATGATAAATTGTCAAAGGATTGAACTCAAGTAAATGGGGCTTCTCACGTTATGATCAGCGGATGCTAAGGTTATATTAGAACTGCGCATCTAATAAAACAGACAGCTGAACTATTTCAGCTGTCTGTTATCTTTTTAAATCATCCCGTTAGATCTGATTTGTCAATTCACTATTTCCCCGTTCATACCAATACCCCGGAACCCCCCGCGCAAGACGCAGCAGCGCCTCCAGGAAGAAGTAATCGCCCCAGATCATGAAGTCGTCCGGGGAGGCGTTGCCTCTGACCGAATAGGAGCCGTGCCGCAGAAATCCCTCTTCAGATGGGTGGCCTGCAGTGAAGTAGTGATTGATCAGCGAGTCCATGGATTTGTTCACGGCGTTACTGAAATAGTCCCGGTCGGGATCATTCTGCGGCAGATGCTCCAGCAGCTCCAGGAGACCGCATACCGTGATGGCGGAAGCGGAGCTGTCGCGTGGGGTGTCTTCCTGCTGCGGAGCATCGAAATCCCAATAGGCCACATGGTCGGCGGGGAGATGCTCCACGAAGTAGCGGGCCATTCTTTTGGAGGTTTCAAGATAATGCGGATCTTGGAAGCTGCGGTAGGCGAGAGCGAAGCCGTAGACGCCCCAGGCCTGTCCCCGCGTCCAGGTGGAGCCGTCCTGATACCCCTGCGCCGTCCCCCCGCGAAGGGCATCCCCCGACTGCTGGTCGAAATAAAAGGTATGGTAAGAAGAGTCGTCGCCCCTCACCAGGAAGCGGCGGCTTGTCTCGGCGTGGATACGGGCAGCCCTGGCATAGACCGGGTCGCCGGTCTGTTCACTGGCCCAGCAGAGGAGCGGTAGATTCATCAGGCAGTCGATGATAATCCGTCCGCCGTTGTCTTCATCGCCCTCGGGTCCCCAAGCCTGAAAGAGCTGCGGACCGGGGCGCCAGCGCTTCATTAGCTGGTCCGCTGCCTGCAAGGCGAGCAGACGCGAGGCTTCATCCTTGTCTGCGATCCAGCGGGCCTTGGCCGAGAGCGAGTACAGGAAGCCGATATCGTGGTGATCCAGCGCCTGCCCGTCCAGCATGCGCTGGCGGAAGGAATCTGTCGCCTGGATAGCGGCGGCGTGAATCTCCGGGTCCCGGCTGTATTCATAGCTCAGCCACAGAATGCCGGGCCAGAAGCCCTCCGTCCAGTTGGTGTGGTCGGTCAGATGATATTTGCCGTCCCCCATACTTACAATCGGAAACCTCTCACCAAATCGCTTCACATTAAGCCGCGTAGTCGTAAGCGTCTGCTCAATCGCCTGCTCCCAGTTCATCATACCCGCCATAACCTCCATAATATCGCTATAGTGTGCTTAACCATATTATAAGCCGGTCAAGCTGTAGGTTTGTTGCGCAAAACTATAGTTATATTGCGGATCTGCTATGAACGGACCTGCCCGTAGACGCTCCAGCTGTTGACTAAATGACCGGCGGCGAACAGACAGGCTGGAACAACGAACAACCAGGACTGGAGCCATAAGCCAAGCAGCAGGAAATAGAGAGCCGGGAAGACGGCCATAGGAACGGGGATGCCCAGCCAGGGCTTGAACAGCACCGCAAAAGCTCTCCCGCTCCGGTAATAGCGCACCCAGCAGCCGTAGTAAACCAGCAGGCAGAGTGCCATCAGAATGGCAGATACCCCCAGGGAATGAGCAGAAATCATTCGGCCGAAAAGAATGGGCATCATGAAGCAGGTGATCTGGCCTGCCCGCTCCAGGAGCGTGAAGACCAGCGGGACGGAATCCAGGGAGCGGGGAGCACTCCGGGGCGGGAAGAATATGAATATGAGATTCGGCAGTAATACGAGTAATGAGATGATAAAACCCTGAGCATGCAGTCCCATCGCAGAAATCCGCCTTCCTGTGCGTTGATAGTGGCCGTACCTGACAAATACATGGCATAACTCTATAATTGCATTATATATCCTAGAGAGCCTGGAGCGGGAGGAAGATATGCAATTTCAACCTATTTATGAAGACGGAGAATTAATTATGCCGAAGCTCGAGCTTGATCTGTCTGCGAACCCTTCGGTTGGTATTATCACAGATTTGAGGCGCAAGCAGTTATTAATGAAGCAATTGTCCCGGGAATCCGGCAATTATTTGTCGTGGGCCGGGCAGAACGAATATATGCGGTTGACGGTAGAGGAGCTAATCTCGTTTCTGATCCGGATGTCGGGACGCGA
Source organism: Paenibacillus sp. FSL R7-0204 (assembly GCF_038002225.1). Taxonomy (NCBI): domain Bacteria; kingdom Bacillati; phylum Bacillota; class Bacilli; order Caryophanales; family Paenibacillaceae; genus Paenibacillus; species Paenibacillus sp. FSL R7-0204. The sequence continues at coordinate 1,918,291 of NZ_JBBOCA010000001.1, forward strand.
GGAGCGGGCGGCAGTGTTAGCTGATTATTTTGCGCTGAAGGAGGAACGTAAGGTCAGATTGATGCAGCTCAGCTCTTCGAAAAGGGTGTATGTGACCCTGCTGCGGGCTTTTTTCGCCCATCAGTCCACGCTCGTATTGGATGAGCCGTATTTCTACCTGGAGGAGCAGGACCGCCGCCAGCTGAAGCGGATACTGGATGACCTGTCGCAGCAGAAAAGGATACTCATTCTGACCTCAAATCTGGAGGATGCATTGATCTCCTGTGATGTCATCTACCGGCTGAGCGGTTCCGGGCTTCATCAGCTGGATATCCGCGATTCGGAAGAGGACAGGCAGGAGGCACAGAAGCAGGATGAGGCCAACATCACCTTGCAGAAGGTCTCGACCAAACGGGAGGATAAGGTGATTCTATTTGACCCGCCCGAGATTGATTTTATAGAAAGTGTAGAAGGCTCTATCCTGGTTCATGTCGGCGGTGAGCATTATGATTGTGCCCTGACCTTGACCCAGCTCGAAGCGCGGCTGCTGAACTTCGGCTTCTTCCGGTGCCACCGGTCCTACATCGTCAATCTGCAAAAGGTACGCGAGATCATTACCTGGACGAAGAACAGCTACAGTCTGCGGCTGAACACCGGCAAGGAGGCCGTGGTTCCGTTATCCCGCTCCAAATTGCAGGAACTTAAGGCGCTGCTTAAGCTGTAAAAAGTACCGTTCAGGCCGGAATGGGTACAATTCACCCGTTTTTGGTGGCTGAAAGGCTGGATTCTGGATAACGTTAAGCTATCAACAACTAAAGGATGTGGCAAGATGGCGGTTATTCAGGTAGAGCAGGTCCGCAAGACCTTCGGGGCGAGAGATGCGCTGACAGAGGTGTCCTTCAGTATTCCAAAAGGGGAGATTTTCGGGTTCCTCGGTCCGAGCGGTGCAGGCAAAACCACCTTGATCAAGATTCTGACTGCACAGCTGAAGCCGACAGGCGGAGCGGCCAAAGTATTCGATCAGCCGGCGGAGGCGATGCAGCAGTCGGCCCAGAAGATGCGTTTTGGCATTCTGACCGATAACAGCGGCCTGTACGAGCGGTTGTCCATAGAGGAGAATCTGGAGCTGTACCGGAAGCTGTATGATCTTCCCCGCTCTGCGGTGGATCAGGTGCTGCAGTTCGTTAATTTGAGCAGTGAGCGCAAGAAGAAAACAAATACGCTGTCCAAAGGGATGCGTCAGCGGGTGATGCTGGCCTGCGCCATTATCCATGAGCCGGAGCTGTTGTTCCTGGATGAGCCGACCTCGGCACTGGACCCTGTGAATTCAGCGCATATCTATAAAGGCTTACGTTATCTGAATGAGAAGGGCACCACCATCTTCATCACCACGCATAATATGGCGGAGGCGGAGCTGCTCTGTAACCGTGTGGCGATTCTCTATCAGGGACGCATCCAGACCATCGGCTCTCCGCGGGAGCTGAAGCGGCAGCACAGCGAGAACCTAATCCGGGTGGAGCTGACCAGCGGTGAGGTTCATGAGCTTCCGGTGGACGGGGATACGGCGGACCGGATCGCGGATTGGATGAAGCGGGGACTTATTGAACAGGTAGAGACGAAGGAACCGAGTCTGGGTGATATTTTTATCAAAATGACGGGAAGTGAGCTGCTATGAACATCTCCTATAAGCGGGCCAGCGCGATCTTTGTGAAGGATTATAAGGAATTCTCGCGCAATTATGCGCTGTCCATTATGCTGCTGTTTCCGATTCTGTTTGCGCTGCTGTTCAAAAGCGCAGGTGCATCCTTGCCGGGAGCGGCCGGATTTCTGTTCAACAGCTCGTTTGTCCTGCTGACCTGCTTCGCCCAAGCTTGTCTGATTGCGGAAGAGAAGGAACGTAACACACTGCGGACACTCATGATGACTCCGGCTACAACAATGGATGTGCTGATGGGGAAAAGCAGTCTGGTCTTTGTCATGTCTACGGTGGTTCTCACCATCTCTGCCTTGTTGTTTGGCTATGAGCCGGCGAATGTAGGGGCATTCGTAGCCGCGATCGTGCTTTCCATAGTACTTTACACTGCAGCCGGGACGATCTGCGGTCTCTATTCCAAAACCTTGCTTGATGCGTCCTTATCCATCATCCCGGTAGCCTTCATCTTCATGGGCGCACCGTGGGGAGCATTATTGGCGAAGGATTATCCAATATTAGGAGTGCTGGACTACATGCCAAGCAGCCAATTGATACATTTGCTGAACCTGAGCCCAGCGGGTTATTCGGCGGCAGAGGTGTGGCCGCCTCTCCTAATCATTGCAGCGTGGACAGCCGTGCTGACCCTTGTGTCTCTGGTGCTGTACCAGAAGCGGCTCCGGGACGAATAGGCCGGCGTGGCTGTGACCATTCGTGGCGCAGGCCGCGCCACAGGCTGGATAGACAAGTGGAAACGGCATTGCCGTCCTTTTAAAGGACGGTACCGTTTCAGCGAGAAAGATAAGGATAATTATAGCGCGAAGCATATAAATTCTTATCTTTACGCAAAGGAAGCCGCTCCCGGGAGGGGACGGCTTCCTTGCGCTGTGTACAGCAAACGTCAAGCTTTTATACCATGTTAGGAATCTCTACAGCGGGGTCTGTCTCAGCTTCATAGTCTACGCCTTCGGTACGGAAGCCGAACAGATGGAAGAAGTCATCCTGATAGCCTGTCAGATCCGCCAGCTCAGGCACATTATCTGTCTCCAGCTCATTCCAGCGTCTCATGACCTCGATCTGCACATCCTCGCGCATCTCCCAGTCGTCAATGCGGATCAGGTGGCTGCCGTCCGCAGCGGCTTTACCGCCGTTATACAGATGGTCCGCGAACAGACGGTACATCTGCTGGATGCAGTTCTCATGCAGCTCCTTCTCCTTCATGACTCTGTACAGGGCGGAGATATACAGCGGCACTACCGGGATAGCCGAGCTGGACTGGGTAACCAGTGCCTTATTCACGGATACGAAGGCCCGGCCGCCTGTGGCGGAGAGCTGCTCGTTCAAGGCAATGGCGGTCTGCTCCAGATGGTTCTTCGCCTGGCCGATAGTTCCATCCCTGTAGATAGGATGCGTAATCTTGGGTCCGATATATGAGTACGCCACGGTAGTTGCTCCGTCTGCAAGCACACCGGCCTCCTGCATCTGGCTGATCCACATGCCCCAGTCTTCTCCGCCCATTACGGCGATGGTCTGGCGGACTTCATCCTCTGTAGCCGGTTCAATGGTAACGGTGGTGACTTCTCCGGTGTGGAAGTTCATCGTCTTGTTGGAGTAGGATTCGCCTACTGGCTTAATCACCGAGGAGAACACTTCGCCGGTTACCGGATGGGCGCGGCGCGGGGAGGCTACACTGTACACGACCAGATCAACGGTGCCGAATTCGGCCTTGATCAGCTCAATCGTTGTAGTCTTGATGGCGTCCGAGAAGGCATCGCCGACGATGCTGAAGGATTTCAGCCCTTGCTTAGCCGCTTCACGTTCAAAGGCAGCAGAATTGTACCAGCCTGCGGAGGCGGTGCGGGTGCCTTCAGCAGCCTTGTCGAAGAAGACGCCGATAGTGTTCGCGCCTGCGCCAAAGGCAGCGGCAATCCGCGAAGCCAGTCCATAGCCTGTGGAAGCGCCGACGACCAGCACGTTCACCGGGCCGGTAAGCTTCTTTTGGGACCGTACATAATCGATCTGTTCCTGTATTTGTCCGGCACATCCCTCCGGGTGAGCTGTTGTGCAGATAAAGCCGCGTGTTTTTGGCTGAATAATCATCAAGGATATCCCCTTTGTTTTAGTTTTTAACTTTTTTCGTTAATATAGAGTATAGCAAATGATGGCATAGAAAGATAAGCCTTCAATATAATGAATAGCAATTTTGTATGCCTGCCGCTATGAATTTGCAACTTTTCCCAATCCGCAGCGTCAGTGGGTAGAGAAGTTACGGATGAATTCAGGGAGGAGATTGGCATGGGCAAAAGATTATCCATACTTATACTGGCCGTTTTTCTCTTGGGCGGCTGTAGTGAAGGAGGTTCGGGCATGAGCTACCCGGAGAGACAGGCTGCCGCAGCCAAGCTGGATTCAGGTCTGGCTGACAGCAGCAACCGGCTGGGCGTGAAGCTGTTCGGCCAGTTAAGGAAGCAGGGGAGCGGGAACCTGACGATATCCCCGTACAGTGTCGCTGCCGCTCTGGCCCTGGCCTATAACGGCAGTGCCGGAGAGACGGCAGAGGAGCTGGGGAAGCTGCTCGGCTATACCCCGGACGAACGGCAGAAGTTGAATACCGGCCATCAGTCATTAATGAAGCTCTTGAATTATGGAGGACCGGGCGTGGAGCTGAAGATCGCGAATTCAGTCTGGGGTATGAAGGGCTTGCCGCTGCGGAGGGACTACCTCAAGACCGGTAAGGATTTCTATGATGCGCAGATTAAGACTACGGACCTGGAGGCAGAGAAGTCTGTAAAGGAGATTAACGGATGGGTGGCAGACCATACGGGGGACAAGATTCAGGAGATGCTCACGAAGCCGCCCGGACCGCAGGCTGTGGCTGTCTTGGTCAACGCTCTGTATTTCAAAGGCGGCTGGAAGGATGTGTTCGAGGAAGAGGCTACGAAGCAGGCGGACTTTTATCCTCCGGACGGACCGGCAGTGCAGGTAATGATGATGAAGCGGAGCGGTATGTTCGAGTATGCCACTCATGAGCGTTGGCAGGCGGTTAAGCTTCCCTACGGAGAGGGACAGATGGAGATGATAGTGATCCTCCCGGGTGAGCAATCCTCGCTGCAGGAGCTTACGGACGGGCTGGAAGCGGATGGCTTGCCGCTGGAGGAGGATTACACCAGTTCCCGGGGGACGCTGCTGCTGCCAAGATTCACGGCCAGCTATGGTACAGAACTCTCCAAGGTCCTGCAGACGCTGGGTGTGAAGCTTGCCTTTGACCCGGGCCGGGGTGATTTTTCCCTTATGTCGGATCTGGACAGCCCGATCTATTTCGAACAGGTCATCCACAAAACCTATATCGATGTAAACGAACGGGGAACGGAAGCGGCGGCTTCCACTGTAATTGATATGCGTGCCGGATCAGCGCCACCTGTAGACATGCCCTTTGAAATGAACGTCAACCGGCCGTTCCTGTTCATGATCCGGGACGCGCAGAGCGGAGTCACGCTGTTCCTTGGGACGATAGAGAATCCGCAGCGCACGGATTGAGTTCAAGCTGGGATGAATTTCAAGCATTTACGCATAAATGATCCCTTCACAGGTCACAATAGGAAAAAACCAGAATGAAGGGATTAACGTGAATGCTTTTCGCCTGAAAAAACAACTGTGGCGGCGGTGGAGACGCTGGAAGAAAGCGCCCTGGGTAGGTGCTGCATGCCTGGTGCTGACGCTGCTCGCCTGGCGCGGCATGCAGGTTCCGGAAGAGATCAGCTCGCTGCTTGAATCTTCGTCATTCCTGAGCGGCAATGCAGGGCAGAACCTGGAGCCCGGGAGCAGCTTACCGGCTGTAGCCGCCGTATATAACCATACAGACGATGATACCGAAGAGGATGCCGCCGTGATGAACAGTCAAGAGCTGCTTAAGGCTGTGCACAAGGAAGCCATCAGCAGAACGGTGCATCTCAAGACCCTCTATGTAGCCGGTGAAGAGGTGCAGACCCTGCCCGGTAAGCAGACCCCGGCCCAGCTTAACGAACTGATTGTCCGGCATGCGGGCTGGAGCGGCTGGATTAGCGGGGGAGGGGACCTGTGGCTGGAGCAGCGGGTCAATGACCTGTCGCCGCTGACCAAAAAAGAAGCCTACTTCGGGGTGGACGAGCAAGGTAACCTGACTCTGTTCCAAGGACCGCCCGAGGCGGAGCGGGTCATGAAGACCTTTTTCCAAATGGACATGGGCTCGATCAAATCCTCTCTGCCTAAGGGCATCTGGGAGCAGCTTCATCAGGGCATCCGGGTGCAGGATCTGGAGGAGTACAACAGCGTACTCTCCACCTTCAGCGACTATGCGCGAGATTCCTCGGAACAGGTGATGCATGCGGAGTGAGGGAGAGAGAGCACAGGAGAGACTCAGGGCAGATCTCGAGTCAGACCACGGAGCAGACTTTAAGATCAGAATCAGTAGTATGAAGACTCGCGGGCGCGTGGCCTGCGGGTCTTTGTTGTGTTATGCATGTTTCATTTCCCCGGGGACAAACTTTTTGTCTCCCGGGGAATTTTTTTTGCTATAATGGGTGGAAGGAATACATATGTTCGCTTTAGGGCCGGATTATCCGCCCGGGCATAGGGGAGAGAGAAGGATCTTGCGCATTTTGGGGATTGATCCGGGGCTGGCGATTGTCGGCTTTGGCTTCGTAGATAAGGTAGGGAACAAATTAACACCGGTCCAATACGGCTGCATCCAGACCGAGGCACATACCCCGGAAGAAGAGCGTCTGCTGCATGTCTATGAAGGCATGGTGCAGCTGATTGATAAATATAAGCCGGATGCGGTAGCGGTAGAGAAGCTGTTCTTCAGCCGCAATGTGACCACGGCCTTACCGGTGGCGCAAGCACGCGGGGTGCTGATTCTGGCAGCCGTGCAGCGCGGGCTGCCGGTGGCAGAATACACCCCAATGATGGTGAAGCAGGCTGTAGTCGGTTACGGCAAGGCGGAGAAGAAGCAGGTGCAGGAGATGGTCAAGCTGCTCTTGAAGCTGACGGCTGTACCGAAGCCCGATGATGTGGCGGATGCGCTGGCGGTGGCGGTATGCCATGCCCATTCTGTGAGTCTTAATTCCAAATTAAATGAGGTATTGCGAAAATGATAGATTTTCTTAGAGGGCCGGTTGCGCATTTGGAGCCGGAATATGTTGTGCTGGATGTGCAGGGCGTGGGGTACCGGGTATTCTGCCCGAACCCGTATGCTTTTGCCAAGACTGAGGGTCCGGTGACTGTGTTCATTCATTATCAGACCCGCGAGGATGCTACGCTGCTGTTCGGATTCCCGTCGCGCGAGGAGCAGCGGCTGTTCCGTAAGCTGATTGAGGTATCGGGCATCGGCCCGCGTGTCGCGTTGGGCATTCTGACCGGCGGAACGCCGGACCAGCTGATCGCAGCCATCTATCAGGAGAATATCACCTTCCTGACGAAGCTGCCGGGAATTGGCAAGAAGACGGCGCAGCGGATGATATTGGATCTGAAGGACAAGCTGGACGGCTTCGGCGGGGCAGCCCTGCAGACGGGATTGTTCGCAGTAGCGGCTGAAGCGCAGAGTAAGGCGGAGGCGCTCCCGTGGGAAGAAGCCAGAGATGCGCTAAAGGCACTTGGATACACCGATGCCGAGCTGGACCGGGTGCACTTGAAGATGAAGCAGGAAGGCACGGATACCGGACCGGTGGATGTGCTAATGAAGAGGGCGCTGGGGCTGCTGTATATCGCCAAATAGGATAGGTCCCTGAAGAACGGAGTGAGGAAGAATGGATGACCGGATTATATCGGCTAATCTGATGATGGACGAGCAGGCGGTGGAATTAAGTCTGCGCCCCCGTTATCTGGGTGAATATATCGGCCAGAACCAGGTGAAAGAGAACCTGAAAATATATATAGAAGCGGCAAAGATGCGCAGTGAAGCACTGGATCATGTCCTGTTGTACGGGCCTCCGGGCCTCGGCAAGACGACGCTGGCCAATATTATTGCCAACGAGCTGGGAGTCAATCTGCGGACCACCTCCGGCCCGGCAATTGAACGGCCCGGCGATCTGGCCGCGCTGCTGACAAACCTTCAGGAAGGCGATGTGCTGTTCATTGACGAGATTCACCGTCTGCACCGGACGGTGGAGGAGGTCATGTATCCGGCGATGGAGGATTTCGCGCTGGATATTATGATCGGCAAGGGGCCTAGCGCACGGTCGGTCCGGCTCGATCTGCCGCCCTTCACGCTCATTGGGGCGACGACACGCGCGGGACTGCTGTCTGCTCCGCTGCGTGACCGCTTCGGAGTGGTCAGCCGGCTGGAGTATTACACCATCGATGAACTGAGCTTCATCGTGGCGCGCAACGCTGAACTGCTGGGCATCGAGATTCTGGGCGACGCAGCGGAAGAGATTGCCTTGCGGGCCAGAGGGACACCCCGGATTGCCAACCGTCTGCTGAAGCGGGTACGCGATTACGCCCAGGTCCGCGGCGATGGAATCATCACCCCGGAGATTGCTGCCGAATCGCTGAAGATGCTCCAGGTGGACCCCCGGGGACTGGACAGCATCGACCATAAGATGCTGCAATCCATGATCAGCTCTTTCCGGGGCGGTCCTGTTGGACTGGATACCATCGCCGCTACGATAGGTGAAGAGAGCCAGACCATTGAGGATGTATACGAGCCCTATCTGCTGCAGATTGGTTTCTTGCAGCGCACGCCGCGCGGCCGCATTGTTACGCCTGCGGCATATCATCATCTTGGGCTTCCGCTTCCTCCGCAGCAGAATTGATTGCTGAGAATCCTGCCCATAGTACAACATCTTACGTATTGTTTGGGCTACAAACCAAAGTTGATATATCACTAATAATTTATAGGAGGCCTACAATGAAACTTGCGAAGTGGACAACAACAGGAATCGGGCTGCTGGGCCGGGGGGCGCTGGCTGCATTGCTTGCAGCAGGCAGTCTTCTCATTCCGGCAGATCACGCCCGCGCCGATTCCGGCGGGCCCATCCGGGTTGCACTGTATGCCGACATTGGCAGCAAATATAAATCTACCGTACCGCTGGTAACCCTGCAGTCCGAGCAGAGCTTCAGCCTGCTTCCGGCAGCCGGCGGCAGCCCGTTATTGTCGGTTCCGGCCCAGAACAAGGTCCGTGTCAGTCTGGACGGGTTCCGGGTGAAGGTGCTGGAGACGCCAAGCTGGCAGACCGCTGCGGATGCGGCGAAGAAGCTCCAGTCTTCTTCCAATAAGCCGCAGATTTTCATGGCTGCGAGAGGCGGAGCCAAGGTATACCAGCTATACACTGGAGGCTATACCAGTGAGAGTGCAGCCAATAACGGGCTGAACGCAGTCCTCAAAGCCGGTCTGGCGATTCCAGAGGGACAGACCCCTGCGGTGGCCGGCACCAAGCATCTGTCTGCGGGCTCCTACGCTACATTAGAGGAAGCCCAGGCGGTAGTCGGCAGCCTGACGACTGCCGGCTTAGATGCCTGGCCGGTATTCATATCCGGTGAGGGCGGCAGTGCGCGGACCGAGGTATGGGTAGGCGAGGCGTCAAGTGACAGCGAGCTTGCGGCGGTCTCTGCTTCGGCAGCAGCGCTGCTTCCTCAGCTTGCTCTGACGCCTGTGGCTCCGGGTGCACCCGGAGTAATGATCCGCATGGATGCAGGGCTCGATTTCAACAGCGAAGTTCAGGCCTTTCATTACCTGTTATCCGGAAGTAACGCAAAGTTCATTTTGTCCGGCAATGATAAGGGAATTATGCTTACAGAAAGGTCCAAGCGGATCTACCGCGGCGATATGGAGCTTGGCAATCTGAATGGTTCATTGTCTGTCATTAACGTGGTTCCGCTGGAGCAATATCTGTACGCGGTAGTGGGGGGAGAGGTATCCTCCGGCTGGCCTGAGGAGGCGCTGAAGGCCCAGGCTGTAGCGGCACGCAGCTACGCGTTGTCCCAAGGGAACCGCTTCGATGTTGCCAATGTGGTGGATACAACGCTCAGTCAGGTCTATAACGGAATCGGTGCAGAAGCACCCACAATCATCAAGGCGGTCGATGCAACGGCAGGTGAAGTGCTGCAGAGCGGCGGCAAGGTTGTAGAGGCGGTATTCTCCTCGAACAGCGGCGGTGTTACGGCTGACCCGTCGGAAGTATGGAACAGTGGCGGCAACTATGCCAGTGTGGCCAGCGCAGAGGATGTGGCTGCAGTGGGTTCGGCCAAGAAGTGGTACTATGTACTGCTGGACAGCGGCGTCTCCGGCTATGCCCGGGAAGATAACATCAAATTAACAGGCGATAAGACAGCCGCAGGGCTCTCCATTGCCACAGCCACAGCCAAGGATGTGAATATCCGGCCGCTGCCTGTTGTAGACAGCAGTGCTGCTCCGGCAGGTAAGCTGAATCCCGGCCAGAACGCCGTAGTGCTGAATCAGGTCTATGAATCCGGCAGCTACAGCTGGATCAAGGGCCCGTATTCTTCAGCCGAGCTGCTGAAGAGCCTGGCCGGCAAGACCAGCGGCTCTCTGCCCTCTTCTATAACCACTCTGGAGGTTACCCGGCGCGGGCCATCGGGAAGAGCGGTGGAGGTCAAGGCGAACGGCCAGATCCTGCAGGTGAAGTACCCTGATCTGTTCCGTTCCTCCTTCGGCGGATTGCCCAGTACCTTGTTTGATATTGTACCTGCCGGCAGTTATACTGTATTAGGCGCTGACGGCTCTACAGCTGCTATCGGCAGCGCAAGCCCGGCCGGAGTGCTGTCTGCCTCGGGCCAAGTGACGTCCAGCGGCAACGGAACAGTTGTGATGGGTGCGGATCAGACCTCAAGAGTCGTGACCGGCAGTCCGGGCTTCTATTTCATCGGCTGGGGTTACGGACACGGACTCGGCATGTCCCAATGGGGCGTGAAGGGAATGGCTGACAAAGGGTATGATTATAAGCAAATATTGCAACACTATTTTAATAACGTTACTATAATTAAGAATTAAGGAATGAAGATCCTATTATGAATGTTGAACTTTATGATTTCCATTTGCCGGAGGAGCTGATTGCCCAGACTCCGCTTGCCGACCGCAGTTCATCCAGACTGCTTATGGTAGACAAGGAGAGCGGGCAGCTGGACCACGGTCATTTCACGGATATACTGGGGCAGTTCCGTCCGGGCGATACGCTTGTCCTTAATGATACACGGGTTATTCCCGCCAGACTGTTCGGAGTCAAGGAAGATACCGGAGCCAAGGCCGAGGTCCTGCTGCTTAAGAATCTGGACGGGGACCGCTGGGAGGCGCTGGTGAAGCCGGGCAAGAAGCTGAAGACCGGAGCGGTCATTGTCTTCAGCGAAGAGCTTCGTGCCGTGATTGAGGAAGAGGCAGATATGGGCGGGCGGACACTCCGCTTCATCTATCAGGGGATTTTCCAGGAGATTCTGGACAGGCTCGGATCCATGCCGCTCCCTCCTTATATTAAGGAAACCCTGGATGACCGTGAGCGGTATCAGACGGTCTATGCCAAGCACGAAGGCTCGGCGGCAGCGCCGACAGCCGGACTGCATTTCACCACAGAGCTGCTGGAGCAGATTGCAGCCATCGGTGTGAATATCGTCTATGTCACACTTCATGTCGGTCTCGGGACCTTCCGTCCGATGTCTGTCGAGACAGTAGAAGAGCATGTCATGCATGCCGAGTATTTCGAGCTGTCGCGGGCAGCAGCGGATGTGATCAATGAAGCCAGAGCAAGAGGCGGAAGAATAATAGCTGTAGGCACAACCTCCTGCCGGACCCTGGAGACCGTAGGCAGACAATGCCAGGGCGGGCCGATAGAGGCATGCAGCGGCTGGACGGATATTTTTATTTATCCGGGTTATGAATTCACTGTCGTTAATGCACTGATTACCAATTTCCATCTGCCCAAGTCAACCTTGGTCATGCTGGTAAGCGCTTTGGCTGGCCGGGAGCTGATTCTCGCCGCGTATGAAGAAGCGATTAAGCAGCAGTACCGGTTCTTTAGCTTCGGCGATGCAATGTTCATTTATTAAGCAAGAGGAAGGGTTAAACCAATGGCAGCAATCACTTACGAACACATTAAGACCTGTAAGCAATCCGGGGCCCGTCTCGGAAGAGTCCACACCCCGCACGGAATTATTGACACACCAACCTTCATGCCGGTGGGCACCCAGGCTACTGTCAAGACGATGAGTCCTGAAGAGCTTAAGCAGATGGAAGCACAGATTATTCTGAGCAATACGTACCATCTGTTCCTTCGTCCGGGTCATGAGATCATCGGCGAAGCGGGCGGCCTACATAAGTTCATGAACTGGGACCGCCCGATCTTGACCGACAGCGGCGGCTTCCAGGTATTCTCTCTGAGTGACATGCGTAAGATCACCGAAGAAGGGGTTCATTTCCGCTCCCATCTGAACGGGGACAAGAAGTTTCTGTCTCCCGAAGTCGCTATGGAGGTCCAGAATGCGCTCGGTTCCGATATTATGATGGCCTTCGATGAATGCCCGCCTTATCCGGCAGAATATGAGTATGTGAAGAAATCGCTCGAACGCACCACACGCTGGGCTGAGCGTTGCCTCAAAAGCCATGCCCGTCCGAATGACCAGGGACTGTTCGCCATCGTACAGGGAGGCATGCATGAGGATCTCCGCCGCCAGAGCGCGGCTGATTTGACTTCCATGGATTTCCCGGGGTATGCTATTGGGGGACTCAGCGTCGGAGAGTCCAAGCAGCTTATGTACGAAGTGCTGGATTACACGGTTCCGCTGCTGCCGCAAGGGAAACCGCGCTATTTGATGGGCGTAGGTTCACCGGATGCGCTGCTGGAAGGGTCAATCCGCGGAATAGACATGTTCGACTGTGTTCTGCCTACCCGCATTGCCCGTAATGGAACAACAATGACCAGTCAGGGGAGACTCGTCGTGCGCAACGCGCAGTATGCCCGTGATTTCGGGCCGCTGGATCCGGAGTGTACCTGTTACACCTGCCGGAACTATTCCCGCGCTTATCTGCGTCATCTGATTAAGGCCGATGAAACCTTCGGCTTGCGGCTGACAACGTACCATAACTTACACTTCCTGCTGGAATTGATGCGTAAAGTGCGTGAAGCCATCATGGAAGATCGGCTGCTTGATTTTCGCGATGAGTTTTTTGCACAATACGGATTATATGATAATCTAAAAGGCTTCTAGAGCGTACGGAGTGTTCATGTTTATTCTTGAAAGGGGGGAAATGATATGTCACAGTTTTATATGGCAGCAGGTACAGGCGGCGGAGGCAGCATACTGGGTCTTGTGGGTCCTTTTGTACTGATGTTTGTCGTGTTCTACTTCCTGCTGATTCGTCCGCAGCAGAAGAAGACCAAGGCACGTAACGGAATGCTCAAAGCGCTGAAGAAGGGCGATAAGGTAGTTACCATCGGCGGTCTGCACGGAACAATCATGGAGATTTCGGATGACATCGTTATTCTGCGGGTTAATGATGTGACCCGATTGACCTTTGACCGGGGCTCGATCAGTCACGCGGTTGTGGAAGTAGAAGACAAGATGTAAGGGTCTCTACCAAATTACATAAAAATCGGCGTTTCTCTTAGGAGAAGACGCCGATTTTTTTATACGCCATATGCGGAAGTGAGGGCCTTAACGTGTATTGGTGACCCGGCCCCGCACTCTCAAGCCCTGTTCCCCGCTGCGCAGGGTAAGCTTGGCAAGCGGTACGGCGATAGCCGTGGACAGCACAGCCAGCAAGGTGCCGCCAATCATGTCGGTCAGCCAGTGAATGCCGAGATAGAAGATTCCAAAAACGATAATAACGGCTGAGATTGTACTGATCACCATCCAGCGGCGGTTGCCGGAACGGTAAGCCAGCAAGGCCATAGATACGGAGATAGCAGTATGAAGGCTCGGGAAGCAGTTATTGAGGCCGGATAGCGGCCGGTATTCCTGTTCAAACTTGGGGAAAACTTCGAGCATGATGAATCGTACCCCGGCGGGCGCATAGGACCACACCTCATTGACCGGAAAGTACAGATAGAACGGAATAGCGATGGCATAGGTTAAAATAATGGTGTAGCAGGTCGCATAGAGGATCACACGATTTTTATCCAGCAGATAGACCCCGAGCGAGGCCGCCAGCACGGCTTGCAGCATGAAGATATAGAAGAAGACAATTACCGGTGTCAGCCAGGGAGCGTAGAACAGCTCTTGAACCATCCGGACGAAATGCCCCTCCAGGCCGAATATAAAACCTGTGTAATCTGCGGTCAGCCGCATCTTTTCTTCGATCTGCAGCTCATATTTATTCAGGGCAAGAATGCTGAACATTCCTATAATAATGAGTGTGAATTTATAGGACCTCAGGAGCTCTCTCCCGATTTCAACTAAGGCCATCAGCGGATTGCGCCGTGCGCCGATCCAGATTAAAATCACAACAATGGCAACGGTATATACAACTACAAGATTCATGGACTGGTACAGCAAAGCATTCGAAGCCTCCTTGATAATCGCTCATATGAAGTCAGACATAGGTAGTGTACCATATTTTCAAGGGAAGGTTTCAATTTTCGGAAAATTATATTAATTAGGATTTCTGTAAATTAACTCCAAACATTCCTCCAAGTGCGCTAATGCCTGCGGCTGCCAGAACCCACAGAAAGTCCATTCCTCCCGGAGAACTGTCAAGCGCCAGGAATCCGATCAACAGTACAGCCAGTCCGTATAACATGCCTGTGAGTGCGCCCTGGTACCAGCCTTTGCGGATGGCTCTGCTGCCTGCGGTCAAGCCTCCGAATGCGGCAGCCACGCCGTGGACAATGTAGGTGTACATGGTGAGATCCTGTTCCTGCAGTCCGCTGCCCCAGAGCAGAAGGGAGAGGATGAACGCACCCAGCATCATCCACAGGAACGAGCGGATTAAACCCGATAATACCGGACTAGATATTTTCCATGAGAATAGACGCCTGATCAGAGACATGGTAAAACCCCCTAAAAGTTTGTTAACCGGATACTAAATATTGTATGGGGAGGCTTGCCCCAATAGTACAAGAATAGGCGGAATGACTTTTACCAGTAATTAAGCAGCAGCTTTCCGAATGTTCCCTTGGTGGTCAGGTCAGAATAGGGTTACATTAATCCGCCCTTATGGGGGGAAAGCGGAAGGGGAGCGAAGAGAATATGTTCCAGCATATTACGACCCACATCTTTCTGACCGTGCTGATGTATATCTTCATTTTCCTGAGTATGCGGATCATGGGTAAACGGGAAATCGGCAAGCTGTCTGTATTTGATCTGACCATTTCCATTATGATCGCTGAGATTGCAGTTTTTGTAATTGAAGATATCGAGCGCCCCATCTATGACGGTGTGGTTCCTATGGCGACCCTGGTGCTGATTCAGGTGATCGTCGCACAGCTCAGCCTGAAGAGCCGGAAGCTGCGACTGCTGGTGGACGGCAGACCCAGTATTCTGATCTCAGACGGGAAGATTCACCGGGGCGAAATGCGCAGGCAGCGGTATAATATTGATGATCTGCTGTTGCAGCTCCGCGGGCAGAATATTGTCAGTCCGGCTGATGTGGAGTTCGCTATCCTAGAGACAAGCGGGCAGTTAACGGTGATTGAGAAGAATGCCAACGTCACTTCATCTAATCAGTCCGGCAACAGCAGTTCCGGCGCAGAGCGGAAGGAGAATAACGGCGCTAGCCAGAAGGACTCCGGCGATGCTGAATCATCCGGCGGTGACTCTGCTTCCGTCAAGCTGCCGAAGCATAAGATCCGTTATGAAGGACTGCCGATTCCGCTGATTATGGACGGGAAGGTGCAGGACGGCAATCTGGAGATGATCGGCAAGAACCGGTTCTGGCTTAGAACCCAGATCCGGCAGAAGGGTGTCTCTGATTTCCGGGATGTGTTCCTGTGCTCGGTGGATCATAAAGGGGAGCTCTATATTGCCCCGATTAATCCCGATAAGGGGAAACAGACCTAACTGCGCCAGCGTCTGAAAAAGGGGACACGCTCCAGGTCGCGTCTGGAGATCAGGCCGGATAACAGGCAGATGCTCAGATAGATGGCCATGCCACAAGTACCAGCGGCCAGGAATTGTATCCACTGCGACTGTGAGATTGGAACAGACGTATAAACATACGACATCCCGGCGGCCATGATGACCGTAGCGGCCAGGATTTTGAGCGGGTCCGACCAGCGCAAGGACATGGCGGTCAGCTTGACCACACTATAGCCGTGCAGAAGCGTGACAAGCAGGCTGTTAACCATAATGGCGATGATGGCACCCAGAATACCGTATTCAGGCCGGGAGGCCAGCAGGAGAATCAGGAGGATTTTGACAATGGCTCCTATCAGTGTATTAATCAGTGCCTTGCCCGGCCGGTCCATGGCCTGAAGGGCCGCTTGCAGCGGGGCCTGCACGTAGAGAAATACTGCGAACGGGGCCATCATTCTAAGCATAGGGGCCGTATCCGCCGCATTGCCGTACATTAGCGTACAGAGTGGTACGGCAAGAATATACATAACGGCAGCAAACGGGGCACCGGTCACCATGGCGAGCCGCAGGGCCTGGTGCATTCTTTTATGAATCGTGGGCAGATCGTTGCGGGCGGCGGCCTCCGATAAGGAAGGGACGAGGGAGACGGCCAGCGAGGAACTAAGCACACCCGGCAGCAGCAGCAGCGGAATCACCATTCCCTGCAAGGAACCATATTGTGCAGTTGCGGCGGCGGCCGTGATTCCGGCAAGCGCTAGGCTGCGCACGGTAATAATGGATTCCAGAAGGTACGAGAATGAGCCGATCAGTCGTCCGGCGGTTACCGGTACTGAAATGCCGATTAGACGTTTAAAGACAGGCGTTGTTGTCTGCCCGGGCTCGCGTCCGGCACTGCCCTGTACATCCTGAACAGTCACATCCACGGAAGGCGGGGGTTCAGACCTGTCTTTTTTGTCGTTAAAATAATATTGCCCCAGCAGGGCCAGCATTCCGGCGATCTCGCCCACAGTCACGCCAAGCATCGCACCCGCAGCCGCAAAGGCGATGCCCCTCGGCAGCAGCATCCAGGAGAACCACAGCATGAAGAAGATGCGGATGACCGATTCCAGCACGGAGGAGAAGGCCGAGGGAATCATGTTCTGCCTGCCTTGAAAGTATCCCCGGTAGATGGATGAAACGGCGACGATGGCGATCATGGGGGTCATGCTGACGAAGGTATAATAGACACGCTGGTCCGTCAGAAGAACGCTGGATACCCAGGAGGCGCTGAACAGGGCGACGAAGGTGAACACAATGCCCAGCGACAGGCTGAGGGCAAGACCGGTTTGCAGGATTTTGCGCGATTGCTCCGGGCGGTTCTCCCCTTCGGCTTCCGCAACCAGCTTGGCAATCGCCAACGGGATTCCCCCCGTAATTACCGTAATGAGCACAATGAAAAACGGGTATCCGAGCTGATACAGACCCACCCCCTCAGCGCCGATGATCCGGGGCAGGGCAATCCGGGGAATGAAGCCAAGCATCCGGTTAATGATACCGGCGAGCAGCAGGATGATCGTTCCTTGTATAAAGGTCTGTTTCCTCACAGGACACTCCTTCTTCCTACATATGAGATGAAACTACAGGTGAATTACCGCCATAATCAAGCCAGGCTTGTATAAGGATATGCCAGTACTGGTGCGCTACATGACAAGCATTCTATAGACAAGTTTTTTGGCCGGAAGCAGGAAAGTAAGAGCGCAGGGTCGAATACGTACCACTGAGCATACGTAATTGAGGAATCTTTGGAGGTGCCTGCACGTGGAATCGGAACAATGGAGATATGACGAGCTTAGTGAAGATATCGAAGCCATGTGCATCAGCAAAGCGGAGGAATTCCGGCTCCTCGGCTATGAATATGTGACCGGTAAGGACATTTGGGATTGCATCAGCCGCAATTATGCCAAGGAGGGAAGACCTCCCCTGCACAGGCTGGTCAATGACATTTATTCGCTCAAGTCTGGCAGTTATATGACTTATCTGACCTTGGCGGCCTACCGGGGATTGAATTAACGGGGGGATTTGTCAAAAGGAACGATTTTCTTTTGCAAACGGGTACGGGAAGCAGTAAAGTAAGTAAAGAGTGTTCAGACATGTCCTATCAAACGGAGGTATCCTCGCTTTGCAGCAGTACCGGCCGTTTCTTTGTGTGAATCAAGACACCGTCATTCCTTCTGAATTGACGGTCATTTCGCACGTAGCTATAATAGGAATATTGATGTAATGAAAGGGGAACTAGCTAGAGCATGAAGAGAATGTTGAGCTTTATCATTACCGTGGTCGTTCTAACCGGCGTCATGGTATTTACTACTCCCGGGCTGCTGGACAGAGTCCGTCTGGGTCTTGACCTCAAAGGCGGATTCGAAATTCTGTACCACGCCGAGCCAATGGATACGGGAGGAACCCTGACCCGCGCTTCGCTGCAGAAAACTGCAGAGAGCCTGGAGAAGCGGGCGAATGCACTCGGAACCAGCGAGCCTGAGGTGACCACCGAAGGTACGGACCGCATCCGTCTGAAGATCGCGGGTGTTACTGACGAAGCAGAGGTTCGCAAGAAAATGAAAGAACCCGCAGTTCTCACCTTCCGCAGTGCCAAGGAAGGGGATGCTCCCGGGGTATTCAGTAAGATTGAGCTTGTAGGCAGTGACTTCGTGGAAGGTGCGGCAGAGGTTCAACGCGATCAATTGAACCGTCCCGAAATCAGCATCTCCATCAAAGACAAGAAGAAATTCGCAGAGATTACCGAGCGGCTGGTGGGTAAAGAGCTTGCTATTTATCTTGATGAAAACTTGTTATCGGCCCCCCCAACAGTAAGACAAGTCCTGACCGATGGTAAGGCTTCGATTTCCGGGGGATATACACTGGATGAAGCCCGCGAGATTGCCGATACGATCAACCTCGGCGCTTTGCCGCTGAAGCTGACAGAGAAATATTCCCAGAGCGTAGGGGCTACACTGGGTAAGCAATCCTTGGATGAGACCGTCAGAGCCGGTATTGTCGGTTCTGTGATTATTTTGATCTTCATGCTGCTTATGTATCGTCTTCCGGGCGTACTGGCCAGCTTCGCGCTGATCCTGCACACCTGGCTGCTGATTCTGGTATTTGTCCTGGCGGACTTTACGCTGACGCTTCCCGGGATCGCCGCGTTCATTCTCGGTATAGGGATGGCCGTCGATGCCAATATCATTACCAATGAACGGATCAGGGAAGAGATGCGCAGCGGGAAGGGCATTATGTCTTCCGTCAAAGCAGGGAACAAGACCTCCTTCCGTACAGTTATGGATGCGAATGTAACCACTATTATCGTAGCGGCTGTCATGTTCGCCTTCGGTACTGGTGCGGTCAAAGGCTTCGCGCTGATTCTGATCGTGGAAATTGTACTTAGTATCGTAACAAACCTTTATTTTGCCCACTGGCTGCTGACAGTGCTGGTTAAAGCCGGCGCACTCAACAAGCCGAAGCAATTTGGGGTAAAGGAGAGTGACATCAGTGCGCTTTAAGAAAGAGCTTGATTTCGTACATTTAAGTAAATTCTTCTATATCTTTTCGATTGCCCTTACTGTAGCAGGTCTGGTCTTTCTGGCAACCTTCGGCCTGAACTACAGCGTTGACTTCAAGGCCGGGTCCAATGTGGACGTAGCGCTCTCCAAGGGTGTCACGCTGGCTGAGCTGCAGCCGGCTCTAAAGGGTGCGGGTATCGAGCATGAACCTACCATTACCATCGGCGACAAGCGGGTCAACATCCGTTATGATCAAGAGCTGAGTGATGCACAAAGTGAGACCCTTAAGAAGTCAATCAACAAGATTGATGACAAGGCGTCTTTTGAAATCAATACCGTAGATACCGAGATGGCTAAGGAACTGGCCCGCAATGCGATCTATTCCGTACTGCTCTCCAGTATCGGGATTATCATCTATGTAAGTATCCGTTTTGAATGGCGTTTTGCGCTGGCTTCCATTGTGGCGCTGCTTCATGACGCATTCATGGTAGTGGCGGTCTTCTCGATCTTCCGTCTGGAGGTTGACATTACCTTCATTGTCGCGGTGCTGACCATTATCGGTTACTCGATTAACGATACGATCGTTATCTTTGACCGGATACGCGAGAATCTGCGCTTCGGTAAACAGAAGTCGTATGAGGACCTGAAGCACCTGGTTAACAAAAGTGTAATGCAGACACTTATGCGTTCTCTTTATACAGCCTTCACCGTATTTATTGCTGCATTCTTCCTGCTGATTATGGGCGGGGAGTCAATCCGTATGTTCTCACTGGCTATGGTTATCGGTCTGCTCTTCGGAGCATATTCATCGATCTTCATCGCAAGTCCGCTCTGGCTGCTCCTGAAAAAGAACCAGAAGCCTGCGGCGAAGACCCCGGCCAAAGCCTAGTACCCGGTTGTTCTGTAAGCCGCGTCTGTAGCGACGCGGCTTTTCGGAATCTTCGGGTTAGGGCGTCTTGCTTGATTTCATCATCATGAGTTTACCTGCTAGTGGTAAGGAGGGCCTCGTTATGAATGACAAACCATTACCCCGGAAACAAACTGTTGCCTGGACCGGAATCCTTAGTGATGTTCTACTTGCTGTAGCCAAGGGGAGTATCGGTTATCTGTCAGGCAGCAAGGCATTGTTGGGGGATGCAATTTATTCGGGAGCAGATGCCGCTGCCAGACTGGCGGGGGTGATTCCCTGGAACCTGAAGCAGGGTCACAAGGCTGCAGGCGCAGCCGAACGTGGCCGCACTGTACAAGGAAGCAAGGAGCCAATGGCGGCTATTCTGTTCTCTGTGCTGATTATTATGGGCGGGCTGCAGGTTGCTTTCTCGGCGATCCGTGATTTGACAAGGGGACATCTGTCGGCACCGGAGGAGTCAGCGCTTGTTGCTGTCCTGCTGTGCATTGTGTTCAAAGAGGCTGTATTTCAATACCAGTACCGTTATTTCAAAAAAAAGGGTGACGGCAGTCATGCAGCTTATGCCGATAGCCACCGGTTCAGCCTGTATACGTCTATAACTGTATTTATCGGAATTGCCCTGGCCATAACTGGAGGATACTTGAACTGGCATCCTCTGCTCTACATGGACCCCATTGCAGCTCTGCTGACCGGATGCCTGATTCTCCGCAAAGGCTATTCATTAATTGCTTCCTCTGTATACAGCAAGAAGATTCAGGAGCTTCCTTCCGAGGAAGCAGCCAGCTTCATTGAGACGGTTCAGAGGGTACACGGAGTCATCCGGGTGGAGCAGCTCCGGGCGCTGGAGGAAGGCGACTATGTGAATCTGCATGTAAAGATTAGTGTGAATCCGCGGATCAGCGTGATGGAGGCACAGGATATTTCGGAATGTGCAAGGAAGCTGCTTCAGCACCGGTTCGTTCATGTTGGTGAGGTTCATATGGATGTTGTGCCGTATGATCCGGGTTATCCTTATAAAAGCAATCACGAGCTCGTGGACAACGATATTCCCACGCTGCTTCAGTAGTCTGCAAGGTGAGAGAAAGGTGAGCTGTATTGCTTCATTCAAAAACAAGCTGGCAATCTCCGGCAGCCGATTCCGAGCGTATTCAGGAACTGGCCCGGAGCCTTTCTATTTCTCCGCTCCTTTCTTCACTGCTGGTGCAAAGAGGTATGGATACCGCTGACAAGGCGCGCGTATTCATGGATGGTGGAGCGGAAGATAGACATGATCCATTCCTGCTCAAAGGAATGGCTGAAGCGGTGCCGCGGATACAGAAGGCACTGCAAGAGGAAGAACATATTCTGGTGTACGGTGATTATGACGCAGATGGGGTATCCAGCACAGCACTGATGATCTACCTGTTGCGTCATCTCGGCGCCTCCTTTGACATTTATATTCCCCATCGGTCCAATGAAGGCTATGGACTGCATAATCATGCGTTGGACTGGGCGGTCCAGCAGGGTGTATCTCTCGTCATTACGGTTGATACTGGTATCAGTGCCTATCATCAGATTGCCTATGCCTCGGAGCTGGGCATTGACGTTATTGTCACGGACCATCATGAGCCGCCAGAGCTGCTGCCTGAGGCATATGCCCTGATTAACCCGAAGCTGCCGGACTGCCCGTATCCGTTCAAGGGCCTGGCTGGAGTGGGGGTGGCTTACAAGCTGGCTGAGGCGCTCCTGGGCAGCGAAGTGCCGGAGGAATGGTGTGAGATCGCCGCCATCGGTACCGTAGCTGACCTGATGCCGCTGCTGGGCGAGAACCGCAGTCTGGTGCGCAGAGGCCTCAGCAGCATGCGGAATTCGTCCTTCCCGGGAATCCGGGCGCTGCTCTCGGTGGGCGGTATTGCGATGAACACCGTCAGTGCGGTGAATATCGCCTTCGGGATGGCTCCGCGTATTAATGCCAGCGGAAGACTGGACCATGCTGGCCGGGCGGTTACACTGCTGACCACTGAAGATTCGGCAGAAGCTGAACAATTTGCCGGAGAGCTGGATCTGCTGAATAAGGAACGGCAGCTGGTTGTGGAGCGAATTGTCACCGAAGCCACAGCCAAGCTGGAGGAGAGAATCAGCAGGAGCGGACTGCCGGATATTATAGTGCTGGCGGACCAGGGCTGGAATGTCGGCGTAGTCGGCATTGTGGCTTCCAAGCTGCTTGAGCGGTATTACCGTCCGGTTATTATTCTGGACATTCATCCGGAGACCGGGATGTGCAAGGGCTCTGCCCGCTCTATCCCGGGCCTGGATATCTATGCAGCCTTATCCTCATGCGCCGAATTGATGGACCACTTCGGAGGACATCCGGCCGCTGCCGGGATGAGTCTGCCGTCAGACAAGCTGGAAGCCTTCGATGCGGCGCTGAATAGCTATGCTGCGTCTATTCTGACACCGGAGGACTTCGTAGCTGTTACGGCTGCGGACGGGGAGGTATCCATTGCAGATCTGACCCTCCAGGCTGCGCTTGAGCTGGAGCGGCTTGCGCCGTTTGGCATGGCCAATCCGCTGCCGAGATTCATTCTGCGCGGAGCGGTTGTGAAGGAGACCCGGAAGATGGGCCAGGAGGGCAAGCACCTGAAGCTTGTGCTCCAGCAGGACAAGCTGACGATTGAAGCTGTAGCCTTCGGCAAGGGTCCCCTGGCTGAGCTGCTTCCGGACGGCACAGTCGTGGATGTACTGGCAGAGCTGTCCGTCAATGAATGGAACGGCTCGCGCAAGCCTCAGCTGATGCTGCAGGATCTGGCGGTGCCGAAGGCGCAGTTGTTCGATCTGCGCGGCGCAGCTGATGCTGTTAAGCAGGCGGCGCATATTCAGGAGCTGCTCCGCACCTATAGCGGCAGCAATCCGGGCCAGAGTGCTGCGGTCTTCCAGAACAGCCGGACAACGCCGCTGCGTGATCTGAAGGGCATGTCCCTCTGGGTATACGATGAGTCTGCCGGGATCTCGGCTATACATCAGCCGGAGGGTGCACGTGCCGAAGAGGGACTGTCGCTGCTCTGTGTGCTGGATATGCCCGAGTCCCCGGAACAGCTGGAAGCGCTGTTCACTGCTTTTCCCCAGGCGGAGAACATTGCCCTGCTGCATTCGATCCGTGACGGGCGTGACCGGCTGCAGGTTCCTACCCGTGATCATTTCAAATCGTTATATAAATGGATTGCCGCAATCGCTGCATCTCCAACTCCTGAGCAAGAAGTGCTGCTGCGGCTCAGCCGCCAGTCGGCGCTTGGTGTGCGTATGGTGAGCAGAATGCTGGATGTGTTCGATGAGCTTGACTTCATTGAGCGCAGCGGCGGCAAGATTACCTTTGTCCCGCAGCCTGCCGCCAAGAGTCTGAGCACATCAGAGCATTTCGTCAGACTGGGCAAGACGGCGGAGATGGAACAGTATTTCATGGAAGGCAGCCGCATTGAACTGCAGGAATTCATGCTGTCACGGCGTTTAGGGGTCTCATAACAGCTACACATGCTGTCACGGGCCATTGGGTTCGAGTAACTTCAGCGGGGTGATCCCCGCTTACTTTTAGGAGATGATGATGTTGGATTTCAAAAACAATATTCGCGTAATTCCGGATTTTCCCCAGGCTGGAATCAGCTTCAAAGATATTACTACACTGCTTAAGGACGGCGCTGCGTACCGTGCAGCCATCGATGAGCTTAAGGCTCTGGTGGCCCACCTGGAGATCGATGTCATTGCCGGACCGGAGGCGCGCGGTTTTGTAGTGGGTGCGCCGCTGGCTTACGCGCTGGGAGTAGGCTTCGTGCCAATCCGTAAAAGCGGCAAGCTTCCGTATGAGACCATCGAAGTAGGCTATGATCTGGAATACGGTAAGGATACCCTCGCTGTGCATACCGATGCGATCAAGCCAGGCCAGAAGGTGCTGATTGCGGATGATCTGCTGGCTACAGGCGGGACGATTGCTACTTCTGTTAACCTGGTAGAGCAGCTTGGCGGCCAGGTGGTCGGCGCTGCATTCCTGATCGAATTGACAGCTCTGTCCGGACGGGACAAGCTGTCGGATATTGAAGTGGTTACCTTGTTGACTTACGAGGATTAGTCCCCGTGCCCGGCAACTTTTCCCGGGAAATAAAAAGCGGACTGCTGTCGAATGAAGACAGCAGTCCGCTTTTTTATATGGTTAAACAATAAAGATGATAGTTACGGCCAATATCAATATTGATGTTTATTTTTAGTGAGCGGACTTCTCAGCTTCCTGTTCATTGGACAGGCCTAGTACCTCGATCAGCTTGAAGAGCAGGGCGAGGATCATACCGACGATAGTCGCCAGTGCCATCCCTTTCAACTCTACACCGCCGAGCTTCAGCGAGATGCCGCTGATGCCGACAACCAGGACGAGCGTAGCCAAAATCATGTTGGTGGCTTTGGAGAAATCGACTTTCTGCTCCACGAAGATACGCAGGCCTGAGGCCGCAATAACCCCGAACAGCAGAAGGGATACACCGCCCATAACCGGCAGCGGAATGTTGGCAATGACCGAGGAGAACGTTCCGGAGAACGACAATACAATGGCGATTACAGCAGCCCCTGCGATAACATATACCGAGTACACCTTGGTCAGAGCCATTACTCCGATATTCTCACCATAGGTTGTATTAGGCGTAGACCCCAGGAACCCGGAGAGTACTGTTGAAATCCCGTTACCCATCAGTGAGCGGTCCAGTCCTGGGTCCTTGGTCAGGTCCTTGCCAACGATATTGCTGGTGACCAGCAAATGGCCGATATGCTCTACAATGACCACAAGCGATACAGGAATAATAGTCAGAATGACCTGCCAATTGAAGGATGGGGTAATGATCGTGGGATGCGAGAGGAAGCTGGCTTGAGAGATAGCACCAGTATTTACCTCACCCAAAATATAAGCGAGTACATAACCGGTAACAATACCGATGAGGATATGAATGATTTTGGGGAAGCCGCGGAACAGCACGGAGCCGAGCACGGTAACGCCGAGCGTGACGAGCGACAGGGTGATCGCTTTGCCGTCAGGCGTCCAGTCGGCGGTGGCCACACCATCAGGAGCAATCAGTCCGGCCATCCGTGCGGCTACAGGCACAAGCTCCAGTCCGATTGTGGCAACTATCGCTCCCATGACTGCAGGAGGGAATACAATATCAATCCAGCCGGTACCGGCATAACGTACAATTAAGGCCACAAGAATGAATATAACACCAGTCACGATAAAAGCACCCAGTGCAAGCGAATATCCGCGCTCATGATCGCCGGCATGCTCTTTCAGCACAAGCAGCACCGGAGAGATGAAGGCAAAGCTTGAACCCAAATAGGCGGGGATTTTGCCGCGGCAGATCAGAATGTAGAGCAAGGTGCCGATACCGTTCATCAGCAGGATCATGCCGGGATCTACCCCGAACAGGTTGGGAACAAGCACGGTGCTGCCGAACATGGCGAACAGATGCTGAAGACTCAGGAGGAAGCCCGGGCCCCAAGGGAGTCTTTCGTTAATTTGAATTTCGCGTTGCAATGGAGTTCACTTCTCTTTCTGATCTAATTTGATTTGACAATTCTTTTTTTACAAGTGGAAACGGCTTTGCCGTCCTTTTAAGAGACGGTACCGTTTCAGCGAGAAAGATAAGGATACTTATAGCGCGAAGCATATACATTCTTATCTTTTAAAAACCGCCTTTACTAGATTAAATAGAACGGCGGGTTTTTACAACAACATTTTTACCCGTGCCACAAAATTGTCTTTTCTTGCCCCTTTCCCTTACAGGAATACCACGCTATGGCAAGTGTTGACGGAATCCCTCGTAAGCGTCATAATTATAGACAACTTTAACCTGAGCGCAATGCAGCCGGGAACGTATGGAACCTGCAAATTCTGCATGCTTGCAGGTTCATTTTATTATAGAAGGGAAACGGATACGACGAGAATGGGCATAGAGCAATTAACCGAAAAGGCTGGCGCCTATATAAAAGAAAAAGATCTTCTCCGCATCCGTGAAGCTTATGAATTCGCTGATCAGGCTCATCACGGGCAGGTCCGGAAGTCGGGGGAGCCATACATTCTGCATCCGCTGGCGGTCGCAGATATTGTCGTCAATATGCAAATGGATGTCATATCCATTATTGCTGCGCTGCTGCATGATGTTGTGGAAGATACGACAGTGTCCCTGGAGCAGATCCGCACGAAATTTGGCGATACCTGCGCAATGCTGGTGGACGGCCTGACCAAGCTGGAACGTATCCGCTTCCGCTCCAAGGAAGAGCAGCAGAACGAGAACTACCGCAAGATGTTCATCGCTATGGCTCAGGATATCCGGGTAATCGTGATTAAGCTGGCGGACCGTCTGCATAATATGCGTACGCTCAAATACCAGTCCGAAGAGAGTCAGCGCCGGATTTCTTATGAGACGCTGGAGATCTTTTGTCCCATTGCGGACCGGCTGGGGATCTCTGCGATCAAGTGGGAGATGGAGGATATTGCGCTCCGTTACCTGAATCCGCAGCAGTACTACCGGATTGCCAACCTTGTACACAAGAAACGGGCAGAACGCGAGCAGTTCATTGACAGTGTCATCGGCCGCATCCGCGCCAAGCTGGATGAAATGGGCATCGAAGGCGATCTCTCGGGACGCCCGAAGCATATCTACAGTGTCTATAACAAGATGAACACGAAGAACAAGCAGTTCAACGAGATCTATGATCTGCTGGCTATCCGCATTATCGTCGACAATATTAAGGATTGTTATGCCACTTTGGGTATTATTCATACGCTTTGGAAGCCGATGCCTGGCCGTTTCAAGGACTATATTGCTATGCCCAAGGCAAATATGTATCAGTCTTTGCATACAACCGTAGTAGGTCCGGGAGGAGAGCCAACGGAGGTACAGATCCGCACTTGGGAGATGCACCGTACGGCTGAATTCGGGATCGCCGCCCACTGGGCGTATAAGGAAGGCAGCAGCAACAACGTCAATCCTGAGAACCGGATGCCGTTCTTCCGTGAGATTCTGGAGCTGCAGCACGAAGCCAAGGATGCCGAAGAGTTCGTGGAATCGCTCAAAATGGACTTCTTCTCCGATCTGGTCTTCGTATTTACGCCTAAGGGTGAGGTAGTAGAGCTGCCTGCAGGCTCGGTGCCGCTGGATTTCGCGTTCCGCATCCATACCGAGGTCGGGAACCGGACGATCGGCTCCAAGGTGAATGGGCGTATCGTACCGCTTGACCATAAGCTGAAGACCGGGGATATCGTGGAGATTCTGACCTCGAAGAATTCATATGGTCCGAGCCGCGATTGGCTGAAGATTGCCCAGTCCTCGCATGCGCGGAGCAAGATCAAGCAGTGGTTCAAGAAGGAGAAGCGCGAAGAGAACGTGGAGAAGGGCCGGGAGGCCATCGAACGCGAGCTGAAGCGCCTGAACGTGGAGGTCTCTGACTGGCTGACGGAGGACAAATTGTCCGAGGCTGCGAAGAAGTTCGCCTTCAATGATGTGGAGGATATGCTGTCGGCAGTCGGCTTCGGCGGGATTACCGCAGCGCAGATCGCCTCCAAGCTGACGGAGAAGCTGCGTAAGGACCAGGAGGAGGCCGCAGGCCATCTGGAGCTTACCTCCGAGATGAAGGCGATCAAATCCAGCGGAGAGAAGCGCAACCAGCCGACCAACGGGGTCCGTGTCAAGGGGATCGATAATCTGCTTGTGCGCTTCGCGCGATGTTGCAATCCCGTGCCCGGCGACGATATCATCGGATACGTGACCCGTGGCCGGGGCGTATCGGTACACCGTGAGGATTGTCCGAATATTCCAAACGAGATGGACGGGGAGGAAGCGGCCCGCGTGATCGAAGTGGAGTGGGAAGGCAGTATGGAGGCCAACTACAGCGTCGATATTGAGATTACAGGCCATGACCGCAACGGGCTGCTGAATGAAGTACTGCAGGCGGTATCGGAGAGCAAGACCAATATTTCAGCGGTCACCGGGCGCTCCGACAAGAACAAGATGGCGATGATTCATATGACGATTCTGATCCGCAATACCGATCACCTGCAGTCTGTGGTCGACAAAGTGAAACGGGTCAAGGATGTCTATACCGTTAACCGTATTATGCAATAGAGGTGCTAAGGCAAGGAGCTGAAGAAAGAGATGAGAGTAGTTGTGCAGCGCTGTAAGAACTCCAGTGTTACGGTGGACAGAGCAGTGACCGGAGCGATTGGAGAGGGCCTGCTGCTGCTGGTCGGCGTAACCCATGAGGATACGGAGAAGGATGCCAAGTATTTGGCGGACAAGATTGCCGGACTGCGGATTTTTGAGGATGCGGCCGGTAAAATGAACCATAGTGTGACGGAGGCCGGCGGGGCCATTCTGTCCGTCTCCCAGTTCACGCTGTACGGGGACTGCCGCAAGGGCAGACGCCCCAACTTCATGGCGGCAGCGGCTCCGGCTGAGGCAGAGCGCCTCTACGACTACTTCAATCAGGAGCTGCGTGCCGGAGGGCTGCAGGTAGAGACCGGCGTGTTCGGAGCGATGATGGATGTCGCCCTTACCAACTGGGGACCGGTTACGCTGCTGCTGGACAGCAAGGGTTAGGAATGAGGCGGCAGACGCCGCCTTAATTGTAAATATAAGAATTTATATGGTTCACACGATAATTTATCCTTCTATTTCTCGCCGAAACGGTACCGTCCTTTAAAAGGACGGCAAAGCCGTTTCCACTTGATAAGATACATCACGGGACTCCACATGGTGGGGTCTTTTTGCTTCGAGTTAACCTAACCAAACCGGATAGCAGCAGCCCTGACTGGATAGACTATGAATGATGCACCATTATTCATAAGTGCGGGGAGCAAGCAGAATGAGACAAGCACCAAAAGCATGGATGTGGAACACGATTCAGGCCCATGTGGCCGGGTCGATGGCTGAAGCTTCAGCGACAGCCAAGGAAGCCGAAGACCCGAAGGAGCCGGTAGGGCTCCAGCGCAGAGGCCGCGGTCTTTTGCCGCGTACCTGACCGAAGAGAAGGTATGCGGGGAGCGGTTTTTTTTGAAAATATAAGAATGTATATGTTTCACGCTATCCATTATCCTTCTATTTCTCGCTGAAACGGTACCGTCCTTAAAAGGACGGCAAAGCCGTTTCCACTTGGCGCGGAGGCCATAGGTACGGAGCAGAATTTAAGGGAACTTCTTAGGCTTCGTTATAAAGCGGGGGAATGAGGGTAATAGATTGACGAGACGACAGCAGCCAAGAGAGGAGATATGGATCTCATGAGTAAAGTAGCTTTTCTGCTCGCCAATGACTTTGAAGATTCTGAAATGAAGGTTCCTTACGAAGAAGTTTTACAGGCAGGACATCAGGCAGAAATCATCGGTCTGAAGAAGAATGAGACCCTGCTCGGCAAAAAAGGAAGCGTATCCTATACAGCGGATAAAGCGATCAGCGAGGTCACAGCCGAAGAATATGATGCGATAGTTATCCCAGGCGGATCATCGCCGGAGAACCTTCGTCTGGACCAGGATATTCTGCAATTTGTGAAGGATGCTGACCGTGCAGGCAAGCCGATTGCCGCTATCTGCCACGGCCCGCAGATTCTGATCAGTGCTGAACTGCTGCAAGGCCGCACCCTTACCTCCTACCCGCCGCTAAAAGATGATCTGATCAATGCCGGCGCGGAGTTCAAGGATGAAGAGGTCGTCGTAGACGGCAATTACATTACTTCACGCACACCCAAGGATGAGCCCGCTTTTGTGCGTGAGCTGCTTAAGGTGTTGTAATACATGAAATACATGCATAACCCGTTTGGCATAATACAACTTTATGGGAGGGATTTACAATGACTAGAAGAATCCAGGCCTATTTCAGTACAGAAAGTGCAGCGGAAGGTGCGAAGACGGCATTAATTCCTTATGGTGTAGAAGGGGTAGAGGTATCGGCATTGACGGACCCGCTCGATAATGGAGTCAACAACCGGCGCAATATTCTGATTCCGCTGGGTTCCACGAATACCGCTTCCACAGGTGCCGGAGGGGTGTACGCAGCGGGAGGAGCAACAGGAATGGGTTCCGGAGCGGCTATTGTCCCTGCCGTTGCGGCGGACGATAATCTGAAACGTACCGATGAAGTGCGCGCGGATGAAGTCCGCAGCGAAGGCGAAGTGCACAGAGGCGATGAACTGACAAGCACTGACCTGGAGAACTTGCATTATGTCATGGATCTCAAGGTTGCCGAGAATCATTACAACGAGGTTGTAGAGGTGCTGCGCGGCAAACAGGCCTATGTGGAGATTTTTGATTAAAAAGATTCTCCTCCGCCACTTTTTCCTGTTCAAGTTCCATCTATATAGTTTTTATTTCAGCTCCAGCCCTCTGTTATAGAGAGGCTGGAGCTGTTTTATATCCAGCATAAAAGGGAGGACGGCGGGATAGATGTAGACAGGAGCAGGGGGGATGGTGTAACCTATGGATTAGCATAACAGCGGGGATTTGGACGGCTTGGTGAAACGCTTTCTTTTCTGTAATGCAACTGTAACACTACATTCATGATTCCTTAATATAGCGTGTTTATAATAGAAGCATGACCCCCTTTTTTATAATATATGACGATGGACCTGCAGCAATCGGCTGCAGGTCACTTTTTTGTTTTAGGGTTGGCGCATGAGTGAGTCTCAGCAGAGTGAAGCGGACTGAGAAGCGCCTATTTGTCCAAAAAACGTTATTTTGAAGCGGACGCGGACTGACATTCCGTTATTAGGTTGATTTGAGCGAATAATGAGGTATATGTAGGTACATAGCGGAATCTGAGTCCTTTTAACACGTGATTAGGGCTTTTCTGCCTCAATAACGGAATCTCAGTCCATTTGACTGAAGGATCGCTGGTGGCAGCTTATTTTATTCAATCCTTGACTTTAGCGCAGTGGTTCAGTAGAATCTAACAGTATAGGTAAGTTTATATTGTTTTGATGACGGGACCAAGTAATCCGTAACCCACAACCCCAGAGAGGAATCCCGCAGATCATGGCTGTCGTCCAGGTAAGAAGGACCGCACGCTGATCCGCAAGGCTGTAAGGATTCTGTTGATGAACGGACGAATGACCTCCCCGAGAACGCACGGCGAACGCAGGCAGCAGGATTGCCTACAGTCAGTAGCCGGTTGCGCGTAGGCGGGCGTTAACCGCTTAGAGCGGAGCTTACGCAGAGCAAGTTGCTAAGCCCGGAATGTGGGTGGTACCACGGGTGAATTATTGGTTATGATAATCCCTCGTCCCTGTTTGTAATTGAACAGGGATGAGGGATTTTTTGCTTTTTTTTAGGGGTTATTTTCAGGAGGGATAGACTGTGGCTAAAGAAAGATTCGAGAAACCTACAGGTACGCAGGATGTACTTCCGGGTGCAGTAGAGAAATGGCAGGTAGTGGAGGCCAAGGCAAGAGAGCTGTGCCGCCGCTTCAATTACCGGGAGATTCGTACCCCGCTGTTCGAGCACACCGGGCTGTTCGAGCGCGGAGTCGGCGAAACAACGGATATTGTAGAAGGTGAGATGTATACCTTTAAGGACAAGGGCGACCGCGATCTGGCGCTTCGTCCCGAAGGGACAGCAGGCGTGGTACGCGCGTATGTCCAGAACAAGCTATACGGGGAGCCGGATGTCAGCAAGCTGTATTACATCGGACCGATGTTCCGTTATGAACGTCCGCAGGCCGGCAGATACCGCCAGTTCCATCAGTTCGGCATCGAAGCCTTCGGTGCGGTAGACCCGGCGATTGACGCTGAGGTCATCTCGCTGGGGTACCAGTTCTACATTGATCTGGGCCTGAAGGATGTGCGGGTAGAGCTGAATTCGGTCGGCAATGCGCCGAGCCGTGCGGCTTACCGCGAGAAGCTGCTGGATTTCCTGAGACCGATGAGAGAGAGCCTGTGCAGCGACTGCCAGCGCCGGATGGAACGCAACCCGCTGCGCGTGCTGGATTGCAAGGTTGATCAGGACAAGTTCGGCGGAGCGCCTTCTATTCTGGACAGTCTGGATGAAGAGTGTACAGAGCATTTTCGGAAGGTGAAGGGCCACCTGGATGTGATGGGTGTGGAGTACAGCATCAACCCCCGCCTGGTACGCGGCCTTGATTATTACACGCATACGGCGTTTGAGTATAAAGCGGCAGGCATTGGCTCCATCGACACGGTGGGCGGCGGCGGCCGGTACAACGGTCTGGTCGAGGAGATCGGCGGACCGGATCAGCCGGGTATCGGGTTCGGGATTGGCCTGGAGCGGATTCTGCTGATCCTGGAGAATCAGGGTGTGGAGCTGGAAGCGGCGAAGCCGCTGGATGTGTACTTCGTTGCACTTGGCGAAGCAGCAGATCTGGAGATCACGAAGCAGTTGTTCCGTCTGCGCAGCCTTGGATTCTCGGCGGAGCGCGATTACCTGGGACGCAAGATGAAGGCGCAGATGAAGTCGGCGGACCGCATGTCAGCCCGGTATACGGCGATTCTCGGTGAAGACGAGCTGAATAACGGCGTCATCGCACTGAAGTCGATGGAGACCGGCGAGCAGCGGACTGTGAAGCTGGACGAACTGGCAGAGGCGCTGATTCAGAATTAGACGAAAAGGCGAGCATATGTAATTTTAATCATGAAGGGGTAGGATAAAAGATGACCAGAAGCCATAACTGTGGACAATTAACGACAGCGAGCATCGGTGAGACAGTAACATTGAACGGTTGGGTGCAGACCCGCCGTGACCTTGGAGGCGTGCTATTCATTGATCTGCGCGACCGGACAGGGATTGTACAGATTGTATTCAACCCTGACTATTCCGGAGAAGCGCTGCAGATTGCCGATAAGGTCCGCAGTGAATACGTGCTGTCTGTGACAGGTACTGTGGTTAAGCGTGATGAGGAGACTATTAACCGCAACCTGCCGACCGGTGAGATCGAAGTGCAGATTACAGACATTGAAGTGCTGAATGCGGCTAAAACACCTCCGTTCTTCATCGAAGACGGAGTGGAAGTAGACGAATCCCTGCGCATGAAATACCGTTACCTGGATCTGCGCCGTCCGGAGATGCACAAGACACTGCTGCTCCGTTCCAAAGCGGCGAAGATCTTCCGTGATTTCCTCGACAGTGAAGGCTTCATCGATGTAGAAACGCCGATCCTGACCAAAAGCTCGCCGGAAGGCGCACGTGACTATCTCGTGCCAAGCCGTGTGCATGAAGGGGAATTCTTCGCGCTTCCGCAGTCGCCGCAGATCTACAAGCAGCTGCTGATGGTCGGCGGCATCGAGCGTTATTATCAGATGGCCCGCTGCTTCCGCGATGAGGACCTGCGCGCTGACCGCCAGCCGGAATTCACGCAGTTCGATATTGAGACCTCGTTCATGCCGCAGGATGAGCTGTTGGCGATGATGGAGAAGCTGATGCAGCGTCTGCTGAAGGAGACGATCGGGGTTGAGGTATCCGCGCCGTTCCAGCGGCTGACCTATGCCGAAGCGATCGGCAAATACGGCTCCGATAAGCCGGACCTGCGGTTTGGCCTGGAGCTCGTAGAGATGAATGATATCGTTGCCGAGAGCGGCGTGAAGGTGTTCGCTTCCGTGATTGAGAAGGGCGGAGAAGTGAAATGTCTGAACGCTAAGGGCTGCGGCACCTGGACCCGTAAGGAGATTGATGATCTTGGACCATACGCTGCCCGTTACGGCGCCAAGGGTCTGGCCTGGATTCAGGTCAAAGACGGCGAGTTCAAGGGACCGATTGTGAAGTTCTTCTCCGAGGAAGAAATCGCTGCCGTGAAGGAGCGCACAGGTGCCGAGGATGGCGACCTGCTGCTCTTCTCCGCTGATACCAAGAAGGTGGTAGCCGATGTACTTGGCGCCTTGCGTCTGAAGATCGGCCGTCAGCTAGGTTTGATCGATGACAGTGTGTTCAAATTCGCCTGGGTAACGGAATTCCCGCTGCTCGGCTACGATGAAGACCAGAAGCGTTATGTGGCTGAGCATCATCCGTTCACACGTCCGATGAACGAAGATCTGCATCTCTTCGACACTGATCCCGGCGACATCCGCGCACAGGCGTATGACCTGGTGCTTAACGGCTACGAGGTAGGCGGCGGTTCCCAGCGTATCTATAAGCGTGACGTTCAGGAGAAAATGTTCAATGCACTCGGCTTCTCGCAGGAGCTGGCTTATGAGAAATTCGGCTATCTGATGGATGCCTTTGAATACGGCACGCCTCCGCATGGCGGCATCGCGTTTGGCTTCGACCGTCTGATTATGCTGTTGGCGGGCCGCACGAACCTGCGTGAGACCATTGCCTTCCCTAAGACGGCAAGTGCAACGGACCTGCTGATGGATGCCCCATCCCCGGTGGATGCGGGACAACTGGAGCAGTTGCACATCAAGCTGGCACCGAAACCGGAAAAAGAGAAGAAATAAATCAACTATGGACTGACGGGGCGCACCAGGAGAGGGACGTCCCGGAAGCCTTGCCCAAGGAGGCTGGCATCATGCTGAATCAGTTCTCGCGTACGGAGCTGGCGATCGGGCCGGAGGGCCTGGAGATTATGAAGAACAGCACAGTGGCTGTGCTGGGGATCGGCGGAGTCGGCGCTATGGCGGCGGAAGCGCTGGCCCGGACCGGAATCGGCCGGATTATCCTGATTGATAAGGATTCGGTGGATATCACCAACATCAACCGCCAGCTTCATGCGCTGACCACGACCATCGGCCAGAACAAAACCGATCTGATGGTGGACCGTATCAAGCTGATCAACCCGGAATGCGAAGCGATTGCGCTGAATATGTTCTACACCGAAGAGACGTATGAGGAGCTGTTCAAATACAAGCTGGACTATGTGATTGACGCTTCGGATACGATTATCTATAAGATTCACCTGATCAAGGAATGTCTGGCCCGGAAGATCCCGCTGATCTCCAGTATGGGAGCGGCCAACAAGATGGACCCGACCCGCTTCCAGGTCGCCGACATCTCCAAGACCACCATGGACCCGATTGCCCGGGTAATCCGCACCAGACTGCGCAAGGAAGGCATCAAGAAGGGCGTGAAGGTGGTCTTCTCCACCGAGAAGCCTGTGAAGCCGCGTGAAGATGTGACGGAGCAGATCGTGCCTGCGGATGCACCGGACCGCCGCAAGGCGAAGCAGCCTCCGGCCAGCACTTCTTTTGTACCCCCTGTAGTCGGCCTGATTATGGTCAGTGTAACAGTACGGGATTTGCTCGAAACAGGCGGCATTACATTTGAATGAATTCTATCAGGTAAAAGGGTGTGTAGCCGGCTTCCGGCTATATGCCCTTTTATTACGGTATGTTTTGGGGCCCCCCGCAAAGTACCTGAGTAAACATCGAAGCAAACCCTCACTTTGTGGGGATATTTTTACGGTATGTGTTGTGGGGATATAATTGACATCCTATGAGAAGAACTTAAGTGGAGGTTGTTACATGAAATCGAATATTTGGCGGAATAGCGTGGGAATGGAACCGGGCGACAACTGGAAGCAGGAATGGGCGGCCGGTATCCTGTCGTATTTCGCTTCGGTATATATTGTAATGGTTAACGCAGCGATCCTGGCAGATGCAGGCATGCCGCTGCGGGCCGGGATGGTTGCCACGCTGCTGACAGCGGTGACTGGCTGCCTGCTGATGGCTTTTGGCGGGAAAACGCCGATTATCGTCGTCCCGGGCATGGGGATCAATGCCTTTTTCACCTATACATTGGTGCATTCCATGAAGCTGGATTGGCGTGAGGCGCTGGCCGTAGTAGTGGTGACGGGGGTGCTGTTTGCTATTGTGGCCTTCACCTCGCTTTACCGTATTCTCAGCGATGCGATTCCCCATAATCTGCAGCATGCGATCACCGTCGGCATCGGGCTGTTCCTGACCTTCATCGGCCTGCAAAAAAGCGGGATTGTTATTGCCCACGCCACCACCTTCGTCGCCATCGGGCATTTTAGTGATCCTGCGGTCATTACCTCGGTGGTGACGTTGCTGCTGGCGCTGGTGCTGTTCATCCGCGGTACGCGCGGCGGGCTGCTGATCAGTATGCTCGTGGGCACAGGGCTTGCTTATCTGCTGGGAGCCGCCCATGCGCCGAAGAATACTGAGCCGGGACATGTGTTCAGCGGTTACGGCAGCGTGTTCGCCAGTATGGACTGGAGCGGATTTGTCAGCCTTGTCTTCTGGATTGCCGTTTTCCTGCTGCTGCTGATTGTGGTGTTTGAGAATATCGGCCTGATCTCTTCCCAGACGCTGATGGCAGGACGCCCCGAACGCTTCAAAAGCAGTCTGCGGGCGCTCTCGCTCGCCAACATCGCGGCAGGTCTGTTCGGCAGCAGCCCGGTGGTCGCCGCTGCCGAATCCACCGCCGGGATTGCGGCAGGAGGCCGCTCCGGCTTAACCTCACTCGTCACCGGCTTGCTGTTCGGGGCGACCTTCCTGTTCATCCCGCTGCTGGCTTATGTGCCGGACAGCGCGATTGCGCCGATTCTGATCGTAATCGGCGGGCTGATGGTGCAGAGTGTGCGCGAGATGGAGCTCGGCGACATGACGGAGCTGTTCCCGGCGTTCCTGGTCATGGTGATGATTCCCTTCACCTACAGTATCGTGGATGGCATGGCGTTTGGCTTCATCACCTATCCGCTGGTGAAGCTGGCTACCGGCAAAGGCAAGGAGGTTCCTCCGGCACTATACGGCATTGCCGGACTGTTCATTGCGAACTTCGTGCTGCATGCGCTGATGGGCTAACGGCAAAGGCGGAAGGGGGGGAGCGCTTTTCTCTCTTCCGCTTATCCGCAGTCCCCGCAGCAGCTAGAAATATATGGCTTTCCCTATCCTGTTGTGATAAGATGGACTGCTCACACAACTTAAGGTGCATGCTTCCGGAGCGAGTTTTGCTCGGAGAGATTCAGGAAGCGAATGCCCGCAAAACTTTTAGGAGGTAACTGAAATTGGAAGACAACTTTCAAAGTGCCTATCAAGAGGAAGAAGACAGGCTGAACCACGCGCTGACAGAGATTGACTCTACCCTTGAACGATTGCGCGGAACTCCGGTCTACACAGGACACGATTATACGGAGCAAGTGCTGGAGGATTCAAGGGAGCAGAGGCGCAAAGATCTTGCCAAGCTTAGGCAGGAGCCTTATTTCGGACGGCTTGATTTTCAGGGCAATGACGAGGAAGACCGCAAGGCACTGTATATCGGCAAAATCGGCGTAGACCGCGAGCAGGTAAGCGACCGTCCGCTTGTCATTGATTGGCGGGCACCGGTGGCAAGCCTGTTTTATTCTTTTACCGGAGGAACGGAGGCCGCCTCGTATGAAGCGCCGGAGGGGCTGATCGAAGGGCTGGTCTATCTCAAGCGTAACGTGGTGATCCGCAAGCAGGTCCTGGAGCGGGTGGCGGATACGTATAATCGTGACAGCGACGCACCGGCGGTATCGGATGAATTCCTGGTCTACCGGCTGGGGGAGAACAAGGATAACCGGCTGCGGGACATCGTGTCCACAATCCAGGAGGAGCAGGACAAGATTATCCGGGCGGCCAAGAACACGGCGCTGATCATCCAGGGGGTCGCGGGAAGCGGTAAGACCACCGTTGCGCTGCACCGGCTGGCGTTCTTATTGTATCAATACAAGGAGCAGGTCTCGGCGGAGAAAATGATCATTTTCGCCCCGAACCGGATGTTCCTGGACTATATTTCAGATGTGCTGCCGGAGCTGGGCGTCGGCAATATTGCCCAGAGCACGTTCCCGGACTGGGCGGCCGGGGTACTGGGTGTGGACTTGCCGGAGCAGGATGCTTCGGAGGTCATGAGCCGCTGGTTCGAGACGGCGGGAGCAATGCCGGTCATCACGGAGGAGACCCCCGGGCGCTTCAAGGGATCAACGGTGCTGATGAGCGTCATTGAATCCAGCGTCAAGCTGCTGGAGACCAGCGCTGTGCCGGAGGGCGATTTCAGCCCTTGGGACGGGGCGGTGCTGAGCCGCCAGGTGATTCTGCGCTGGCACAATGAGGAATATGCGCCGTATCCTCCGGCGAAGCGCAAGGAGCGGGTGATGGCGCGGCTTCACCGCTGGATCGAGATGGAGCTTAAGAAGAGTCCATCAGCGGCTGCGCTGAAGGAGCGCAAGAAGAAGGGCACGGCACGCGAGAAGGCTTACAGCGCCAAGTGGCCGAAGTACGAGCCGCTCGCCATCTATAAGCAGATCTTCCGGGCGGCGAAAGTGCCGGAGGACTGGCCGGCAGCAGCGCCGGAAGAGATTCCGCCTGCCGTGCTGAAGGAGACCGTCAAGGAGCTGAAGAAGGGAATTCTGCGCGAAGAGGATCTTCCTCCGCTGCTGTATATCCATTATCTTCTGAACGGTAACGAAGGTACCGAACGCTTTGACCATATTGTGATCGATGAAGCGCAGGATTTCTCCCCGTTCCAGATTGCCGTACTGGATCTGTATGTGAAGGGACATTCCTTCACCATTCTGGGTGACCTGTCGCAGGGCATCCACGCCTACAAGGGAGTGCATGCGTGGAGAGAGATGCAGACGCTGTTCGCTGAACAACACACTGCATATCATGCACTTACCCGAAGCTACCGCTCGACGATGGAAATTATTGAGTTCGCTAACGGCATTCTGTCTGCGGGCGTGGGCAGTGAGCTGCTGGCCGTTCCGGTCTTCCGCAGCGGGAATCCTGTGCGGCTGATCTCCTATGAGGAGGATGTGCTGCCGGGAACGGCTGCGGCCGCGCCAGCGGACCAGCGGCTCAGCGCGGTCAAGAGCGCGCTCTCGCAGCTCTCCGGGCGCGAATACCGCACGGTGGCGGTATTGACCCGCAGCCTGCGGGAAGCCTCTGTGCTGTACGCTGAGCTCGCCGGTCAGTTCGAGGATCTTCATCTGATTGACGGCAGCATCACGGAATATCGCGGCGGCTTGTCGATTCTGCCTGTCTACTTGTCCAAGGGACTGGAGTTCGATGCTGTGATTCTGGCAGACGCCGACAGTGACCATTATGGAGCGGCGGCCTGGGATGCGAAGCTGATGTATGTGGGCTGCACACGTGCCCTGCATGAGCTGTGGCTGCTGCGGGGCGGCGAATTGCCGCCTTACGTTCAACTCCTCGGAGAAGAGACCGTCTCCGGCTGGCCGGAGCCTGAAGGGAATTAAGGCTTAGTGCAATCTTAAAAAACGCAAGAAACCTCTCTTTCAAGAAATGGAATCCGCCATTTCAAAGGAGAGGTTTCTTTTGTACACCGGAAGTAGATCAAAAGGAGTAGTGCACCTGAATTCATCAGATGCGGGCCAAATGAGGAAATGATGAGCATTAGTGCACCTCATTACACCGCATGCCGCCAGAAGCAGGCGGCATGCGAATGTGATGGTGGAGGCTGGATGGCTTTTACTATAGGTAACCGGAATCCTTAAGCCTTTTCCTTCGCATCGAACTGGAACCGCTCCACCTGTCCCTGCATATCCGCAGCCATGCCGGAGAGTGCCGCAGAGGAGGAAGTGATCTCCTCCATCGAAGCAAGCTGCTCCTCGGTAGCCGCTGTTACACTCTGGAAGGAGTCGAGCGCAGCCCGGGCGATTGTGGCCATCTCCTGGACGGAGGCGGCTACTTCGGAGCTGCTGGCCGACATTTGCTCCGTAATGGCCGAGACCTCATGGATCTGCTCGCCGACCTGCCGGGTGGACTGTTCGATCTGCCGGAAGGCTTCGCTCGCCTCCAGAGTAAGCACCATGCCCTGCTCTACATCCTCTGCTACCTTATGTTTCATCACATCATACGCGCTGGCAATCAGGCCCACCATCTCGGAGATGGTCTCCTGAATCTGTCCGGCACTGCTATTCGTCGCCTCCGATAGCTTGCGCACTTCACCAGCCACGACGGCGAAGCCTCGGCCGTGTTCTCCGGCCCGGGCCGCCTCGATGCCGGCATTCAGCGACAGGAGATTGGTCTGCTTGGCAATGGCGGAGATCGCCGTGCTGGTCTCAGCCACCCGGGTGCTTAAGCCGTTAAGCTCAGCGATCAGGGTGCCGGACTGCTGCACCGATTCGCGGATTGTTTTCATCTGCTCTCCCACCTCCTGCATTCTGGAGCTGCCGGTTGCGACATCCGTTTCCGTAAGTATAGCGGCGCTCACAATCGCCTCTGAAGCGGAAGCGATTTTCTGGATGCCGGTGGACATCTCCTCCATCGTTGTAGCGACTTCGGCGGAAGCATACGCCTGGGTCTCCACGCCCCGGGTGGATTCCTCCACCAGCTCCGTCACATACTCAACCGCCTTGCTGTTCTCAGCCGTGCTGGCTGTGAGCTGTTCACTGGCAGCGGCGAGCTGTCCGGAGGTCTCGGCAACCTCCTGCACCATGGTGCGCAGCGAAGAGACCATTTCATTGTAATTGCCGGCAAGCTGACCAATCTCATCCCTGCGGCTGGTCTGGACGAATTCATCCAGATAACCTTCGCTTACCCGTTTGGCCGAACGGTTCAGGCGTTCCACCGCCCCGGTAATCCGGCGGATAATCAGGAAGGTAATCACGGCAGCAAGCAGCAGCGCGGTCACGAGAACGATAGCCGACTTGTACAGAATCGGGTAGACAGCCTTCGTGTATTCACTCTCCGGAAGCACTCCGGCCAGGGTGAAGCCGGTCAGCTCATTGGTAATGTAGTATCCGTCCATTTGCGTATCGGCTGCCGCATCCTTGTAGGAGATTTTACCCGCCGGGCCTTGCTTGGTTCCTGCTGTCATTGCACCTGTGGCTTCCGAAGCAACCTCCATGGCAGGGTGGTAGATCACCTTGTTATTGCCGTCCAGGATGAACACATATCCGTTATCGCCCAGACTGACATTCTTCGCCAGCTCCATAAGCTCCTTCATGCTGATGCTGATCGTAACCACACCCTTACCGTCCGGAAATGCCTTGGAGACCGGCAGAATGTAGCTGTTCGTGACTTTGGAGAAAATGGGATCGATCACCGATGTTGTCTCCGGGGTCTTAAGTGCATCTATGTACCAGTCACGTATGCGGGGATCATAATTGTCCAGCTTGGAATCCGGCGCGAACATGTATTTCCCGTCCTCGTTGCCTATCGCCACGATATCTACCTCAGGATGCTCCAGCTTGAAGTTGTCGATCAGCTTGCGCAGCTGTGGAGAATTGTTCGTCAGCCCGGTGCTGCTCATCTCGTACGCCAGCTCATTCACTGCGGCACTCTCCAGCAGGATCAGCTGCGACAGTGTTTTATCCAGGAGGTGGATGCTGGAGCGTGTGGTGTCTTCCATTTTGGAGCGTAGAGCCGATTCTGAGGTTTGTGTTGATATGGCTATCAGAGCCAGTGAGGGCAGCACAATAGCTGTAATGATAAGCAGCATCAGTTCAGTTCTGAGCTTCGTGATACGGAATAGGTGCTTTCGGGTTTTTTTTGGTGTTGGCATGGAAGTTCCTCCTGAATTTCTGAATGGATGATGTTTAAAATTTATTTCCATATCTCGAAGTAACTAGATATTTTGATATATATTTCGACACAGATCGACTTAATAATTAGTTTTTCGTCAAAAAAAATAACAGAATTCTTCCCGATTTGTTCCTCGTTCCGGGTAGTACGCGCGCCAGCTTTTCAGGTGGAGAACGATTATAACTATTCTTGAACTTGTAACCCCGGGCGGCCTGTGGCTTAATAATAAGTGTCCGGCCGGGCAAGATTACTTCTGGAAGGAGGCTGAAGATATGTTTTCAGAATACGAGGTGGTTTCCGTCTAAGACGGAGACCTGTTTAGGGGGAGGCCGCGAGGCCTCCTTATGTATAACGAGCGAACACGAGCGGATATGTAATTTCGGTTACTACAATATATACAATGACACTGACCAACCACTGACAGATTGCTGATCCATAATGAATGTAGACGATAACCGTAGGGTTTAATATAATGAATTTAGGTAATTTACCAAATTTGAGGAGAAGAAAGGAGGCAGGTGGAATGATTATTCAGAACAGCACAGTGATCGGACTGAACGGAACACACCTGTTGAAGGAGGAAATTGAACGTGAGTTACGTCAATGGAAAGGATGTGCTCCCCCCGGGGCTGCTCGAAGAGCTGCAGGGTTACATACAGGGTGAGCTGTTATACATCCCGAAGAAAGCGGAAGAACGGGTAAGATGGGGCGAGAACAGCGGCTCCCGGCAAGAGATTGCTGCCCGCAACGAAGAGATCTTCTGTAGTCACAGCAACGGCTGCTCGGTGAACGAGCTGCAGAAGAGATATCACTTATCCGAAGAAAGCATCCGCAAGATCATTTCAAAAATGCGGCAAACACGGCTGGCGATGAACCGCTAGTCTGGGCATTTTGAATACAAACCCAAAACCATATAAGTTCTAATTATAGAACAAAGAGCATGGCTCCCGCCGGTGGCGGCGGGGTCATGCTCTTTGTTCAAATATAAGAATTTTTATGTTTCACGCTATAAATTATTCTTCTATTTCTCGCTGAAACGGTACCGTCCTTTAAAAGGACGGCAAAGCCGTTTCTACTTGCGTGATGTGCAGGTATGGTATGATAGGAGAAGTGTATGTATTCTATCGAAATCTTAGATGATAGCAAGGAAGTGTAAGGATGGATCTATTCTCGCAGGGTGAAGACAACGGGAGCGGACGGCTGCTTGCAGACCGGATGCGGCCCGGCAATCTGGATGAATATATCGGACAGGAGCATATTGTAGGCAAGGGCAAGCTGCTGCGCAGGGCGATTGAAGCGGACCAGGTCTCTTCAATCCTGCTCTACGGGCCTCCGGGCTGCGGCAAAACCACTCTGGCCCATATCATATCGCATCACACCCAAGGTGAATTCGTGCGGCTGAATGCGGTGGAGGCTTCGGTGAAGGATGTACGGGAGGTCATTGAACGCGCACAGAGCAATAAGGCGCTGTACGGCTCGAAGACGATTCTGTTCCTGGACGAGGTACACCGCTTCAACAGCTCCCGCCAGGATGCGCTGCTGCCGGCCGTGGAGAAGGGGACGATTACCTTCATTGGTGCGACAACAGAGAATCCGTTCCATTATGTGAACGGGGCCTTGATGAGCCGCTCGACCTTATTCCAGTTGGAGTCCCTGACCAGCGGGCATAGCCTGATCGCAATGAAGCGGGCGCTTGCTGACGATCAGCGGGGGCTCGGCTTCATGGATCTGAAGGCTGATGAAGACGCGCTGCTGCATATCGCCGCCATGGCGAACGGTGATATCCGCCGGGCCTTGAATGCGCTGGAGCTGGCGGCGATGACTACGGCGCCGGAGCGTGACGGCAGCGTGCATATTACGCTTGCGGTGGCGGAGGAGTCGATCCGCCGCCCGATTGTCAAAGCGGACGAGTCGACGCAGTACGATGTGCTGTCCGCTTTTCACAAAAGCATCCGCGGCTCCAGTGACGCCGCCCTGTTCTGGTTCCTCTACGCGGTGGAGAAGCTGGGCATGGACCCTATGACCTTCATCCGCCGTCTGATCGCGGCCAGCAGTGAGGATATTGGCCTGGCGAACCCGCAGGCGATGATCCAGGCGGTCAGTGCGCTGGATGCCTACCGTAATAACGGCTGGCCGGAGGCGAAGCTGAACATCGCGCAGGCGATTCTGTTCGCCGTAGAGAGCCCCAAATCAGACGGGGTAGTGACCGCTATCGCGAACGTCATGAACAGTCTGGAGGATCTGAAGTCGGCCGAGGTGCCGCTGCATTTGCGGGATACGCACTATAAAGGTGCGGCCCAGCTGGGCCATGAGGGCTACCAGTATCCGCATAATTTCCCTGGCCATTATGTGAAGCAGGACTATCTGCCGAAGGCAATCGCCCGCAAGGTCTTCTATCAGGCCACCGAGCAGGGCAACGAGGCGAAGATCCGCCATAACCAGCAGCTGCGGCGCGGGCAATAGGGCTTCTCCGTCTGCTCCAGCTAATTGTACATTTTACAAACAGAGAGCAGCCATTCTCCATAACTGGAGGAGGCTGCTCTTTTTGACACTATAAATATGATAGAAATAGAAATATTTTGACAAAAAAACCGATATCCTCAGAAAAATTAATGTAAATATATAGAATTAATTTACTGTATGTGGTATATGTGTAGGTAGAGGTATTTTACCTTAATTTGTAATATGGAGGTGGTAAATGGAACGTGTGCAAATATGATGTCTAATTATGGACACTGGGGAGGTATTTGTGCGTGCCTGAGTCCTGACGGACTGAAAAGTAAGAAAACGAAGGGAGATGAGCAAGGATGAGTCAAAGTAAACGTAAGACCGGCTGTATCGCTTCACTAAGCCTGATGTTAGCCTTCACCATTGGTTCAGGGACGGCTGTCCGCCCGTCTGTCACCGAAGCGGCAAGCGCCGGATTTAATTATGCAGAGGCACTGCAGAAATCGATCTATTTCTACGAGGCCCAGCGTTCGGGTGAGCTGCCGGCGGACAACCGCGTGGAATGGAGAGGCGACTCGGGGCTGCAGGATGGTGCCGATGTCGGCCATGACCTGACGGGAGGCTGGTACGACGCAGGGGATCATGTCAAATTCGGCTTTCCGATGGCGTATACTGCGACCATGCTGGCATGGTCGGTCTATGAATACAAGGATGGTTACGTGCAGTCCGGGCAGCTGGATGAGATTCTGGACAATATCCGCTGGGCTACAGACTATTTTGTGAAAGCGCATACTGCACCGAATGAGCTGTGGGGACAGGTAGGTAACGGCACGGCGGATCATAACTGGT
This sequence comes from Paenibacillus sp. FSL R7-0204, assembly GCF_038002225.1. Classification (NCBI taxonomy): domain Bacteria; kingdom Bacillati; phylum Bacillota; class Bacilli; order Caryophanales; family Paenibacillaceae; genus Paenibacillus; species Paenibacillus sp. FSL R7-0204. Next base: position 1,963,169 of record NZ_JBBOCA010000001.1, read on the forward strand.
GGGGACCGGCGGAGGTCATGCCTATGGCGCGCCCGGCCTACAAGATTGATGCTGCACATCCCGGCTCGGATCTGGCTGGTGAGACTGCCGCCGCCCTTGCCTCGGCTTCCATTATTTTCAGGGATTCAGATCCCGCTTATGCGGACAAGCTCCTGCTGCATGCCAAGCAATTATACAATTTTGCCGATACGTACCGGGGGGCTTACTCCGATACTATCACTGACGCCAAGCAGTATTACAATTCGTGGAGCAGCTATGCCGATGAATTGAGCTGGGGCGGTGTCTGGCTATACCTGGCGACCGGTGAGCAGACCTATTTGAACAAGGCTGTCGCCGCCAGCAATCTGTGGGGTACGAATCAAGCCGGAGACTGGGGTTATCAATGGACCCAATCCTGGGATGACAAGCATTACGGTGCGCAGCTCCTGCTGTCCCGCATTACGAATGATCCCAAGTTCATTCAATCCACGGAACGCAATATGCAGTTCTGGACGACCGGGGTGAACGGCACCTCCGACCGGGTAACGTATACTCCAGGCGGGCTGGCCCATCTGGATCAATGGGGGGCGCTGCGGTATGCAGCCAACCATGCTTTTCTTGCTTTTGTCTATGCAGACTGGGTTACTGATCCGGTGAAAAAGAATACCGCCCAGGCCTTCGCAGAGCGCCAGATTAACTATATGCTGGGCGACAATCCGCGAAATAGCAGCTATGTCATCGGCTTCGGCGCGAATGCACCTGAGCATCCTCACCACCGCACCTCACACGGCTCCTGGAGCGACAGCCAGACCACTCCGGCCAACCACCGGCATGTGCTCTACGGCGCACTTGTTGGCGGCCCCTCCAAGACCGATGCTTACACCGATGCGATCAGCGATTATGTCTCTAATGAAGTTGCAACCGATTACAATTCAGCCTTTACCGGCTCTCTGGCCCGGATGATGATGCTTCACGGGCAGGGGCAGAGCCCGCTTGCGAACTTCCCGCCGGCCGAAACGCGTGAGGATGAGATGTTCACGGAAACTTCCGTGAATGCTAGCGGCAGCAATTTTGTAGAGATCCGCGCGGTTCTCAATAACCGTTCAGCCTGGCCTGCCCGCTCCAGTAGCCATTTGTCCTTCAACTACTATCTGGACATCAGCGAGGCTGTTGCCGCAGGATATGGTCCCGGCGATATCACGGTTAAGGCCGGAGGCTATAATCAGGGAGCTACTGTCTCACAGCTGCTGCCTTACGATGAAGCGAACCATATCTACTACACCAAAGTAGATTTCTCCGGCACTCCCATCTATCCGGGCGGACAGTCTGCTTACCGCAAGGAAGTACAGTTCCGCATTGCCGGACCGCTGAACACCACCTTCTGGGACAACAGCAATGACTTCTCCTTCAAGGGAGTGGCCGCGAATGCTTCAGCGGCAACGAAGAACCCTTATATCCCGGTATACGATGCAGGTGTCAAAGTGTACGGGGAGCTGCCTTCCGGCGGCGGAACGCCAGGTGAACCGCAGGTTCCTGGACGTCCGTCCGGCCTCCAGGCTGAGCCCGGCAACGCCAGCGTAGCCTTGAGCTGGAATGCAGTCAGCGGTGCAACGTCGTATACCGTCAAGCGCTCTCTGGTGAGCGGCGGACCGTACACTACAGTGGGTACGTCTACTTCAGCTGTCTACAGCGACAGCGGACTAACGAACGGAGTGGACTATTATTATGTGGTAACCGCTTCGAACAGCGTAGGGGAGAGTACAGCGTCTGTACAGGTGAGCGCCAAGCCGCGCGAGATTATAGTGCCTGCCGGCGCTCTGCGTGTGCAGTACCGCACCAATGATACCAGTCCCGGAGATTCACAGATCCGCAGCCAGTTCCGGATTATCAATACAGGAACCGAGGCCATTCCGCTCAGCGGTCTGAAGCTGCGTTACTATTACACTGTTGACGGGGACAAGCCGCAGGAATTCCACTGTGACTACGCAGCTGTCGGCAGCGGTAACCTGAACGGAAGCTTCGGGAAGCTTAGTGCACCTGTTACCCTGGCCGACTCTTATCTGGAGATTTCTTTTGCGGCAGGAGCAGGAAGCCTGGCACCAGGGGCAGACAGCGGGGAGATTCAAGTGCGCTTCAACAAGTCCGATTGGACGGCCTACAATGAGAACAATGACTATTCCTATGGCGGCACACAGCAGACCTTCGCGGATTGGAACAAAGTCACCCTGTACCGTGGAGGAACACTTGTCTGGGGCCTCGAACCCTAAACCATACCAGAGAGGAAGTATGCCGAAATGATGAAGATGAAGCTAAGTTCATTCAAGAAACCGGCCTCCATAGTCATGACTGCTGTTCTGACCCTTTCCCTCACCAGTGGAATCCTCAATTTCAGCCCGGGAACCGCCAAGGCGGCATCGGTGGAGAAGACCAGATTCCTGCAATTGTATGACCAGCTGAAGGACCCGGCCAGCGGGTATTTCTCGGCTGAAGGCATCCCGTATCATGCGGTAGAGACCCTGCTCAGCGAGGCGCCTAACTATGGGCATATGACTACCTCCGAGGCCTATAGCTACTGGATGTGGCTTGAAGTGCTATACGGCTATAATACCGGGGACTGGAGTAAGCTCGAATCAGCCTGGGATAACATGGAGAAATACATCATTCCGATTAATGAAGGCGACGGTGTGCAGGAGCAGCCGACGATGAGCAGCTACAACCCGAACAGCCCGGCCACCTACGCCTCAGAGCTTTCTCAGCCGGATCAGTATCCAAGCGCACTGAACGGCAAGTACACTCCGGGTAAGGACCCGCTCGATGCAGAGCTGAAGGCCACCTACGGCAATAACCAGACCTATCTGATGCACTGGCTGGTGGATGTGGACAACTGGTATGGGTTCGGCAACCTGCTGAATCCTAAGCATACCGCCAGCTATGTGAACACCTTCCAGCGCGGTGTGCAGGAATCGGTGTGGGAGGCGGTCTCCCATCCTTCACAGGATAACAAGACCTTCGGCAAGCCGAATGAAGGCTTCATGAGCCTGTTCACCAAGGAAAATAGTGCGCCTTCCGCGCAGTGGCGTTACACCAATGCTACAGATGCTGATGCACGCGCTGTGCAGGCCATGTACTGGGCCAAGGATCTTGGCTATACCAATACGGTCTATCTGAACAAAGCCAAGAAAATGGGCGACTTCCTCCGTTATGGTATGTACGATAAGTACTTCCAGAAGGTTGGAAGTGCAGCTAACGGTTCGCCTCAGCCGGGAACCGGCAAGGATTCCAACCAGTACCTGATGGCCTGGTATACCTCCTGGGGCGGCGGTCTGGGCAGCGGCGGAGACTGGGCCTGGAGAATCGGTGCGAGCCATGCGCACCAAGGGTACCAGAATGTAGTTGCGGCCTATGCGCTGTCCACTGCAACTGCAGGGCTGGTTCCGTCTTCCGCAACAGCCGGAACGGATTGGAGCAAATCGCTGACCCGCCAATTGGAATTCTACAACTGGCTGCAATCCTCTGAAGGAGCGATTGCAGGCGGTGCCACCAATAGCTACGGCGGTTCTTACAGTGCTTATCCTGCAGGAGCCAGCACGTTCTACGGCATGCTATACGATGAGGCACCTGTCTATCAGGACCCGCCATCCAACAACTGGTTCGGGATGCAGTCCTGGAGTATGGAGCGCGTAGCAGAGCTGTATTATATCCTGGCTTCCAGCGGTGATACTACCTCGGATAATTTCAAAATGGCCAAACGGGTCATTGAGAACTGGATTGACTGGTCTTCAGATTATGCTTTTGTAGGCAGCCGTCCCGTATCGGATGCCGCCGGCTATTATCTGGATCAGCAGGGCAACCGGATTCTGGGCGGAGCCAACCCGCAGGTGGCTACTGTGGCTGCACCGGGCGAATTCTGGATTCCGGGCAATGTAGAGTGGCATGGCCAGCCGGATACCTGGAACGGCTTCAGCTCTTTTAACGGCAACAGCAGCTTGAAGGCAGTGACCAAGGACCCAGGGCAGGATACCGGCGTACTGGGCAGCTATATCAAAGCCCTCACGTTCTTCGCCGCAGGGAACAAGGCAGAGCACGGCAACTACACTGCGCTCGGCGGAACCGCTTCGCAGCTGGCTAAGTCCATGCTGGATACCGCCTGGGGCTACAATGACGGCCTTGGAATTACCACTCTGGAGAAGCGTGCCGATTATTTCCGGTTCTTCACCAAAGAGGTCTATTTCCCGGCAGGCTGGAGCGGTACCTTCGGACAGGGCAATACCATTCCGGGGAACGCGACAGTTCCATCTGACCCGGCTAAGGGCGGCAATGGAGTGTATGCGAGCTACACCGATATTCTCCCGAAAATCAAAAATGATCCCAAGTGGAGTTATCTCGAAGGAAAATACAATACTTCCTACAATAAAACCACCAAGACCTGGGACAATGGCGCGCCTGAGTTCACCTATCACCGCTTCTGGTCACAGGTGGACATGGCTACAGCATATGCCGAATATGACCGGCTGATTAATAACGGCAGCGGCCCTATGCCGACAGCTACCCCTACAACCACGCCAACGGCCACTCCGACAGCAACAGCAACACCAACACCAACAGCTACACCAACAACAGTGCCAACAGCCACACCGACGGCTACACCGACAACAGTGCCAACGGCTACACCGACAGTCGCACCGACGGCTACACCGACAACAGTGCCAACGGCTACACCGACAGTCGCACCAACCGCTACGCCTGCTGTAGGGAATCTGGTCGTTCAATACCGTACAACGGATACGAACGCCACCGACCCGCAGTTCCGTCCGCAGCTGCGGATTATCAATAACGGGACCACAGCGGTAGACCTCAGCAAGGTTAAGGTCCGGTATTACTACACGATTGACGGCGAGCGGGCGCAGCAGTTCAATGTCGATTATGCGGCTCTCGGCGGCAGCAATGTGCTGGGCAGCTTCGTGAAGCTTGAGCCTGCAGTTACAGGAGCGGACCACTATGTGGAGATTTCCTTTAGTGCGGGCGCGGGCAGTCTTGCTCCGGGTGCGAATACCGGAGAGATTCAACTGCGCATTAACAAGACCGACTGGAGCAATTACAATGAGGCTGACGATTACTCCTATGATGCAACCAAAACGTCTTTCACAGACTGGAACCGGGTGCCGCTGTATCTGAACGGTGTACTGGTCTGGGGCGTTCAGCCGCAATAAGGCTGAAGCCTTGTGAGTCAGCCCCGGCGTGACTCCGTGTCCTGACCCATCAATGACGAAGAACCTTCAACTCCACGCGCTGTGGTGTTGAAGGTTCTTTTGTGTGGGTTGAGGTGCAGTTCAGGCAGGAGATGCCTTACACCTGCGCCTGCGGCGCGACTTTGTCGGCCGTCTCGATCGTTCCGCCGCCAAGGCAGGTCTCGCCCAGATAGAAGACCACGGCTTGTCCGGGCGTAATTGCCTTTTGCTGAACATCAAAGGCCACGTGTACCGTACCGTCCGGCCGCTTCGTCAGGGTAACCCCCTGATCCGGCTGGCGGTAGCGGAACTTGGCCGTACATTTGAGCGGCTCATCGCCAAGAGTGTCCGGATCGATCCAGTTCACCCCTGAGGCTATAAGGCTGGTCGAGTACAGGCTGATGTGCTTCTCACCTTGCACCACATACAGGGTGTTGCTTGCCAGGTCTTTCTCGGCCACGAACCAGGGTTCACCTGTACCGGAGCCGCCGATACCCAGTCCCTGACGCTGGCCCAGCGTGTAGTACATGAGGCCATCATGCCGGCCTTTCACTTCGCCCGTAGCGATATCGACCATATTGCCTGACTGTGCAGGCAGGTATTGGCTGAGGAATTCGCGGAAATTGCGTTCTCCGATGAAGCAGACGCCCGTGCTGTCTTTTTTCTTCGCGGTATAGAGTCCGGCTTCCTCGGCAATCCGTCGTACCTCCGGCTTCGGCAGATGTCCGATCGGGAACATGGCCTTCGAGAGCTGGTACTGGTTCAGCGCATTGAGGAAGTACGTCTGGTCCTTGTTGTTGTCCACGCCGCGCAGCAGCTTGAACAGTCCGTCTTCCTCCACGACCCGGGCGTAATGTCCCGTAGCGACATAATCTGCTCCAAGCTGCAGCGCCTTGTTCAGGAATTCGCCGAACTTGATCTCGCGGTTGCACATCACATCCGGATTCGGGGTCCGGCCAGCCTTATATTCTTCAAGGAAATAGGAAAAGACTTTATCAAAGTATTCCTTCTCGAAATTAACGGTATAGTAAGGAATATCGATCTGCTCGCAGACGCGGCGCACATCCTCGGCATCGGTCTCGGCCGTACATACGCCGAACTCGTCGGTATCATCCCAATTCTTCATGAAGATGCCGATGACGTCATATCCCTGCTGCTTCAGCAGCAGCGCTGTAACAGAGGAATCCACACCGCCCGACATCCCGACGACGACCCGGATATCCTGATTAGCTTTTGTCATCGTGATCACCATTTTCTGTACACAAAATACCGGCGTTCTCACTGAACACCCGGCTCATTGTGTATTATAACATACCTGTCTACCCCAAACGAGGACACCTAGGCTATAAAATATAGCGAAAAACAGTCCGAAATTGACAATTTGTCCACCAGTGGCGAACAAAATCGCGAATTATTACCGTTTGCTGTTCCAAATGTGTCCATAGATATGATAACATAAGCTGAGAGCAGACATCGGAATACATTGATATGCAACTAAACCGAAAGAGGTGCCCCTTTGAAAATATCAACCAAAGGACGTTACGGATTAACCATTATGATGGAGCTTGCCCTGAAATTCGGCGAAGGGCCTACATCACTTAAGAGCATCGCCGAGAAAAACGGACTGTCCGAGCATTACCTGGAGCAGCTCATCGCCCCGCTGCGCAATGCAGGTCTGGTGAAGAGCATCCGCGGAGCCTACGGCGGTTATATACTGTCCCGTGAGACCGGCACCATTACTGCCGGAGATATCATCCGCGTCCTGGAAGGCCCGATCTCCCCGGTGGACTTCACCGAAGAAGACGACCCGGCCAAGCGCGACCTCTGGCTGCGCATCCGCGACAGTATCGCGGACGTCCTGGACTCCACCACCTTATCCGACCTGATCAACTTCAAGGAAGAGAGCCAGGCGGATAATTATATGTTTTATATTTAACAGGGGACTGAAACCTGTTGATTTCAAAGGGATTGTTGAAAAGTGTTACCCACAAATTACCCACATGTTGAAGGTGAGTAATGAAGGCCTTCAACTCGTCCTTCTCAAGAAATTTGGGGAGGACTTTTTTCCATTTTTGTGTTTAAAACGATTGATGTTTTATATCGTTCGTGATATATTTATGCCGAGAACGATATAATTTGTTCTTAATATACAAATAGACTAAAGAGGTTATTCATGGCGGAGGTTATATTCTACTACACGGAGAAGGGGAATTCAGAAGTTGAGAAGGCCCTAACCGAACTTAACGAAAGTGCTAAGAGGGGGAATCGACAAGCTGCGGCAGCGCTTGATTCGATTTACTACGCACTAGAAATGGTCGAAAGTGGGATGCCTCACTCAAGGCAACTCGAAGGTCCACTTTACGAAATACGAGCCAAGCGACATCGGATTACGTATTTTCGATGGGAGGGTTACATAGTGCTATTGACGATATTCCTGAAAAGCACGCAACAAACCCCCAAACCTGAAATTGACAGGGCCCGAAAACGAATGAAGGATTGGGTTGCAAGGGAAGGCTCGTAAAGTAGTGAAGCGGGTAGATGGCGATTGGAAAACCCTCTACCCGATCATAGTGGAGGTGATAGTATGAAAAATAATAAAGAAATCAGAACGTGGAGTAACTTCAAGAAAGAACTGGACTATAAGTCTGAGTATGAAAAAAAAGTAATCAGTGAAATGGCGAAATTGGTAGTACAGATCACCAACAGACGCAAGTCTTTGGGGCTCACACAAGCTCAGGTTGCTGAACGAGCCGGGATTACTCAAGCTCAGGTGGCAAGGTTAGAGACTTCTTCTTCAGTTCCATCCATCGAAACAGTGATGAAAGTCGCAATTGCCTTGGATATGACTGTTGGCCTGAATGCAGTCGATGAACAATCGGCAGCAATGATGGCTCGCGCCTAAGAGATCTTTTAAAGTAACATGTGTGAACATTAATCCGTCATGATTATAAGGAGTCCCTTCCGGGGCTCTTTTTCTTTTTATCAAAACTGTATAACGGGGCTGACTACTATGCTGGAGGGAGGAAAAGCAAATATCATACACACGTAGAGCCCTAGGTTGTTAACGTGGAAGTCGAAAACGCATGAAAAGCCCCCTCAAGCCATCCGGCCTGGAAGGGGCTTTTATCTAAATCCGATTGAGCTTGCTTTCAGGCGCTTCACCGATTGCCACACGTTTTATATTATTGATGAAGAAATCATGTAATTACATTCAGTATGATTATTTCCTCCCTTCACCGAACACCTTTGTTTTTTTGAAAATTGCTCTTACATACTCCAACGTTAAATAAATGTTTTCTTCATTCTCAATCTGAGTTTTAATGACATAATTGATTTCACCCAACTCATGTTTTTCCTTTACGATATCTGAAAATTGAATTTCCAGCATGAAAAGCGAATGTATTGACCCCGCAAGAGAATTGCGAAGAATTTCTCCGTCTAAAAAGCTTCTCATCACTCGCCCGGCCTCATCTCGAATGCTACTGAGAACAACTGTTCTTTCAACTGTTTTACGTATAGCAATCCTCCTGTGTATGCCCGTCTGATGATTGTATCTCCCAAACGATTTATGTTAGGATTGGGTGGAGAGCAGGAGGTGCAACTTCTACTCTCCGGGAACCTATTTACGTTTGCCGCGCTGGCTGCGTTTGGTTCCCTTCTTTTTGTCCGTGAACAGTAGGCTTGCAGTAATGAGCTGAATAATTGCTGTTAAGAGCGGAACCAATCTCTTCATGTCATGTTCAACTCCTCTCCTTTTGACTCTTTAAAGGTGTCGTTTGCATTTATAATATATCATGACTCTTTATAGGAGTCAATGCTTCTTTGACACTTTTCACGAGGCATTGTATGCTTGTCCCATGAGGTGATTTTATGGGGGAGGTTCATTCCGGGCTTAAGCTACTTGTAGATGCAAGTGGTAAGTCTATCCGGCAGGTGGCCCGAGATATTGAATACCGATTTGAAACAATCCGAAAAATGTACAATGATGAGCTGAGGCACTATCCAAGCGACCTACTGGCTAAACTCTGCGATTATTTTGAATGCGGGATAGAGAAGATACTGATTTATGAAAAAGAGCCGCCACAGGAGTAATCCCGGACGGCTCTTTTGCTGTGTTTTGTTACTGCAAAATGCTTCTTGCTCATATGGCAAAGGGCTTAACGTTTCAGGAAATTTCAGACACGGCCATTGAGGCGGCGTAAGTATTATGTAGCTTATTCACCTGATCTCCAATCCATCTGCATATGATCTTTATCTGTATAGGGTAACCTATATTGTATACTTTGGTGGTTCTATGAGTTTTACGTTCCTGGTCTACAAAAAAGGGTGAGGTTATGACATGTCCAAAACAATATTGATTGTGGAAGATGAAGATATTTTGCGTGAAATCATGAAGGATTATCTGCTGGAAGAGGGATACCGCGTGATTGAAGCCATTGACGGGAAACAAGCGGTCTCGTTATTTCAGGAGCATGAGGTGGACTTGATTTTGCTGGACATCATGTTGCCGGAATTGGATGGATGGTCCGTGTGCAGGCGAATCCGCAAGACGTCGAATGTGCCGATTATCGTACTGACAGCCCGTTCGGATGAGGACGATACGTTGCTTGGGTTCGAGCTTGGCGCCGACGACTATGTGACCAAGCCTTACCGCCCTCTGATTCTGCTGGCACGGGTTAAGCGGCTGCTTGAGAGCAGGTATATCGGCAGGCATGAGAGCGACACGTTGTCCGGCGGAGGCATTTCGATCCATTTTCCCTCCCGTACCGTTTCGATTGACGGCACCAGCTCCGATCTAACGCATACGGAATTCGAAATATTAGCCTATCTGCTGCAAAACAAAGGGATCATTATCAGCAGAGAGCAGCTGATTACGAAAATTTGGGGATATGATTTCGCGGGCGATGATCGTACGGTCAACAGCCATATCCGCAATCTGCGTTCCAAGCTGGGGACACATGCCAAGCAGATTGTTACGGTGGTGCGTTCAGGATATAAATTCGAGGATGAGCTATGAAAAAGGGGATTGTTCTAAAACTGTTCCTGTTGACGGCGGGCTTGTGCCTGTTCCTGATTGCCGCTATTTTTATCCTGCAAACCGTATTTTTCAAACAATTTTATGTTCATCAAAAAATGAAAGACGTTAACGCGGCGGTTCAGGCGTATGAACAGGACTACCTGAATCATGCCTCGAACCCGCAGGAGATGGCCAGGCTGGAGCAAGACTTTTTTCAAAAGTATAACACCTGGATCACGGCTTTGGACACCCGCGGAAATCTAAAGTATACCGGTGATTTCTTCATGGAAATTAAGCTGGATCATTCAGACGAACCGGCGCTTGCTGAAACAACGATAACCGTGCCGCTATACAGTTTTATCAATGTAGAGGACTTCAGCAGCAATCGCACATTCCTCACTCCCTGGATTGAAGAAGGGAGAACGATCGCCATAGAAGGCTTGATCATGAACAACCAGCCGGTGATCCAGCGGATGGGGAGGAACCGTTCCAATCTGAGAGATGAGAGCCGGCTGGAGAATCATCAGATGGTGAGCAAAGAGTACGAGGTCCTCGAACAAATGAACGCGGTCCAATATCGTGAGCAGTATCCCACCTTTCTGGTCAAGGGAACCATTACGAAAGTCCGGGTACCGGAAGGGGCCGGAGTCTCGCGTTACACCAATCACCTGTTTCTGGACCGCATCAAGGCTTTCCAGGCGGATCTATTGTACGGCGATTTTAAGGATGCCGCGAACGCAAAACAGGTCCTGGATGTTGAAGAAAATCATGTGATCTACAAAATTTTCGTGGACCGCACGCAAGACCGTGACGGAAATCCGGCATACCTGTTCGCGATGACGTCGCTGCAGCCTGTGAATGAAGCCGTAGGGATCATCAAAGACTACTACGTGTATATCATTATTGTGGCCTTGCTGCTCGTACTGCTGGCATCGTTTTACTACTCCCGTCAGATTGCCCGGCCGTTGCTGCGCATCAACCGTACCACCCGGCAAATGGCTAACCTCGATTTTTCGGAGAAAATCCCCATTACCACGAAGGATGAAATCGGAGACTTGTCGGGCAACATTAATGAGCTCTCCGAGCGCCTGCACTCCCATATTCTCCAGCTTGAACAGGACATCGAAAAAGAAAAGCAGCTGGAGCATACGCGGAAAGAATTTATAGCCGGCGTTTCCCATGAGCTGAAGACTCCGTTAAGCGTCATTCAGAGCTGCCTTGACATTTTGAGCGACGGGGTTGCCAGCCATAAGCGGGAGCATTATTTTGCGGCAATGGGAGACGAAGTCAGCCGGATGAATGTGCTGATCGCGGATATGCTGGAATTGGCCAAGTATGAATCGGGTACGTATAAAATGGATACCGGCTCGTTCTATATCGATGTTGTCATCAAGCGGGTATGCGCTAAATTAACGCCGGATTTTGCAGCCAGGCAGCTGCTTCTCCACACTTCGCTGATCCCTGCCGAAGTCGAGGGCAATGAGCGTCGTATAGAGCAGGTCATCGTCAATTTCCTTACCAATGCGCTTTTCTATACGCCGGAGCATGAATCTATCTTCATAACTACTTCGGAAGAGAAGGACACCATTCGCATTTACATCGAAAATAAAGGTGCCCATATCCCCGATGAGCAGCTGGAGAAAATATGGGACCGTTTCTACCGTGGTGACACCTCCCGCCACCGGTCGACCGGAGGGACGGGGCTGGGCCTTGCCATATCCAAGAAAATATTGGAGATGCACGGAGTGCCCTACGGTGTGAACAATACCTCCGATGGAGTAATGTTTTATTTTCAATTGAATAAAAAAGCGTAGAAATACGGAAAAAAGTGCAAACCTCGGTTCTGCGCTTTTTTTTGTTCTTTTTTGATCCAGCGTTGATTTGCTCTGCACTTGTTCTGCATCTCTCCCTGTTATTCTTTCTATCAGAGAGGGGCAAGAGCCTTACTATCTTTACCTAATTTTAAATAAAGAGAGGACCATGTTCATGTTAAAAAAAATCATTTCAACGCTAGTTATAGGCAGTACCGCACTCACCCTGGCAGCATGCGGGAGCGGGCAAAATCCGCAAAACGTGACATCTCAGCCACAGGTCAATGAAACAGCTCCCCCGGAGCAGCCAAACTCTACTTCCTATAAAACGATATTTAAGAACAGCGTATTTCTGGGGGATTCGATTACAGAGGCGCTATCCTACCATGACATTCTGGACGAGTTCAATGTAGTGGCAGGTGCCGGAAAGACTACCGAGCTGTCTCTGATGAGTGGAGATGTGGACAAGCTGGCAGAGCGGAATCCGCAGTATGTATTTATCATGCTGGGGTCCGATGATATCCTGTTGCCGCCGCAAATTACCGATAACCCCAAGCAGTATTCACTGAAGTTCTACGCCCAATTGATCGACAGTATCAGGGAGAAGCTTCCGGAGGCATCCATAACGGTGTTACCGGTTACGCCGGTTACGGCAGAAGCGGAGAAAGTGGAACCACGCTACAAAAATATCGACGATTACAACCAGGGATTACAAGAGCTGGCAGGCAAGAAGCAGATCGGGTTTGCCGATTTATCCTCCATATTCGCGGACAGCACCCATTTCTATAGTTCGGACGGTATTCATTTTAAGCCGGAATTCTATACACGTATGCTCGATTTGCTGAAGGACCGGGTGAAATAACATGCAGCCAGGTGAAAGTCTGGAGGTGACGGGGATTGGTCTTTAGCAGTCTTATATTTTTATTCCTCTTTCTGCCGGTCACCCTGCTGATCTACTATCTCTCACCCATGAGGATTAGAAATGCTGTTCTGCTTGCCGCAAGCCTGGTCTTCTATGCATGGGGAGAGCCCGTATACATTTTCCTCATGATCTTCTCGACGGTATTTGACTATGTGAACGGGATTCTGATCGACAGATACAGCCATCGTAAAGTGATTGCACAGGGCGTGCTGATCCTGTCCATGACGGGGAGTCTGGGGATTCTTGGCTTCTTTAAATACGCAGGTTTTGTCTTGGACAATATCAATTCGTTGTTCAACCTGCACCTGCAGGCAGCAGATCTTCCGCTTCCGGTCGGAATATCCTTCTACACGTTCCAGACGATGTCTTATATCATCGATGTTTACCGCAGGAAGGTGCCTGTTCAGAAGAACCTGATCGCCTTCAGCGCCTACGTGACGATGTTTCCGCAGCTTGTAGCAGGTCCGATTGTTAAATATGAAGATATTGCGGGACAGCTCGCTAACCGCACAGTGACGTTGGAGCGTTTTGGCGAAGGGGCGGAATTGTTCATCAGAGGGCTGGCCAAAAAAGTGCTGCTGGCCAACAATATCGGCTTGCTGTGGACAAGCGTCAAAGCGGTGCCTGCGGCGGAGCTGTCGGTTCTCTCCGCATGGCTTGGCATTATCGCCTTTACGTTTCAAATCTATTTCGATTTTAGCGGATATTCGGATATGGCGCGCGGTTTAGGTAAAATGATCGGGTTCGAATTTATGGAGAACTTCAACTATCCTTATATCTCCAGGAGTATTACGGAATTCTGGCGGAGGTGGCATATTTCGCTGGGTGCCTGGTTCCGTGAGTATATTTACATTCCGCTCGGCGGGAACCGGGCGGGTATGCTAAAGCAGCTGCGCAACTTGGCGGTTGTATGGTTTATAACCGGATTATGGCATGGAGCGAGCTGGAATTTTATCATTTGGGGCTTATATTTCGGTCTTTTTGTCACGCTTGAAAAGCTGGTTCTCTTGAAACAGCTTCAGCGCCTGCCTGTGTTTGTAAGCCATCTCTACACCCTGATTGTCGTGATCATCGGCTGGGTATTCTTCGAATTTGAACATCTGCCTGCGGCCATGACCTTCATCGGAACGATGTTTGGCGCCGGGGCCGGTGGATTCGCAGACAATCGGGCGCTTTACGATGTGTCGACGAATGCCCTGCTGCTACTGCTCTTGGCGGTTTGTGCCACGCCGTTTCCCGGCAGAGCACTGACCCGGTTCAGAACCAGGTTTGCCCGCTTCGGCACACTTACCGCTTTCGCCATCTACTTCATCTTTATCGTGGCCTCAACAGCCTATCTGGTCAATGCAACGTACAATCCATTCTTATACTTTCGTTTCTGATGGAGGTGATTATCTTTGAAGAACTACGGCCAAGTCTATTACCGCGCACTCGCTGTTGTACTGCTTATGTTTACCGGGGCGGTATTGGTTGTCAATTGTCTGACCCCGGGGAAAGTATTCTCCGAATCAGAGAACCGGGTGCTGCAGCAGCTCCCGGCATTCTCGCTTCAAACCTTAGGATCAGGCAAGTTTACTTCAGAATTTGAAGCGTATCTATCGGACCAGTTTATGGCGAGGGACTTTTGGATTGGACTGAAATCCGATGCGGATCAGGGATTGGGGAAAAAAGAGAGCAACGGGGTCTACCTCGGCAAGGACGGGTACTTAATTCAAAAATTCACTCCTCCCGGACATGAGGATTTGGCAGACAAGCTGAAAGCCATTCAAGCCTTTGATCAGGCTACGCCTGGTCTGCGCAAATATATGATGCTCGTGCCGACGGCAGCTTCCATACTTGAGGATAAATTGCCGCCTTATGCTTCCGGTGGGGATGAGAGGGGCTATTGGGACAAGATCAAGGATTCTGATCTCGGGGACATTCGATGGATCAGTGTTTTTCCCGTGCTGGAGGCGGACAAGGAGCAACCGCTCTATTACAAAACAGACCATCACTGGACGACCCAAGGCGCTTTCCTTGCCTATCGGGAACTGGGCGCGCCCATGGGTTTTACACCCAGGAACGAAGATGATTTCAACATCCGTCAAGTCACTAGTCAGTTCTATGGATCTTTGTATTCGAAAAGCGGATTCAGGCACATACGGCCGGATGCTATTGAGCTGTATTATCCAAAGGTATCGGAGACCGTTTCCGTGGAGTACGCCCACGAACAGCAAAGTGCGGATTCGATGTACGCTATGGAAAACCTCACCAAGAAGGATAAATACGCTGTTTTTTTCAACGGGAATCATGGCTTGCTTCGCATAACAACCGGCAGTGCGGAAGGGAGAAGACTGCTTATTGTTAAAGATTCGTATGCCAACAGCCTGATCCCTTTTTTAACCCCGCATTTTAGCGAAATTGATGTGATAGATCTCAGATATTATGAGGGGGATGTACTGAAACTTATGGAAGAACGGCAAATCCGTGACATGCTGATTTTGTATAATATGACGACATTTTTTGAAGATCCATCCATTAAAGCATTAGCGGATTCTGTGGAATAATCCAAAAAGGAGGTCAGTAACCATGCTTACTGGACAGAAAATTAAATACGTGGTTGTCCTGTCTGCCGTCATGATTTTATGTGGCATCTTGATCGGATGCTCCAGTAAGAAAGAAGATGCCAAAGACGTTCCAGTCCATACCATTGAAGAGCGTATCAAGCAAGCGGCTTCTATGGAAGCTATGGACAAGGGGGATATGAGCAGGCTTAAGAAGCTCTATCAGCTTAATGCAGATGAAGTTCAGGATTTTGTGCTGTATACAGCAGAATCGAACGTCGAAGCGAATGAACTGGCCGTGATCAGAGTGAAACAAGAGGATCAAGCGGACAGCGTTAAGGAAAAGATCATGGAAAGAATCGAGGCTCAAAAAGTCAAGCTGAAAGACTACCGCCCCGAGCAATTTTACCTCGTCGAAAAGCATATATTAAAGGTCAAGGGCCGTTATATTTTGTTCACGGTCTCCAAGGATGCGGAGCAAATCGAAAGTGCGTTTAACGAAGCTTTTAAATAATCCCATTCACAAATGCGAAAAAGACCCCTCGGGCCATCCACGGCTTGGAAGGGTCACGCATAAGTTTCTATCTTCAGGAGCTATCTAGCTAGCGGGCCTATTTATTTTATCCCCCGCCCAGCAGCCGCTGAAGCCGCGCTGCCAGCTTTTGTCCGGTATTGGCTTCTGTGAGCGTAAGGTCCCACAATACCGCATGGGTTCGGGGGTCGGCAGCCTCGGTGTTGACTCTAATGGTCAGCTCTTGTTTGCCTTCAACTGAAACCTGAAAAGACAGCGGCTGATTCTCGCCCGGTGCGATATTCACATCCAGGGAGTAAAGCTCTTCTCCGTCGGCGCTGATCATGACGCTGCTGGTGCCGCTGCCTTTAGCAGGTATAGCATCATCAGGGACGCCGAAATTCCCGGCTAACTCCTTATACTGTCCATCCAGGCGCAGGGAGAACTCGTGGAGTCCCGGATGATCAGGGCTATAGAGATTGACCGCCGGTTCAATCTGCTCCTGCGCTACAGTGAAGCTGCTGAGCGTTTCTTCCCACCGTATTTCACCCTGCTCAATAGGGAGCTGGTCCAGCGCTATGATCTCCCCGCGTCCATGATCCAGATAATAGTTGATACCGCTCACGGCGGAGTAGACAATTAACGTCAAGACAGCACCTGATGACAGGAGCTTGAGCATACCTTTTGTGGTTGTACGGTCGCGGCGGATCAGCCGCTGGGCGCCGTAGCCGACAATCGAGCCGAGCGTATTAATAACGATATCGTTAATATCAAACGCACCCAACCCCGTTACCATCTGAATCAGCTCAATTCCTGTGATGGCTGCAAAGAAGACCAAGAGGAACGGCAGGAACCGGCAGCGGATCAGCAGAGGAATGACTAGCCCGAACGGTACGAAGGCCAGATAGTTGCCCAGGTTGAAGACCCATAGATTCGAGTAACCACCGCCCGGAAAATGCAACGGAATCCCGTCGAACGTCAGGCGATAACGTAAGCCCGTCTCCGGCAGAGCCGATGAACGGTTGAAGCCGACAAACAAGAAGAACAGGGTAAGACCCGTGTACAGACCCAAACCGATCCAGACGGCGGTCCTCGTTTTGCCTTGAAACATGATGTGTGACCTCTCTTTATCGGTAGTTTATGTCCCTTGCAGAGGACAAAGGAAGTATAAGCTATCTTCGTTAGCCCAAGCAAGGCGGACAGTTGCAGTCCAGCCCCTCAGTAATCGAGCTTCCTCTATCCACACACATTAATGTGTTAATCGTACTTGCAATCCATCCAATGCCTATTCTTTGGGTGTGGCCAATAACAGCACCAATGTTCTGCTCAATACTGCCAGTGTTACCGGACCCGTGACCTTCTCCGGCGTTTCGACTGGATAAAAGAAAAAAACCCGTCAGCCTTAATTGGCCGGCGGGATTTTTTATACTGGATCAATCCATTCATCCTCTATTCTCCTTGATCAGTGTGCGCTCATACTCCGACGGGGTTCGGTCTTAATGGGACGGTCGGCTCGGCGTTACGGACTGAGACGCGCTTATTTGGAAGGAGAGTCACAACTTGGGCAAGTTGCGGACACCACGGCCCTTGATATTAACGAATATTCCGCTCCTAAACGTTCTTTAGAGAGACAATAAGGTCCACTCTGGACTTCTGTCAAGAAAGTAGACTGTTACGCAACGGATTTTTTAGTGAATTGCTTAGCAAAGCGGGCGGGGGAAAGATACCCCAGTGAGCTGTGCATTCGCTTGCGATTGTAATAGAACTCAATGTATTGGAAAATAGCATCATATGCCTGTTCCGGGTTTTTGAAGCGCGGATTACAGTAGATGAGCTCTTTCTTTAAAATACTGTGCCAAGACTCAATGCAGGCGTTATCGTAACAGTTTCCTTTACGGCTCATGCTGGATTTCATGTGGTATGTCTTTAGTTGGTCGACATATTCTTTTGAGGTATATTGAGACCCTCGGTCAGAGTGGTGCAGTAGGCCCTCGCCGGGTCGCTTCGCCGTGTACGCCGCCTGCAGCGCGTCTAAGACCAGGCTCGTCTCCATATGGTTATACAGCCGCCACCCTACAATTTCTCGCGTGCATAGATCCATGACGCTAGCTAGGTATAAGCGACCTCCACGACAAGGGATATACGTGATGTCGGTGACCCATACGGTATTGGGCTTAAGCACCTTAAACTCTTGGTTCAGTGTGTTTGGTGCAATGGGATTATTATGCTTGGAATCGGTCGTCTGCACTCGGTATGGCTTAGATACAATAGAGCGGAGCTTCATTTCTCGCATGTACACACTCACTGTGCGTTCCGTGACCGTATAGCCTTCCTGATGCAGCAGGCGGGTGATCTTCGGACTTCCATACCGTTTTTGATGGTCGTCAAAATGGTACCGGATTCGCTCCATAACAGCAGCCTTGCGGAGGGCTTGCACACTGGCTTTGGCGTTCAGCCACTTGTAATATCCGCTCCTGGATACCTGTAGGGTACTGCACATCTTCTCCAAGCGAAATGCGGAGCGATGGTCCTTCATAAACTGGAATCTTAATTCCTTGGTTTGCTGAAGATGTGCACTGCTTTTTTTACGATTGCCAATTCTTCCTCTGTATCGGCAAGTCGACTGTCTTTCTCTTGGAGCTGACGGCGCATCTCTTGGAGCTCGGCTTCGAGTTCCCGTACCCGATCCATACTGGCTACCGGTTCATTCTTTAGCTCCCGGTATTTCCCCATCCACTGGTGCAGCGTACTTTTCGGAATGTCCAGCTCTTGCGCGATGTCCCCTATGCTCTTCGTCTGCTCTTGAATGAACTTTACCGTTTGCTTCTTATATTCTTCGTTGTACCGTTGTCGTTTTTCTCCCATAGGGATGCACCTCCGTTGCCCTTATTATCCCTCCGTCCGTTAACTGTCGTCTACTTTCAATTCTAATCCCACTCGGTCCGTTACTCCGCAAGAAGTTCCTGTTTCTTCAAATTAACGGCTCTCTGGTCCGTAAGGAACCGAAGTAGCTCGGGGCCCTTGCTTGGCTTGCAGGCTTCACTGCTCCATTTTTGATTTTACAATTTGGTTGGCGGTAACTTGTGCCGGAAACGAATCATCACTCGTTTGATAGAACACTTCAATCTCTTCACCCTCTTTATATTTGGAAGGTGAAACTTTATTTACCCAAATGGCTTGAGAGTACATATCACTTTCTAGAACTTCATTGTAATTCTTATCTAAGTCTTCTTCTTTTAACTGAGCGATTACCAAGATCCTTGAATTCTCTACATCTACTGTGTGTACCTTCCCTTTAAAAACATTATCCTCCTTGCTACAGGCGGCTAGGCCTAACAAAAAAACGAAAATGAGAGTCCATTGGAGACTCGCTTTTATAAGCATGGACGTTCTCCTTTCAAGGGGTATGACATTATTCAATATTACCTCCTTTTGGGTTTCAGTTCCAGCTAGGGAATACGATGAAATTCCTGTTTGTTCCAGCTTTTCTTTATCTCTAAATGTCCCTTCCCGGTTCTAACTATCCCGCTCCCCGCATACTCTATTTTAACGGGAACATTTGTTCTATTTTACCATTGCTTAAAAATCTTAATCCTGGTTATAATACAAACAAATGTTCTTACTTGAGCCCGGAGGCGAACAATCATGAAGATGAGCATCGGCCAAACCATAGAAATGATATATCTGGACCAAGCGGGCAAGATTACGCAGCGGAAAATTGAAGTGCACGGTATCCGTGATGGCCGCATACGGGCCACCTGTCTGAGTACCGGCCAGCCCCGTGTGTTCCTTACTGCGGGCATCCTGTCGTGGCATCCGGCACGGGGGCGGAGGTATGCCTAAGGACCGGATTATTCTGCTCTCTGACTGCCAGTCCTTCTATGCCAGCGTGGAGAAGGCCGCCCATCCCGAATATGCGGATCAGCCTGTTGCTGTGGGTGATCCGTCGCGGATGAACGGGATTGTCCTGGCCGCTTGCCCGCTTGCGAAATCCTATGGCGTAACTACTGCATCACGCGTGGGAGAAGCCCTGACGAAATGCCGGGACCTGGTGGTTATCCGGCCACGGATGGGGACGTATATTCAGGTCTCGCTGCTGATCTCCGAGATCTACCAGGGGTATACCGATCTTGTGGAGGCGTTCAGCATTGATGAGCAGTTCCTGGATGTGACCGGCTCTCTGCGTGTGTTCGGAGGAGATCTCCCGGAGATGATTCACTCGATCCAGCAGCATGTTCTGTTATCTACCGGAGTATGGACCCGGGTCGGCATCGGCCCGTCCAAAATCCTCGCCAAAATGGCCAATAACTTCGCCAAGAAGAAGGCGGGCGGAATCTTCCGGCTGGATTACGATAATCTGGACACAGAGCTATGGCCGCGCCCGGTGCATGAAATGTTCATGGTGGCGGGCCGGATGACCAAGAATTTCTACCGCATGGGCATTACGACCATTGGAGATATTGCCCGGATGGAGCTGGGCGAGCTGAAGCGGAGAATGCGCACCACCCTGGGCAAGCAGAGCGATATTCAAGCAGAATATTATTGGCAGACCGCACGCGGCATCGATCCCAGCCCGGTGGTGACCGGGATACGCCATGAGATGAAGTCTGTCGGCCACGGGAAGGCGCTGCGCTGGAATCTGTATACCCGGCTGCCGGAGATTGAGGTGGTGCTGCTGGAGCTGGTGATTGAGGTCTGCCGGCGGGCGCGGAAGTACCGGTACATGGGAGCTGTGGTGTCCGTTGCGGTAGTGGAGACAGACGGCAACACCTCGAATGCCTATAGCCGGCAGACGACACTGCCGGAGCCTTCGTCGTTAACCCATGAGGTGGCAGCAGCCGCCCACCGTCTGTTCGTGGATCATTGGAGCGGCCTGCCGATTAGCCGGCTGGCTATCTCTATATCCCGGCTGACGGACGACAGTGTGATGCAGCTGACCTTGTTCGACGACCGGACGCGGAGCAGCAACAGAGAACGGGCTATCGATCAGATCAAGAACCGGTACGGAAGCGGGGCGCTGATCCGCGCGTCTTCTTTGCTGGAATCTGGGGTTGCTCTGGAACGGGCGCAGCAGATTGGGGGGCACTATAAATGAGCAAGCTAGACGGAAACGAGCGGTGGAAATCCAAAATGTTAATGACAGAGCATGTCCAGCAGTATGAGCAGAAGCAGGGAACAGAGGGCAGGAAAATGATTACGGTAGAGGAACGGACGATGGTGCGTGACCTCATTCTGCTTCCTTACCTCGATACGATGGTCAGCAAAAGCCTGAAGGAGCTTGAGTTGTCCAATAGCATTCTTAAGCGGGCTTTCATGCTCGCCGGCCAGGCGATTCAGCAGCGTATTATGCAGGATACCTACCAGCTGCAGAAAGAGCTGAGGCAGCATAATATCCGGGTGCTGGCAGATGAGCAGGAGGAGTTCCTGGTGTATTACAAAATCTTTTGCCGGGGCTATCAGGAACGCTTCGGACTCACCCGGGATGTGATGCGCACCGAGATCAGCCTGAGGCTGACCAGGTACACAGCGGAGCTTGGAGCCGGTCTGAAGAACCAGCATTTGAGCAGTTAGTGTATCAGCTACAGCGCTTTGGTGAAGAAAATCTCCAGCGGCTCATTGTCCGGCAGCAGGCAGCCCGAGTCGCGGTAGCAGAGCTTCCGGTAGAAATGCTGGGCCTCTTCATTGGCCATCGAGGAGGTCATGACCTGCTTATGGCCCATGGCCTGCATCGCTTGCTCCCAGTGCTGCACCGCCTGTCTGCCGAAGCCTGCGCCGCGATAAGGCTCATCAATCCACAGCAGATTCATGAAGGGGATCTGATCCCAGAAATAGCCGTAACGCAGCCAGCCAATGTCCAGCCCGCCCTCGCTCAGAATGTAAATCTCCTGCTGGTTTATTTTCGGGAGAAGAAGTGAGTTCAGGATATGATGGTCACGGCTTGCGAGGTAATCATAATCGGCTTCGGTTGCGGTTCTAATGTTCATGCGGCGGCTCTCCTGTCATTGTATAGGTTGTGAAGAACGATTGTTTTTACAAAAGTATACCACCTCTGGTAGCCCGGTTCGGTGTAACAAACAGCTATAAACAAACAAGCCCCTTCCCGGGGCTTGTCTTTGTCTAAATATAGTTCTCAGGCTTCGCAGCCAGCTTGTCCACTATACAGTATGCGGTATCCTAGCGGCTCCAGCGTCATACGGATTTTCTCCCCATCCTGCTCCACAGGCTCGCCGCTCAAGGCATCCTGCCAAGTGTCCTCACCCAGTGAGTGCGTAAGGGTCAGCGGTTCGGTAGAGTTGTTCATCCAGACCGTGAAGCGGGTGTGCTCATTCCAGCGTTCATACACCAGACCCGGGCTGGCCGGATCACTCAGCAGGAAGCGGAACCGGCCGGTGCGCAGAACCTCATGTTCCCGGCGCAAGGCAATGATACTCTGATAAAAGCGCAGCAGCTCCCGGTCCTGCCGGTCCTCTTCCCAGATCATGCATTTGCGGCAGTCCGGGTCATCCTCCCCGGTCATTCCGATCTCATCTCCATAGAAAATACACGGCGTACCGGTGAATGTGAAGAGGAAGGTAATGGCCAGCTTCAGCCGCCCCTTTTCTCCTCCCAGCCGGGTCAGCACTCTCGGGGTATCATGGCTCGCCAGGAGATTGAACAGCACTTCATTTGCCTGCCGGGGATAGCGCATGAGGAGCCCGTAGATCTGCGCTGCGAAGGTGTCCGCATCCATGTCGTTGTCCGCGCCGAAGAACTTCAGCAGCCGGTCAGAGAAGGGATAGTTCATCACCGAATCGAACTGATCGCCCTGCAGCCAGCTGAGGGAGTCGCTCCACACCTCGCCGATGATGAACGCTTCCGGGTTAATCTCCTTGACCGCCTTGCGGAAATCCCGCCAGAACACATGGTCTACCTCATTAGCGACATCCAGCCGCCAGCCGTCGATGTGTACCTCCTTGAGCCAGAACTTGGTGATATCCAGCAGATAATCTCTGGCTTCCGGGTTAGCAGTGTTGAGCTTGGGCATTCCGCTGAAGAAGCCGAAGGTATCATAGTTGGCCTTGCCGTCCACCACCTGAACGGGATAATCATGGATATGGAACCAGCCTGCATATTTGGAGTCTGCTCCATGCTCCAGCACATCCTTAAACGGTGCGAACTCAGAGCTTGTATGATTGAAGACGGCATCGAGGACCACCTTAAGTCCTTTGGAATGGGCCAGGTCTACCAGCAGCTTGAGCTTATCGAGATCCCCGAAGTTTGCATCAACCGTTCCGTAGTCAACGGTGTCATATTTATGGTTGCTGGGAGCCTGGAAGATCGGGGTCAGATACAGTGCCGTTACGCCAAGCTCCACAATATAATCCAGATGATCAATCATCCCTTGCAGGTCTCCGCCAAAATAGCTGTCATGGGTGGGCGTTTCGCCCCATTCGAGCGTTCCCTCCGGGTCATTCGCCGGGTCTCCGTTAGCGAACCGGTCCGGCATGATCTGATAGAAGACCGCAGATTTCGCCCATTCGGGCACCTGGAGCAGGTCAACCTCATGGAGGTAAGGCATTTCGTAGTAGCCTCCGGCAGGCGCAGGCAGCCCGTCTGTAAAGAAGCCGGATTCTAGCATCCATACCGTTTCCTGACCGGTTTCCAGCCGGAAGCCGTAGGAGAAACGTTTGAACTCGGGGAAGACCTCTGCTTCCCAGTAATCGAAGAAGCTGTCAGTAGCTACCTTGTGCATGCTCAGCTCCTGATGATGCTGCTCCCAGTCGTATTTGTCGCCGATCAGGGAAAATACCCGGTCTACGTTGTTTTTTTTGCTGCGGACTCTTAAATAGAAGGTATCCTTGTCATACGCATACGCCCATCGTCCCTGCGTTGAATGATAGAGACATTCCAGCTCGATGGAGGAGGCGGATGAACTTAAGGACACTGCTTGTCTGCTGAGAGCCATATGAAATTCCTCCTGGGGTTCGTATTGTGGATGGATATTATGAGATATGAGCTTTAGTTAATACCCTGGGACCGGAGGTTTCAAACAGCAGATATTTCGTCTTAGGAGTAGTCAAAATAGTGTGCCCTGCACCGGCTCCGGCCGGGCTCTGCGGATCAGCTCAGGGTAGTCACTCCTGACATCGCCCACGGCTGCGGAGACGGGATAAGCCAGCATTTGATCCGCATCGTAAGGCCGCAGCAGCTTCATCAGGGCGGGAATATTCCGGTTGCTGCGCTCCAGCCACTGCGCCTCCCCGTCCGCATCCAGAATGACCGGCATCCGGTCATGGATGTCTTTCATGAGAGTGTTCGGGGCGGTGGTGATGATCGTGCAGGTGGAGATTTTGCCGCCGTCCGGGCTGGTCCAGATATCATACAGAGCAGCCATGGAGAACAGCTTCCCGTCCCGCATCGTGATCCGCATCGGCTGCTTGCCGCCTTCCTGGACCTTCCAGTCATAGAAGCCGTCTGCGGGAATCACACAGCGGCGGGAGGCCACCAGTCCTTTGAACGAAGTCTTCTCCAGCAGAGTCTCACTGCGGGCATTGATTAGCTTGGCAGCGTTCTTGTCCTCCTTGGACCAGGAAGGGAGCAGCCCCCAGCGTAGTTCTCCGAGCTTATTCTGTGTGCCGTCATGAATAACCGCAGCAATATGCTGCATTGGAGCTGCGTTATACCTCGGTGCATATTGGATGAGCGGATGCTCCCGGATGAAATACTTGGCGATCAGCTCCTCCAGCGTTACCGTGATCGTATATCTTCCGCACATGTTGTCTATGCCTCCCTGGAAAGTTAATGGTTTACAGACCGAACAGCTTGTCTTAGCATTATATAAGATGAGACTTAGGATTGCGAAGGGGGACAGCGGGCAATGATTATTGTAAGCTCCTGCCTGGCAGGAATGAAGGTCAGATATAATGGAACAGATTGTCTGGAGCAGGGCATCCGGCAGTTGCTGGATAGCCGGCAGGCGGTTGCTGTATGTCCCGAGCTGCTGGGCGGCTTCTCTACCCCGAGAGAACCGGCAGAGATTATAGGCGGCAGCGGCAGCGATGTGCTTGAGGGGCAGGCCCGGGTGGTTGACAGAACAGGGAATGATGTAACCGCAATGTATATAGAGGGCGCGTATGCCGCACTGGAGCAGGTACGGAGCTTAGCGGCCACGCTTGTTGTCCTTAAGGAGAACAGCCCTTCCTGCGGCAGCTCGAGGATCTATAACGGAGAATTTGCGGGCATGAAAATCCCCGGAGAAGGGGTGACCACAGCTCTCCTGCGGCTGCATGGTATTGAAGTGATCTCCGAGGAGCAGCTTGCTGCGCGGTTGCCGGAATTAGAGGGCTGACCGGGAGCGCTGACCATGGACAAATGTTACAATATTGTGTTTATTAACAGGTGGTAAAACAGGCAGTTCAGCAGTATAATCTAGTAGTCCTGTAAGTGGAATCGGCATTGCCGTCCTTTCAGGGAAACAAATAAATTCTTATATTTAAGAAGCGGAGAATTTCGTTATGAAACCCATCTATTTGGACCACGCCGCCTCAACACCGGTTCATCCGGAGGTGGCAGCGGTTATGTATCATATGCTGTTGAACGAGTACGGCAATGCGTCCAGTGTGCACCTGTTCGGACGGTCTGCCAAGAGAATTATAAATGGGGCGCGCGACAGAATCGCGGGCTTTTTGGGCTGTTCCCCTGAGGAGTGGGTCTTCACAAGCGGCGGCACGGAGAGTGATAATCTCGCGCTGTTCGGCGCAGCCTATGCTTCTGCTTCCAAGGGTAGACATATCATTACTACAGCGGTTGAGCATCATGCAGTGCTGCATACCTGCGCGGAGCTTGCGGGGCAGGGCTTCGAGGTCACCTATCTTCCTGTGGATTCTACTGGCCGTGTCTCTCTGGAGGATGTGGAATCGGCTCTGCGCGAGGATACAGTACTGATTAGCATAATGTATGTGAATAATGAAGTGGGAACTGTACAGCCTATAGAAGAGATTGGCAGATTGGCGGCCGAACGGGGTGTGCTTGTGCATGTAGATGCTGTACAAGCTCTGGGAACATTGCCCCTGGTGCTCCGCGACCTGCCGGTCGACTATATGAGCTTCTCGGCCCACAAGATCGGAGGTCCGCAGGGGATTGGAGGCTTGTACGTCCGGCGGGGGGCGCCGCTTATGCCAAGACAGCATGGCGGACTTCAGGAGCGCGGCCGGCGGGCGGGCACGGAGAGTCTGGCTCATACCGCCGGGTTCGCGAGAGCTGTTGAACTGGTTGTGCAAGGGCAGCCGGGTCATCATGAGCAGGCTCTGGAGCTCCGCAGAACGCTGCTGGAGGAGCTGGACAAGCAGGTTGGAGCAGAGAGATATGTCGTCAACGGAAATGAACAGCATACGGTGCCTGGAATCCTGAATATCAGCTTTCCCGGAGCCGGTACAGATGTGCTGCTGATGAACCTGGACATGGAACGGATTGCGGCGGCCAGCGGTTCGGCCTGCACATCAGGATCTCTGGAAATCTCCCATGTTCTCCGGGCGATGAAGCTTCCGGAAGAACTTTTGAACTCTGCGATTCGCTTTAGTACAGGTTTGGGTAATACTAATGAAGAAATGCAGGTTGTTGCCCAGAAAGTTGGAACCGTTTTGAGCCGGCTGCGTAATAGAGACTAGGCGTCCGTGCATTCTGGCAGCCGTTTAAGAGGTACTCCGGCCCATGGGAACCCGTAGGCAATACTAAGGTGAGGGGACTTGGGATACCATGAAGCTTCAAGATATGATTGGCCTCACTGTGTATGAAGTTGAAGAGGGTACTGAAGTCGGCGAAATTATCGATATCGGACTGGATTCAAACTGGAATATTACGGGTATTGAACTGGAGAGCAAATCTTTTTTCTCTAGTCATGTGAAAGTTGTGGCATGGGATAATATTGCCGCTTATGGCGAAGATGCTGTCATGATCCGCAATAAAGAGTCGATTGTTAAGGTCGACGCTGACCATATATCCTACACTTTTCTCTTGGGAAAGAACAAATTGAAGGACAGGCAGGTGCTTACAGCATCAGGAACGGTGCTTGGGCGAATATCGGATGTTTATTTTGACCAAAAGTTGGGAAACACAATAGTAGCGCTGGAAATCAGTGACGGGCTTGTAACTGATTTGATCGAAGGCCGCAAATGGCTGCCTTGTTCTGAAGAGATGACTATCGGAGAGGATTCTGTACTGGTTCCCGCGATGAGTGAAGAACGGCTCCAAAAAGCCATTAATATTGTTAACGGATAGGTGGAATGTATTATATGAAGTGTCCAAACTGCAACTCCAAGGATATCGGCAAGATCGGCTCCCACCAGTTCTATTGCTGGGGCTGTTTCATCGAACTAACGGTCAACGGCGAGAAAATGTCGGTGTATCAGGTTGAAGAGGATGGCACGCTCAGCTCGCTTGACGATCTGTTCTCGGGTGAAGAGGTTGCACAGGATTTCCCGCAGATCCACGCCTCCTCTTGAGCATTGCCTGATTCATAACCGGCCAACAGTTACATAGATTCGCCGTGCCCAAATACCGGGCGGCTTTTGAAGCCGCCCGGTATTTGGGCTTTTTTTGAATGGTGTGAATAAGGAGGCGAAGTTGAATGGATGTGAAAAAAAAGAACATATTGAGCGGGCGAACGGATGTGTGGGCCGGATGTATGTAGAAAACCGACTACAAAGGGCAGGTGTGGGGTGTGCGGGCGAAATGTAATCGAAAAACCGATTACATTTCGCCAAGTGGTATTATCCCCTTTAAGTAGACACTCGAAAAAACCTCATGTGTTAACATGAGGAAATGAGTGAACTTGGAGGGGATTTTGGTATGGCCAAAAAGGGACAAGTGTTTCAATCGTACACGGAGGCATTCAAGAAAGAGGCTATTCAAGCCTATTTTACAGGAGGTGAGAGCTATAAGGTCGTCTCCGACAGGTTGGGGATTGTGAACTGTACCCAGCTTAAAGTATGGGTAAAGAAATATCGGAATGGGGAGCCACTCGATACACAAAAAGGGGCAACAAGCCCTTTAAAAGGACGTCCACGTTCTACATTTGCCAGTATAGAAGAAGAACGAGATTACTTAAAGGCACAGGTGGACTACTTAAAAAAGCGGTATCCAAATCTGTAAAGGGAGGGAAGCTTGGACTGCACGACAAATACGCCGTAATTGAAGAACTACGTGACCAACATGGCATCACCCGCCTATTAGCCATTGCAGAGGTATCGCGGGCAAATTACTACAAGTGGCGAGGTGCAGAGGTTCGACGAATGGATGCCCATGAGCAAGAGCACGCCATTAAAGAGCATATGGTGGCTATTCACCTGGTTCATCCCTATTTCGGGTACCCTCGAATGCAGGCAGCCCTGCGGGAGGCAGGCTACCTCGTCAACCACAAGAAGGTATGGCGGCTCATGAAAGAGCTATCGATCCAGTCTGTCATTCGCAAGAAAAGGAGTCGTGCGGGCTCTACTCCTTCCGTGGTCTACCCGAACCGATTAAAGCGTAAGTTTCATGCGACAGCACCTCAGCAGAAGCTAGTAACGGACATCACATATATCTCAGACGGCACCCGTTTTTATTATCTGTCTGCGATTCAGGACCTCTTTAACAATGAGATTGTAGCTTGGCAGATCTCGGAGCGAAACGACGTAAACCTCGTCTTAGATACCGTTGAACAGTGGACACGGAAAAGAGACGTGTCTGAGGCCGTGCTCCATTCGGACCAAGGCTTTCAGTACACGTCTCAGGCGTACAACACACGATTAGAGGCATTCAGCGTCAAGGGCAGCCACTCTCGCAAAGCAACCTGCCTGGATAACGCCTGCATCGAATCCTTCTTTTCGCATCTGAAGACAGAAAAGTTGTACCTTCACCAGTGTAAGTCAGAAGCAGAGATTCATCAAGCCGTTGAGGAGTATATCTACTTTTACAATTACCAACGTTTTCAGGCGAAACTGAAACAGCGCGCGCCGATTGAGTATCGACACGCGCTGGCTGCTTAGCTTTTTTCATCTGTCTACTTGACAGGGGTATGACCAAAGTGAGGTCGTGCGAGCTGGATGTAATCGAAAAACCGATTAGATTTCGCCACGCGAGGTCGTGCGGGCTGGATGTAATCGAAAAACCGATTAGATTTCGCCACGCGAGGTCATGCGGGCTGGATGTAATCGAAAAACCGATTAGATTTCGCCACGCGAGGTCGTGCGGGCTGGATGTAATCGAAAAACCGATTAGATTTCGCCACGTGAGGTCGTGCGGGCTGGATGTAATCGAAAAACCGATTACATTGGACTGGCGCGAGCGGCGTTTACAGGGAGCTCCGGACAAAGTTGCAACTTTGTTATACGGGCTAAGGAATTGGTATGTCGTCTCTGGGACACGGACCCTATACTGAAATCGACTGGCAAGAGACCAGAATTCAACAAGGTTCTACACGAGGGGGAATGTTCAGATGTACCGCAAAGGAATATCCAAGCTTCTGATCGCCGGGTTACTGCTGTCAGGGATTCAGCTTCCGGGAACTACAGGAATAGCGCAGGCAGATAACGGGAAAGACGCAGACAGGCTGTCTGCAAGTACAGGCTGGGCCGATGCAGCCCGGGCGGCAGGGTTCGCCGATATGAAGCAGCACTGGGCTTCATCCGCAGTGAACAGGCTGTCAGCCGCAGGAATTCTGCAGGGGGACGAAGCAGGACAATTCCGACCGGGACAAGCGGTTTCGCGGGCAGAGATGGCCGCCATTATCAGCCGCGTGTTCCGTTACGCGGATTCACGCAGCACTGTATTCAGTGATGTAAGCGCTTCTTCCTGGTATGGCAAGGATGTAAGCCGCGTGAATGCCGCAGGCGTTATTCAAGGCTACGCGGACGGCCGGTTCCAGCCGGGAGCGGCCGTCACCCGCCAGGAAGCTGTAACCATGCTGAGCCGGGCGTTCACGCTGGAGGCGGGCTCCCCGGGTGCGCTGGCTGCACAGTCAGATGCGGCAGCGGTCAGCAGCTATGCCCGGGAAGCCGTGAGTGCGATGCTGGATGCCGGTTACCTGCGCGGCGATGCGGACGGCAAGCTGAATCCGCAGGCGCAGATGACACGGGCGGAGCTGGCCGAGCTGCTGAGCCGGATGGTCGGGTGGATCAGCTCCGGCGAGGGAAGCCAAAAGCTTGGAGCGGTGTCCGGCAATGTGATTGTCAACCGGGCGAATGTGCAGCTTGAAGGCGGAACCGTCAGCGGCAATCTCTACGTCACATCCGGAGCGGGAGAAGGGGAGGTTGCCTTCTCAGGCATCAAGGTGCAGGGAACGGCACATATCTCAGGAGGCGGTGACCATTCGGTGGTGTTCCGCCAATCTACCCTGGGGCAGATCAAGCTGAATAAGCTTAGCACTCTGGTAAGGATGGTACTGGAGGATGGCAGTACCGCAGCGCGCATCGAATTGTTTAAGCCGGCGAAGGTGGAGATCGGAGCGGGCTCACGCGCAGAGACTGTACTCATCGGCGCAGGCGCTGCCGGATCAGAGATCGTGAGCCGGGGGCAGATCGGCCGGCTTGAGAACCAGGCGGACCGTGTACTGCTGAACGGCCAGGCACTCAAGACCGGCGAGACGCTTCGGGACTTGTCCGGCACGGGAGCTACAGCGCAGGCAAGTGCCAGGGCTACCACTGCCCCGGCCCAAGCGGGCGGCGGAAGCGCAGGCAGTGGCACACCAACGCCAACCTCCACACTTTCACCTGCGACGCCGGTGCCGACAGCAACGCCTGCTGTCACCCCAACCCCAACGCCGGCTCCACCAACCCAGAACAATCCATGGGAGCTCGTCTGGAATGACGAATTCGACGGCAAGACCATTGATGAGGGCAAATGGAATGTACAGGATACCGGCACGGTGTACAATAACGAGCTGGAATATTATCACCCGGACAATGCTTCGCTTAAGACAGAGAGCGGGCAGAGCGTACTGGAGCTGGAAGCCCGGAAGCAGGCTTACGGCGGCAAAAATTATACTTCAGCTAAGCTGACCTCCAAGATGAAGGGCGACTGGACCTACGGCAAATTCACCGTGCGGGCCAAGCTGCCGGTTCAGCAGGGGATGTGGCCAGCCATCTGGATGATGCCAACCGATGATGAGACACAGTATGGACCTTGGCCGGGAAGCGGCGAGATGGACATTATGGAATTGACGGGACCCGTTGCCGGCAAGGCAGGAGCAGATTTGTATCCAAGAACGGTCCATGGCTCGATTCACTATGACATTCCGCAAACTAGCCAGACCAAAACCTATGTATTGCCGGAAGGTCAGACCTTCGCTGATGATTATCACGACTTCACGCTGGAATGGCTTCCGGGCCTGATCCGTTATTATGTGGACGATAAAATGTATTTTGAGACGAGTGACTGGGGAACGATGGCGAAAGGCCAGCCGGATTACTATACGTACCCTGCCCCGTTTGACCGGCCGTTCTATATGATTCTGAATCTGGCTGTGGGCGGGGACTGGCCGGGCGATCCGAAGGCCGACTTCAAGTCGGATAAAATGTATGTAGACTACGTACGGGTCTACAAATACAACAACCTGGATCAATGGCCGGATGTAACAGGGAAGCGGCCGGTAGATCCGGGACTGTCGACCCCGCAGCGTCCTGCCCTGGCAGACGGGAATCAGATCTACAACGGGGACTTCAAGGGTGCTGTAGAAGCCCAGGGTCAGCCGGAATATTGGGAATTGATTGCGAATGAGGGCGGAAGCGGAGCCGTCTCCGTCATTGAGGATCAGGATAAGGGCAAAGCGGTGAAGGTTGCTGTCCATGAGGCCGGAACCAAGAACTACTCCATTCAGCTTGCACAGAAGCCGCTGCTGCTGGAGAGGGACAAAGCCTACAAGGTAACCTTCGATGCCAAAGCGGACGCAGCCCGGCCGCTGATGAGCAAGCTGACCGAATTCGGCGGCGGATGGACGGCGTATTCCGGGGAGCGTAATTTCCAGCTTACAACGGACTGGCAGCCGTATGAGTACAGCTTTACGATGGCCAAGGCTTCGGACAATAATGCCCGCTTTGAGTTCAACCTGGGTCTGAACAACATATCTGCCTACTTC
Source organism: Paenibacillus sp. FSL R7-0204 (assembly GCF_038002225.1). NCBI lineage: Bacteria > Bacillati > Bacillota > Bacilli > Caryophanales > Paenibacillaceae > Paenibacillus > Paenibacillus sp. FSL R7-0204. Next base: position 1,995,270 of record NZ_JBBOCA010000001.1, read on the forward strand.
GCGAATGTAAGGGTGGTAGAGATAGAGGCGCCGCCGGTAGTACGCACTCCGCTTGCAGACGGCAACCTGATCTATAACGGAGGCTTCGATCTGGGAGAAGCACGGCTTGGATATTGGAGCTTTGCCGTTAAGCAGGGCTCGGAAGCAGCGGCGAAGGCCAGTGTAACTAATACACTTGCTCTGCCGATGATGAAGCGGGAGTTCCGCTCGGACGTGAAGAAGGCCGGAGGATCGCCGGAGGATGTGACGCTGACCCAGGCAGGAATTCCTGTGTCCGCAGCAGCCGTCTACCAGCTTGCCTTCGATGCGAGATCGGCCGAGGCGCAGCCGCTTGGCATTAAGCTGGCAAGCAGCGGTGGACAGACGGTCTACCCTGACGGAACCACCTTCACTCTGACACCGGAGTGGAAGAGCTATACAGCAGAGATTGAGCTGTCCGGCGGGTCCGGCACGGAAGCTGCGTTATCATTCCTTCTGGGCGCGGCTGCGGGGCAGACCGAGATTGACAATGTGCGTCTCGTACGGATGACCGATCCGCCTGTGCTCACTAACTACCTGCATCTGAGGGGAGACCAGTTCTGGAGAGCCTCGGGAACCGGTCTGATTCCAAGCGGTGAAGGCGGCAAGGATATCACGGATATGGATAAGGGCGACTATGTGGAATACAAGGTGGTACTGCCTCAGGCAGGCAGCATTGTTCCGGTAACCCGCGTATCCAGTGTGCGCGCCGATTCGGAGCTTATGCTGTCAGTGCTGGATGCCGGCAAGCAGAATGTAGTAACGGAATCTGTCTACAGCACGGCAGTTGGCGATACCGGAGGGCTTCAGTCCTACCGGGCGATCGTTGGAACCCCGCTTGCGCTGCCTGCGGGAAGCTATTACATCCGTCTTGGCGGCAGCGGCTACAATCTGGCCTGGCTGGATCTGTCCCGCGAGCTGGTGGTGAACGGCAGCTTCAAGGACGCTTCCACCGACAACTGGACGCTGTTCAAGAAGGACTGGGATGACAATGATCCGGGGAAGAGCACTGTAATGAAGGCTGTGTATGGAGAACTGCAGGTTAGCCTCGGCGGAACGGGAACGGAGGCGTGGCATGCACAGGTGAAGCAACCGGGCATCCCGGTAGAGCAGGGCAAGAAATATCTGCTGCGCTTCGATGCGGATGCTTCGGTGGCCCGGGATATTAGAGCGCTGGTTCAGCGAGACGGTTCAACCGATGATATCTGGACTCCTTATCTGGAACAGGAGCTGAGACTCACCGAAGCCGGAGAACATTATGAATATCTATTCACTGCCCCGGCAACGGATTCCGCAGCGGTGCTCCAGTTCAGTCTGGGCAAGATCACCGAAGAGCTCGGAGCGCACGCGGTCAACCTGAGCAATATCTCCTTGATTCAGGTAAGCCCGGTGCTGGATGGTGAGGCTTACGGGGAGAATCTGATTCCAAACGGCGATTTCTCGGCGCCGCTTAAGGGCTGGAGCAGCTACTCCTCCGACAACGGAGAGTTAGCTATTGACAATGTGGATGGCGCGCTGCAGATCAAGGTGGGCTCCACGGGAACGAACACCTGGGACCGGCAGGTCTTTTATGAGGGAGTCGCTTACAACGAAGGCAATCATTATACACTTACCTTCAAGGCCAAGGCATCGGCTGAACGCAAAATGAATATCAGCATCGGCTGGCTGGATGTAGCGGACAATTACAAATGGCACGGATATACGAGCAAAATTGTTGATCTGGGCAGCGAATATCAGGAATATACCGTAGAATTCGATGTCGCCGGGGGCAGTACCTCCATCGGCCGTATTTCATTCGAGCTGGGGGATATCAAGGATGGCGGCACCGGGCATCTGACGGTGGACGTGGATGATATCGTGCTCACGAATAACGGAACAGCAACTGCACCTTAAGCACCTTGAACATGCTTTGGATTTTGTTATTCAGGCTTACGATTTGGTATTTAGACTGGGCGCAGACACTTCTATAATTATTACATGGAGGACGGGCAACCGTTCTCCATGCTTGTTCAGAACTTCCCCCAATTCTTCAGCCTAATGAGTATACATAACAGGGAATGAGTATCGTCCAACAGAAAACAGGAAAAGAGGAGAACCATTCATGATGCTGAAATTCAATACCGCAAGAGCGGCGGTTGCTTCGCCTGAGGATATCCTGAGACAGGCATTCGCAGACCGGATAGACAAGGGCGGCCGGCTAAGTGCCGTCTTCACGGATTCCCAGTGCATCGGAGCTGTTGGTGTAGCCGGCCTTCCGCTCCGGCTGCCTGCCATTCAGGAGCTGCTGAAGCTCCCGGAAGTGGCAGCGCTGCTGCCGAAGGAGGCTGGCACTTCCGCGCTGTTCACCGTGAATGATACAGGTAAGGCACTATCCCTGCATATCCGCCATGCGGGAAGACAGGAACAGGCAAAAGCGATACCGGAGGCGGCTGCAAGAGCGGCGCTGGTGCAGCTTCAGGCTGCGCCGGGCTGGGCTGGTGCCCTTAACGCTGAAGGCGAGCATGTGATTGACCTGCACTCCCCCGTTCCAGGTCCGCACTTCGCGGTCAACCTGCTGCTGGGCAACCGTCTGGAGTTCCCTCATCCGCTCCAGACTACACCGAAGAGCGTGGTAGACCGCCTTGGCGGCGGCAGCTTCCGTTCCCATGCGGCTACCCAGGTACTGGCGACCCGCTGGGATATGCGCCAGGAGGAGAACGGCTTCCCGGCCAACCGTCAATTCTATCTGTTCGAGGACGGGAAGCAGATCTTCTATTCCGCAGATCCGGGCGGAGAAGGCGTTGAATCAGCGGTCTGCCGCCATTCGCAGAATGTAACCATCATCACGTACCGCCTGTCCGGCGGACTTGAGATCACGCGTACGATCTTCATTCTGCCGCATGCTGAAGGTCTGCCGCTGGCGACCGAGATGCAGCGGGTTACGATTATGAACCATGGAGAGAGCAGCCGCCAGCTTCGTCTGGTGTATACGGGCATGTTCGGCTCGGCAGCACCGGGCGCTCTGTTCGAGGATGTGCTGTATAGCAATGTTATTATGCAAGGCGGCGTATTGCAGGACGCTGCTGGTGCCGTGGCTGCAATCAGCCCCGACTACTACCCGGAAGGCGGGCGCCATGATCTGCGCTTCCACACGATGATTATCCACGGGGAAGACGGACCGGTGCTCCCGCGCGAATATTGCGTCAGCTACAACGAGTTCGTCGGCACCGGCTCGCTCCACCGACCATCCGGCGCGCTGAAGCTGAGCAGCATTCTGCACCGCAAGGGCCCGGGCTTCTTCGCGGTAGCGGGGGAGATTCAGGTTGCTGCCGGAGCCTCGGCAGCGGTTGACCAGCTGACGGGCCTTGTCTCCGACAAGAGCGGTGCTACCTGGAGCGATACGGTACTGGAGGAAGAAGTAGGTGCATTGATCGCCCGCTTCACAAGCCGCAGCGCGGCCGAAGAAGCCTTGGCACAATCCCTGAAGTTTGTGCGGAATTACTCCAGGTTCCTGCAGGTATCCTCCGGGGACGCGGATTTCGACCAGTTCGTGAACCGTAACCTGCCTTTTCAGGTGCTCTACCAGAGCTTTGTCTCCCGCTCCTTCTGTCAGACCCAGAAGGGCTACCGGGAGATCGGCTTCCGTGAAATTCAGGATATGTATGCCTCGATGTATTATTTCGTCGGGATGGGCCGGGGCGGCCTCGTCAAGAGCCTGCTGAAAGAATGGACCAGCATGGTCTTCGAGCTGGGGTATGCGTATCACAATTTCTTCTGGGCCGGCAAAGAGCCGGGCAAATGGTCCGATGATGCGCTATGGCTGATCCAGGCTGTCTACCGTTATGTCATGCTGACCGGGGATGCGGAGTTCCTGGATGAGTCTTGTCCGGTAGCAGGAACGGATACCGAACGGCCGGTATTCGAGACCCTGAAGGCGATTATTGTCTATTCCGGACAGATCTCAATCGGACGCCACGGCCTGCCGCTGCTCGACTTTGCAGACTGGAACGACTGTCTGAAGCTCGATGACACCTACCTGAACGGCCCGGCCAAGGAAGCGCTCTACCGGAAGCAGCTGGAGGCCGGCGGTGTCTTCGGGGATTCGCTGGAGAGTGATTATTCCGAGAGCGTCATGAACGCCTTCCTTCTCAAGGTGGCGGTCGATGAATTGTCCACCCTGGCCGCCCGCAAAGGCGAGCAGGCGTATGCAGATGAGCTGACGGTCTTCGGAGCCAAACTGCGCGAACGCATCCAGAAGCATGCCTGGAAGGGAGATTTCTTCGCCCGAGTGCTGTTCAACCGCTACCCGAACGGAGAATATACGTATCTCGGCGCTGCCGGGGACGGAATGTCCTCCGATCCGGCGAAGGACGGCTCGTATTTCCTGAATTCGTTCAGCTGGAGCATTCTGGCCGGCTGTGCGGATGAGAATCAGATTGCGGTGATGCTGGACACCATGAAGGCGCATCTGATGACGCCTTACGGCATGAAGCTAGTCTCGCCGGTGGCGCTGGGCCGGGTATCCACGCACACGGCATCGGATGAATACTTCCCGGGTGACCGCGAGAACGGCGGCGTATTCAAGCATGCCTGCATGATGGCTGCTGCGGCTATGTTCAAGGGAGCCAAGGAAGTATCCAGCCCGGATCTGGCTGCTGAGCTTTGCCGCCTGGGGTACTGGCTGCTGGACCGGATTATGCCGTTCAAGACGATGGATGATCCGTTTGCCGTCTGCGGAAATCCGCGGTTCTGCACCCAATACAACAATAGCGAGACTGGTGAGAACATCGGCCCGATGCTTAGCGGCACCTCGACCTGGCTCACCCTCTCGCTGATGGAAGCGCTGGGTATTGAATATACGGAGCAGGGCATAGCACTGAGTCCGGTGCTGCGGGAAGAGCAGACGGAGCTTACCTATACCTTGAAGCTGGGCAGCTCATCCTACCGGATTCAGGTCCGCAAGCCGGAGGGCTTCCACCGCATGCAGGACGGGGCGGCCCGCCTGACGCTGGACGGCCGGGTACTGGAGGACGGCTTGGTACCGGCCGTAGATGACGGCTTCGCCCATGAGGTAGAGCTTATCTTCGCGTAACTGACGGAATTACAGCGCCCGGTCACGGTATTCATGCGGGGTCATCCCCGCATATTCCTTGAAGAGCTTAATGAAATAATGGGCGTTGGAGTACCCGAGCTCCGAGGAAACTTCATAAATTTTGAGCGGCGTATGGATAAGCAGATACGCCGCTTTTTCCATCTTTACCTGACTGATATAGTCGCTGATGCGCTTGCCGGTCTCCAGCTTGTACATTTTGGAGAGATAGACCGGATGCATCTGGACATGGTCGGCGATGGCCTGTAGGGAGACATAGTGCAGATTGCGGTTGATATACTCATGTACCTTGCCGATCAGCACGGTCCGGCTGTTCCGCCGTTCGGAATCCGTATGCCCTCTCAGCAGAAGGATAACCTCCATGGCCCACTCCCGCAGCTTGTCCGGCGTCTGAAAGGGAGCCTGCTCCAGCAGCGGATTGCCGACAATCTCGCTCAGCAGCTTATTATTCTTGTGGGCGAAGTAATAGAAGGCCGTCTCCAAGTGCAGGCGGGCTTCATGGATATGCTCCAATGACCGCTCGGGACTGTCAAGCAGCTCCGAGATGATAGCGTTCAGCTTGTCTTCAATGCCCTGCCAGTTGTTCGCTTCGAACATGTGGAACAGCAGCGGAGGCTCATACAGCGGCTGGAGAATCTCCACGGGCTGGGAGCTGTTGTTATCCGTAGTATCGAGATAGATGCCGGTCTCGCTGCCGATATGCTGGCGGATCGCGGAGATGGCAGATTGATAGAGAGTGTAGACCTGATCCGGGAAGCCGCCCCAGCCGGTGGTCACCACGGACAGGCCGCCTCCCATCAGGGTGCTGACATGATTCTGCAGCTGATAGGCAGCCTGGGCCACCTCATTTCCCGGATTGCCGCCGTGTTCAAGATCCTCCCTGGGCTGCAGCAGGAATACGAGATAATCATGCACATCCTTGCAGGACCAGATCAGGAACCGGTCCTGGAACAGCTCCTGGGCGATGTTAATGATCGCATATTCGAACAGCAGCATGCTGTGCATATCCTGGCGCCGGAAGAATTCCTCGGGACGGACCACGGCCAGACAGACCGGCAGCCCGGCCCTGAACGGCAGGTCGAACTGGTCCAGCCGCTCCTGGAGCTGCGGCCCGGGCAGCTTCCGTCCCTGCAGCAGCTCCCCGAGCAGGCGGTCCCGCAGGATCGGCAGATGCTCGCGGAAGGTCTGCATCGTCCGCTGGTGGGAGGACCAGGCCTCCCAGTCACTGCGCAGCTTCTCCTGCAGCTTACCGATGACGGCGATCAGCTGATCGTTCGCTATCGGCTTAAGCAGATAGGCGCTGGCCTGCTCTTCAATAGCCTTGCGGGCATATTCAAACTCCGCATAGCCGGTCAGCATCACCACCCGGATATGCTTCCAGCGCTTGCGGATGGCGGCAATCAGCTCGGTGCCGGACAGCTCCGGCATATTGATATCTGTGACTACAATATCGATGGGATGACGCTGGAGCAGCTCCAGCGCCTCATACCCGGAATAAGCTTTGTGGACCTGTCCGAAGCCCATCTCCGCCCAGGGAATTGAAATGGACAGATCATCGACCACATAGGGTTCATCGTCAACCAATAGGATTTGGTGCATCAGGTTCCTCTTTCTTCTCCATACGGAGAGTTGTTATTAGACCGCCTTCCGGTGAAGGGGCAATCATCAGGCCGGAAGCCTCGCCGTAATGTAATTTGAGACGCTGCTGGACATTCCATAGCCCGCAGCCTCCATCATCACGCGTGGTTTCGTTGATACGCACCTGAAGTGCTGCAATAGCTTCCTCTGTCATACCGGCACCGTTGTCCTCTACGGTAATGAGAATGGTTTCCCGGGTATGGCGGCCGGTGATCCGGATGGAGCCCGGGCCGATTTTTCGCTCAATGCCATGAATGATACTATTCTCTACTAGAGGCTGAATCAGCAGCCGCGGAATGTGCAGGTCCAGCAGCTCGCTCTCCATATCCACCTCATAGCGTATTCGCTGCTTCCGCAGGTTCTGGATCTTCAGGTAAGTCTCCAGCAGCTTCAGCTCATCCTGAAGGGTGGTGAGGGAATGATCGACCCTGGTAATATAGCGGTAATATTCGCCCAGACTGAGTGCCATGGCCTCGACAGACTCTGTATCTCCTATGGCAGCTTTGCTCTTGATGAAGAACAGGCAGTTGTACAGGAAATGCGGATTGATCTGTGATTGAAGCTGTTTCAGATGGGCATCCTTGGCCCGGAGCTGCTCCAGATAGACCTGCTCGATCAGCGACTGAATCTTCTCGGCCATATCATTGAATTCCTCATTAAGAAGCGTGAACTCGGGATTGGTCCGGGTATGGATACGTGTAGACCAGCGCCCTTCCTTCATCCGGTTCAGCGAACGCAGCAGCAGGCTCACCGGACGCTGCACTTGGCGGTAGAGCTGCAAGGAGAATAGCAGGCTCATCACCAGCAGGATGGCCGATCCTGTCAGGAAGGAAGAGCGGCTGCTGCGGATCGGCTCAAGAATCTCCTTCAGCGGTGAATAATGCACGACTTGCCAGTCGATGGCCGAGGAGGGCACCGAACTGACCAGGAAGCTGCCCTGCGTAAGGTCGAAGATGTCGGAGGTACTCTTCCCGGCCGTGATATTCAGTACCGCAGTGACCTGCTCCGCCATCTGCCGGTCCGAACTCCGTGAGAGGATGACCCCGAATGACGGATGGTACAAGAAGGTGTCGCCCGTGTTCTGCGACTGGTAGGCATCGAACATCCGTTCAATGTTGGAGACCGGCAAATACATGGACATCAGCAGCTGCGCCTCGCGCGGCCGGCTTGTTGCCTGGGCAGGGTCCGACAAGAGCAGCCGGAAGCCTGCCTCCGCGCCGGCCCTGTCCGCCGAGATATACTCCCAGCCTGCCGGAAGCGGCTTGTGCAGGACAGCGACATCGAAGGACAGCGAGGAATCTGAGCCCAAGGTCTCCCCGCTGAAGGGCTTGTACAAGACAATCCGGTTCTCCCAGGTACTAGAGCTGGTCTGGAGGGACAACTTCTCCAGTACCGTCATAATCGTCTGGGCTGGATCAATAAGATGGCCCAGTTGCGTAATCTGCTCATAATCGCGGATGGTGGGATCTCTTTGCAGGGCATACATGCTGCCCGCGAGCTGGTTGATGTTGTTATCCATCTGCTGGGTCAGGAATTCCAGATGATTGAGGTCGGTGGTTTTGATCTGACTGGTAATGACTCCGACATCCTTACGGTAGGACATTCCGTAGAACAAGAGTGTGGCCGCAATCAGCGAGAGCAGGATTGCCACCATTTTAATGAACAGGTTGGGACGAAATGCCACCATAAAGATCATCCTTTTCAAGACATTTGCTGTAATATGGAGAAGTGTATCATAAGATCATGAAGTCGATTATAATACAATCTGTCCGTCACACCGAACTCTACGAAAAGCAGGTGGTTACATGAAAGTCCGTTCCCCGCTGTTGCTGCTGCTCCTGATCCTGTCAGGCTGCTCCTGGCACAGCACCGAATATAGTCAGCCGCCGGCTTCACCGCAGAGTACAGCCCCTCACTTCGATGTTAAGGAAGGCAAATATGATCCTCCGGTAGACCTGTATACGGTCGGCTCCGTGAACCCCAATCTGAATTTCATCAAAGGGGAGAGCCTGGAGCACAACGTACATACAGCCTGGGCCGAGAAGCGGCTCGGCATCCGAATCCGGTATCTATGGACGATCTCCGGCACCTCAGAGACCTACGCCAACAAGCTGAGGCTGGAGCTGGCCAAAGGCAATATGCCCGACATTGTAACGACCAGAGATGCCGATATTATCCAGGAGCTGATTGATTCAGGGCAATTCATGGAAGTCGGCGACCTGTTCGAGCAGCATGCGTCCGAGGTATGGAAGAAGGCTGTTGCCGAGGATGCCTCGGCATGGAACCCCTTCATGCGCGGCGCGCACAGGTATGCCATTCCCATTATGGATTATGAATATAACTCCGATCCGCTGCTCTGGGTCCGCCAGGATTGGCTGGACAAGCTCCATATGAAAGCCCCGCAGACCCTGGATGAGCTGGAGCAGGTCATGGATGCCTTCGTCAACCAGGACCCGGACGGCAATGGGATCAAGGATACCTACGGCCTCTCGGTTGGATTCCGCAATGGCCCCAGCACCTGGATGGGAGACAGCAGCTGGGTGTTCGGCGCCTATGGTACGGTTCCTGAGCAGTGGAACCGCCGGAGTGACGGCACCCTGGAGTACGGCTCCATCCAGCCCGAAGCAAGGAAGGCTGTCCAGCTCATGAAGCAATGGATGCAGCGCGGTTATTTGAGCGCTGACAGTGCCTGGCTGGATGAAGAGGGCGCGGCGAACCAGTTCATCTCCGGCAAGGCGGGTATCATTGCCGGACCCTACTGGATGCGCGGCTGGCCCCTGTCCTCCTTGACCAAGAGTGACGCCAAGGCGCGTGTCCGGGCAATTGCCGTCCCTTCGGGACCGGGCGGCCTCACCATGAGAAGAGGGACCCTGCCTGTCAACGGTGCCATTCTGATCAATAAGAAGATGAAGCATCCTGAAATCTTTTTTACGTATCAGAATTATTTGTTCGATTCATACGCTACCTCGACCGGTGAATTCGCTCATGGTCTTGCAGAGGGCTATGATTGGACCATGGCGGGCGGCCAGCCGAGCGCCCAATCTTCGGCGCTGCCGCTGGGCGGCATCCGCGTAGCCTCGTACACGCTAACCTTCGACGGGGCCCGGATTCCCTCCGGGGTCATCCGGGAGATCCCGAAGGACATTGCCCCTGTGCTGCTGGGCCAGAAGGAGGCTTCCCGCAAGGAGCAGTTCACGGGACCTCCGACAGCGACGATGAAGCGCGACGGCGAGCTGCTGAAGAAGCTGGAGCAGAAAAGCTTCATCAAAATCATCTTCGCGGACAGCCCGCTTGAAGAATTCGACGAATTCGTGCACAAGTGGAACACCTACGGCGGACTTACTGAAACTATGGAGGTCAATGCCTGGGACCAGAGCAGCCGCTAGATGCCGCAGGGACAAGAAACCGCCTCAATATAAGGCGGTTTCTTGTCGTAGATACACATGGAGCTCCTGCCAACGTACCAGGCGGCGGCTCCAACAATTCTGTTCCTCCTGTGCTGCATTCTTCTATATATCGTACAGAAGGGCGGTTGCAGCCGCCATAACAATGTGGCGATTGGAATAACAAATATTGAAGATGGGTCCCTATGATCAACATAGACAAAAGGACCCCGGCGTATGCCGCTTGCGCATCGCCGGGGTCCATCACCTGCCTGCAAGTTAGTTGCCTGTGAATTTCAGCCAATCGTAATAGGCGTACAGCGGGTTCGCCCCGTTATAGGAACCGAGCCAGGAATCCACTCCCGTTCCGTTCCAGAGGTTCATCATGATTTTACCGGGCCGGGAGGGGATGTTGCTGGTGGCCGTATGCTTCAAGACCCCGTCCACATACCATTTAATATAACCCGGCTGCCAGTCGAAGGCGTACGTATGATAGCTCTGGGAAGCATCAAAGCCAAGATTGACAATCTGCTCATGGCCGCCAACGCCATTGGTGTAATAGTTGAACTGGACCTTGGTGGTGTCCTTGCCGAGGAACTCAATATCGATCTCATCCCAAGGTGTCCCGTCTGAAGGCCCGGTGTAGGTGAAGAAGGAGGAGACGATCCCGCTGTTCTTGGCCGGCTTCATGCTGACCTCGTATTTGCCGTAGCCGTACTTGTAGACAGAGCGGTATTCCGCGCCGTCAAATTTATTATTGCTGGGACTGGTCAGGGCCAGACGAAGCTGTCCGCCACTGGTGAATGAGATATTATTCGCACGCCAGGTACAATTGAACATGGAGCCGTTCGAGTATCCGTCTGCTTTTTGCCAGGTTGCGGGGTTGAAGTAAGTCAGAGGCTCATCAAAGACGGTGGCCGCCGAAACGGACGGAGCTCCTGTCAGCAGACCGGCGAGCAGCAGGGTCATTCCTGCACCGAATAACTTGTGTAGCTTTCTCCTCATATACAATACCCTCCTCAATAATGTAAGCGCTTTACAATATGATTGTAGCGAACCTTGAACCCGGCCACTATACCAACCTGCGAACTAAAATAACAAAAAACCAATTTTTTGCAGAGCAGAGTATTTCATTCCCCTCCCACACATACTAATAGGGCATGATGGTTAAGGGCTGTACACGTTCAGGAGGGAGATTATGGAGGAGTGGTTCCGCAGTAAATGGCTCCGCTGGATGACCGGCGTGCTGCTCTCACTGATTATTCTATATTTTGTCTGGCTGCTCCGTCCGATGCTGAATGGGGTATTCCTGTTTCTAAAAGCGATCCTGGCCCCGTTCCTGGCCGCCATGATTATCTCCTATGTACTGAATCCGGTGGTCACTATGCTCTCCCGGAGAAAAATGCCGCGCAGCGTAGCCGTCCTGCTGATCTATGCAGTGTTCCTGACCTCACTTGCGGTGATTCTGATCAATCTGATCCCGATGTTCATGAAACAGCTGGAGGAGCTGAACGAGCATCTGCCGGAGATGACGCTGCACGCGCAGGGGCTGATGAAGGGCATGAATTCCAGGCTGATTCCGCCCGGGGTAGAGACGGGAATGAATAACTGGTTCTATCAGCTGGAGAACCGCCTGGCCGAAGGCATCTCCTACTTCCTTAATAATATCGCTTCGACCATTGGCCTGCTGTTCAACGCATTCATTGTGCCTTTTCTCGTGTTCTATATTCTGAAGGACTTCGAGGTGTTCGAACGGATGGTGGTATCCTGTCTGCCCCGTTCGCGCCGCAAGTCGATTGTGATGCTGTTAAAAGACATTGATGAAGCGCTCGGCAACTATATCCGCGGGCAGTTTCTCGTCTGCATCATCATCGGCGTGCTCGCTTATATCGGCTACGCGATTATCGGCATGCCTTATGCGCTGCTGTTCGCCTGTGTTGTCGCGGTATTCAACATTATTCCTTATATGGGTCCGTTTCTGGGGGCGGCCCCGGCCATTGTAATGGCCTCAACCTTGTCGTGGCGCCTTGTCCTGCTGGTGGCGGTGGTGAACACCCTGTGCCAAATGCTGGAGAGTAACGTGATCTCTCCTCAGGTTGTAGGACGGAAGCTGCATCTGCATCCGCTGCTGATCATCTTCGCGCTGCTGGTCGGCGGGGAGATCGCCGGAATGATCGGACTGATTCTGGCTGTTCCTTTCTTCGCTGCTGCTAAGGTGGTTATTCAGCATATCATCGGCTATTATATCCGCAGAAGGCCGGCTTGAAGTCACCGTAATTCATCCCGTCACTTGCTGGAACAGGGGAACCTGCGGCTACTTCGGGTGAAAGGATTGACGGTACATGTATCTTTTGGTTATAATGTGGTGAATATTACGATAAGAAGAGTTATCATAGCAGTGCGATGAAGAGGAGTATTAATTCGTGAGACCGTTATTGCAGAGAGCCGGCACCCCAGGTGCGAGCCGGTTAACGGACCGCAGTGAACTCACCTCCGAGTAATGGCGCGAGCCGCAGGTTCCTTAGGGGGACATGCGAGTGAACCGCCGTCGGCTCACCCCCGATACAGGGTGTCAAAGTGAGTGCCGGACAAAGAATGTCCGCCGCTAACTAGGGTGGTACCACGGGAATTCATACCTCTCGTCCCTAGCGATTATACGCTAGGGATGGGAGGTTTTTTTGCGGTTATCCCGGCGGAGCAGCGGGTCCTGGCAGATGGAGCGATTATGTTGACTCGCTCCGGCTCCCGGCCCGGCGAATCATGGGCGGGTACATGGCTTTGCCGTGGTTTTTACGGCCCAGCGAATCATGGGCGGCTCTTGGGCTTTGCTGTTCCGCCGGGTAAGTGAATTGGTTTTTACAGATTTTATGTAAATATAAAGGAACGGAAAGAAATTTTGGAGCTGTAGCAACGTTAGTGGCCGCCTTTATACTCGGATTTCTACCTTGAAGCTTATAATCAGAAATCCGAGTATAACAGCGGGCGGAAGCCCAAATCTTTCTGCAGTGACCCTTATTTACAGTGTTTTTTTACAATAGAGTTACCTATTACAGCCACACTCCAAGGAGGAGCACAAGATGAGCGACAATATTGGATACCGCGCCCAGACCATCGAGCCGAAATGGCAGAAATTCTGGGACGAGAACAAGACCTTTAAGACAAGTGAAGAATCAGGCAAGCCGAAGTTCTACGCCCTGGATATGTTCCCGTACCCTTCCGGCGCAGGACTGCACGTAGGCCACCCGGAAGGCTATACCGCCACTGACATCGTATCCCGCTTCAAGCGGATGCGCGGCTACAACGTGCTGCACCCGATGGGCTGGGATGCCTTCGGACTTCCGGCAGAGCAATATGCGATGGATACCGGCCAGCATCCGCGTGACATTACCTTCAAGAACATTGACAATTTCCGCCGCCAGATCAAGTCGCTGGGCTTCTCCTACGACTGGGACCGCGAAATCAGCACGACCGATCCGGGGTACTACAAGTGGACGCAGTGGATTTTCATCCAGCTGTATAACCGTGGACTGGCTTATGTGGCCGAAGTATCGGTGAACTGGTGCGAGGCGCTGGGAACGGTTCTTGCGAATGAAGAAGTCATCGACGGCAAAAGCGAGCGAGGCGGCCATCCCGTCGTCCGCAGACCGATGCGCCAGTGGATTCTGAAAATTACCGAATACGCCGACCGTCTGCTGGAGGATCTGGAGGAGCTGGACTGGGAAGAGAGCATCAAGGATATGCAGCGCAACTGGATCGGCAAATCGACCGGTGCTGAGGTAACCTTTGCCATTGAGGGGCATGAGGCTGTGCTTGAAGTGTTCACTACCCGTCCCGATACCCTGTTCGGAGCAAGCTATTGCGTACTCGCACCGGAGCATAAGCTGGTGGATGCCATTACCACGGAGGAGCAGAAGGCCGCCGTTGCCGAATACCGCGACAAGGCTTCCCGCAAGAGCGATCTGGAACGCACGGATCTGGCGAAGGAGAAAAGCGGTGTATTCACCGGCGCGTATGCCATTAATCCGGTGAACGGCGCGCAGGTGCCAATCTGGATTGCCGATTACGTGCTGGCCGGCTACGGAACCGGAGCGATTATGGCCGTTCCGGGCCATGATGCCCGCGACTGGGAATTCGCCAAGCAGTTCGGCCTGAACATCATCGAAGTGGTGCAGGGCGGCAATATCGAAGAAGAAGCCTACTCCGGTGACGGTCCGCATGTCAATTCGGGATTCCTTGACGGTCTGTCCAATACTGAAGCGATGGCTCAGATGATCGCCTGGCTGGAAGAGAAGGGCAGCGGCAAGGGCAAAGTGACCTACCGCCTGCGCGACTGGCTGTTCAGCCGCCAGCGTTACTGGGGCGAGCCGATTCCGATTCTGCACCTGGAAGACGGCACGATGAAGACCGTGCCTGTGGATCAGCTGCCGCTGGTTCTGCCGGATGTAGATGCGATCAAGCCATCGGGCACCGGTGAATCTCCGCTGGCGAATGTGACCGAGTGGGTGGAGACAGTTGATCCCGAGACCGGCATGAAGGCCCGCCGTGAGACCAACACCATGCCGCAATGGGCCGGCAGCTGCTGGTACTACCTGCGCTATATCGATCCGCATAACGATCAGGAGCTGTGTTCACCGGAGAAGCAGAAGGAATGGCTGCCGGTTGACCTGTACATCGGCGGAGCGGAGCATGCAGTGCTTCACCTGCTGTATGCCCGCTTCTGGCATAAGGTACTCTATGATATCGGCGTAGTCGATACCAAGGAGCCGTTCCACAAGCTGGTCAACCAGGGAATGATCCTGGGGAACAACAACGAGAAGATGAGTAAATCGCGCGGCAATGTCATTAACCCGGATGAGATCGTAGAAGCTTACGGGGCAGATACCCTGCGCGTCTATGAGATGTTCATGGGACCGCTGGAGGCCACCAAGCCTTGGAACGAGAAGGGTGTCGAAGGCATTCACCGCTTCCTCTCCCGCGTATGGCGCCTGTTCGTGAATGAAGACGGCAGCCTCAGCGCGAAGATTACAGAGGGCGGCGGCACGGATGAATTCAAACGCACCTGGCATAAGACGCTGAAGAAGGTCACCGAGGATTTCGAACTGCTGCGCTTCAATACGGCGATCAGCCAGCTGATGATCTTCATCAATGACGCTTATAAGCAGGAGAGTCTGTCCAAGGAAGCAGCTGAACATTTCGTGCAGATGCTGTCCCCGCTGGCACCGCATATTGCCGAAGAGCTGTGGGAACTGCTGGGCCATGAAGGAAGCATCAGCTATGTCGCTTGGCCGGCCTATGATGAAGCCTTGACTGTAGATGCTGAGGTTGAGATCGTGGTTCAGGTGAACGGTAAAATCGTCCAGCGCGCGCTGATTCCGGCGGATATGGGCCAGCAGGAGATGCAGGACCACGCCCTGGCCCTGCCGAATGTGAAGGCGGCCGTCGAAGGCAAAACCGTACGCAAAATCATTGCCGTTCCCGGCAAGCTGGTAAATATCGTAGTGGGTTAAGCGAAGAACGCAATTCTGCCCGCAGCAACGGAGGTATCCGTGCTGCGGGCTTTCTTGGTTTCGGGCGCTTTCTGCGGAGGTGGAGGGGACCGCTGGTTGTTCTATGGAGGAAATGGCGCTGATAATGGATACATTTTGCTAGCGGTCGAGTCGGCTCTGGGCGATGCTGCCGAGGCCGAACAGCTCGTCGAGCTTTTCCACATCCTCATCATATTTGTCATGTGTGGTGGTAATCAGACGTTCAAATACCCCCTCCAGACTAGTCTGCAAGTGATTCAGGGCTTGCGCGGTAATGCCCCCGCGGACGGCAACCCGCTCCTGCAGCTCCTGCGGGGTGAACGAGCCTTCGGTCAGCAGCTTGCCCGTACCCAGCAGCATCTCACCCGCCAGCCGGGTAACCAGGGCTTCGTCGATGCCAGTTGCTTCCACAGCCGCTTCAATCCACCGCTCCAGGAAATAGCTCAGAAAGGCCGGACCGCAGCTGGAGAAATCTGAGGCAATCCGCGTATGACCCTCAGGAATTTCCTCAGGAACTCCAATGCAGGAGAATAGCTGGAGCAGCAGGAGCCTGTCTTTATTATTTAATCGGCTTCCGAAAATGCACAGCGAACTCCCGCCTCTGACGGAATGGGTGATGCTGGGAATGATTTTGGCCACCTTGGAGGGCAGGGCCGATTCCAGATGGTAGAGCTGCACAGGGCTTGTAATAGATACAACAATCTGGTCGCTGCGCAGATAAGGAGCGATCTCATCGGTTACCCGCTTGAACTGCAAAGGCTTGACGCACAGGAACACGAGGTCGCTCTCCGAGGCGGCTTCGATATTGCCGGAGCATAGGGTGATTCCGGGATGAAGCTTCTTCAACTCCATCAGCCTGCCCGGGCTGCGGTTGCTGGCCATCACATCACATGGATCAAGGGCTCCCGACCGAAGGAAGGTGTCGATCAGCAGACTTCCCATGCTGCCTGTTCCAATAAATCCCACTTTCATCCTGTGGTACCTCCTTTCTTATGCTGCTGGCTTACAGGAATACTCTTCGTTAAATGTATGCACGCCAGACTTGGACCAATGACAGGTTTTAATCGGATTATTGAATAAAATTCCAGTTCGATGAGGGAGGACAACCTGATGGATAAAAGAATGATCATCTGCGCCATCACCGCCGCGCTGCTGGGCGGTGGCCTGGTGTGGGCTGCAGACCACAGAGCACAGGACGCCGGCATCGCCGGATGGTCGACACTGAACACCGGAATGGCGCAGGCGCTGGGAGTGGCGGACGAAGGTGAGGCCGGCAGTGCAGCCGCCGGGGCTGATGGCGGGAGTTCCGCGGACGGGGCAGCTGGCGGGAGTGTGGCGGCGGGTGGAAGTATGGCAAGTGGAGCGGCAGGCGTTGAGGAAGCTGGTAACGGTACGGCCGGTAGTGGAGTTGTTGGTGGTGCGGTCACCGGTGGCGGAACGGCGGGGAGTGGAGTAACAGGTGGCGAGATTGCTGGTGGCGGAACGGCGGGGAGTGGAAATGTTGGCGGGAATCAGGCTGGTGGTAATGCCGCGCTCACTGGTGGCGGAACAGCAGGGGGTGGAGCGGCTGGGGGGAGTGTAACAGGTGGTAATACAGCGGGGAGTGGAGCAACTGGCGGGAGTATGGCAGGTGCAGCGGGTAGCGGAGTTGTTGGCGGTGCGGTCACTGGTGGCGGAACAGCAGGCGCTGGAGCGGCAAGTGCCGGGATAGCGGGGGCGGCAGACGCAGGAGGACCCGGAGGAGCGGCAGGAAGCGGCGGTGCAAGTGGAGCGGCGGCTGCAACAGCTGGAGCCGCTGGCATTGCAGCCCCGGCAGCAGCTGACGGACGGATCAATGTGAATACAGCCGATGCCAAAGCCCTCATGGATCTGCCGGGCATCGGAGAGAAGAAGGCGCAGGCGATTATCGACTACCGCACCAGTAAGGGAGCCTTCCGCAGCGCGAACGAGCTAGGGAAGGTGAAGGGCATCGGCCCCAAGCTGCTGGAGAAGCTGAAGCCTCTCGTGACTTTTTAAGGCTGCCGTCCTGATTGTATACGAACAATCTGTCTCCCGTGGGAAGCAGTTGGATTTTATACACTTAATAAATCTCTAACGTTTCCCTGACGAACAGTAAGTGGATTTAGGGCAGCTAATTTGGTCCGAATGCGCTGAATCAGCGATTTGTAACGAATGAAGTGTCGTTTTTCCAACTACTATTATATCTTCGGTGCTTTTGCCAGCAACAGTTGTAGTTTTTCCACTTAACGGGCTTCACTCTCAGAGCATGGGCTGAGGCATAGTAAGTTTCAATTGCACTCTGTACATTAGATTAGCCATAAATCTGCCTGAAAACTGAATCTGCTGCACTTCGTACATTAGAATTTTGAAAAAGAGGGTCTTTGGAGACTAAATCAGAGAATCAATTGTATGAAGTGCAGCAGAACGTTACTTAGGCGCTGAGAATGCAATTTCTATTGTATGAAGTGCAATCACACCCCACTCTACCCACTCTAGGGATGAGCAAATGTGGTGTAGAAGTGGCGGCATGGGAAATTTAGGCGAGAGTTAGGCGAAATGTACGTTGTTGCGGGCTATCAATATCCTAGTGAAAACGCAGCCAGGTATGCTACAATAATGAACAACTATTTAGAGAAAGTGGAGATTGCTGATGACTGTGGCTTACCGCAAGAACTGGGATACATACTTCATGGATATTGCCTGCATGGTCTCCACCCGTTCGCGCTGTCCCCGCCGCCATGTCGGCGCGGTGCTGGTGCAGGGGAAGAAGCTGCTGGGTACGGCCTATAATGGTGCACCGATGGGCGTTCCTGACTGCTCGGAAGCAGGCTGTATGGTCTCTGAGCAATACGAGCGTGAGATGATTGACGGTGTAGAGACAATGGTCAAAAAGCAGCGCTGCATCCGCACAATCCATGCGGAGCAGAATCTGCTGCTGTTCACCGACCGGAGCGACCGGGAAGGCAGTACGGTCTACGTGACGGATGAACCCTGCTGGACCTGTGCCAATATGCTGGCTAACAGCGGAATCGTTGAGATTGTCTACCTGCGTCCTTACAAGAAAGACATGGAGAAGGTGCAGGCGATGCTCTCCTCCAAAGGAATCGTGTTCCGCCAATTGGAGAACTACGAGCCGCCTAAGGAAACGATGATTTCGATATCTGAGTAACGGCGTACATCGGCAGGATTCAATTATAGTTCGAGTGAACAAGATCCGATAGAATATGGACTGACCCCAGAGGAAGAACCTCTGTACACGCATGTAGGATGCGTATGCAGAGGTTTTTTGGCGTCTAGAGCTAATTAGGAAGGAGAGATGATCATGAACAGAAGGCCGTTACTAAGCTTCACGGTTTGCTGGGTGGCGGGAAGTGCCGCAGGTTGTTTGTTCTCTGGCCACAGTCTGCTGTTCTGCCTCGCCGTGATGCTGTTGCTGCCTGTAGTCTGGGCGGTGAGCGGCGGCATACGCTGGAGGGCGGCAGCGTTGTTGGTTATGGGATTGATTGTGTCGGCCCTATACTGGGAATATAGTGAGGTACGAAATGTGAGTCTGTTGCCTGGTGTGCTGGGGCAACCGGTGAGCGAACTGAATGAGGCTTATGTAACAGCTGCAGGCGTTATTGCTTCTCCGGTGGAGCGGGACGGGGACCGGGTTGATTTTGTCGTGAAGCTGTCCGGGATCAGATTGCATCAGCAAGGGGAACAGTCTGCAGCGGAAGGAGAAGAAGGAAAGAAGGCAAAGGTATTCAATCCGAATCTTGCGGCAGAGACAGATGCAGCGGGAGCCGTGGAGAAGAAACAAGCTAAAGGTGAACTTGTAGCTATACAGATCAAGCTCCAGGAGGAGAGTGAGATTGCGGTGGCTGCGCAGTGGCAGCGGGGAGACCAGGTGGTCATTGAGGGGGAATTGATACGGCCCCAGATAACGCGCAACTTCGGCGGATTCGACTACCGTTCCTATCTGCTCACCCAAAAGATTCACTGGCTGCTTAAAGGGGAGGGAATAACCAGTGTAGAGGCTAAACCTCCAATCTCGTGGGAACCATCCACTATTCTGCGCTGGAATGATAAGGCAAGATCTGTGCTCGGTGCAGAAATGAGCCGCTTATTTCAGGAGCCTCATGCGGGTTATATGAAGGGTCTTGTCATCGGCATCCAAAAGGAACTGGACCCGGAGACCTTCAGACAGTTCTCGCAGCTCGGGCTCACCCATATCCTGGCCATTTCGGGGATGCATGTAGCGGTGTACGTCGGAGTAATCCTAATTCTTCTGCGCCGCTGCCGCTTGACCAGAGAAACCGCACTGACGGTGACCCTGCTGCTGGTTCCTGTCTATGTGCTGCTGTCCGGGGCCGGACCGTCTGTGATCCGCGCCGGGATCATGAGCATGATTGCCCTGCTGGCGGCAAGGCTGGGCATGCTCAAGGATGGACTGAATATTCTGGCCGCATCGGCCCTGATGATGCTGGTCTGGAATCCTTATCTGCTGCTTAGTGTCAGCTTTCAGCTGTCTTTTCTGGTGACGGCCGGACTCATGGTGTATACACCGCTCGCTGCGCCGCTATTCAGGCGGTTACCGGGCTGGCTGGGCAGCAGCCTCTCGGTAACGATTATTGCTCAACTGGTCTCGTTCCCGCTGACGATCTATTATTTCAACCAATTCTCGCTGTTATCCGTTGTGGCCAATCTGCTCTTGGTTCCCTTTATCACCTTCCTGGTGTTGCCACTGGGAACGCTGGTACTGATGCTTGGACGGGTATGGAATGCCGCAGCACTGTTGATCGCTCAACTGGCGGAGCTGCTCAATAACGCTACCTTTGCAGTCGTAGAGTGGGTGAACAGCTTCACCTCCGGGGTGCTGATCTGGGCATCGCCGTCAATCCTGTGGATCTGCCTCTACTACTGCCTGTTATATGGTTTGTTACACATGTTGAAACGGAGGACTGAGGCCAAGCTTGTTCCCCAGTTCATGGACGATGAGACCCGCCCGCTGGCGGAGCTGGAGAGGGCGGAACCGAGAGGTAAAGGCCGGTGGAAGATCGGCAGAAACGTCAATAGCAAATATGGAAACACCACCAACCAGCCAGATTTGCTATCTACTGCGAACAGCAGAATAGCGGCGCTGGCTTTCCAATCTTACCCTCAATCAAGCCTATCACGATGGAGTTATCTTGTAGTCATACTGTGCGTTGTAGGCCTGACCATTCTGCTCTACAAAGGCTATAACGCCGAAACTCTACGCGACGGCTCCGGTTCCATCAGCTACCTGGATATAGGTCAGGGGGACAGCAGCCTGATTACCACTCCGGGCGGAGCTCATATCTTGGTGGATGGCGGCGGGACCGTGAGCTTCGGCAACCGGGAGGAATGGCGTATCCGCCGCAGCCCGTTCGAGGTTGGAGCGAAGACGCTGCTGCCGCTCTTGAAGCAGCGGGGCATTCACCGGCTTGACGCGGTTATCCTGACGCATGGCGATCAGGACCATGCCGGAGGGCTGCAGGCTGTGCTGGAAGGGATGCCGGTATCGGCAATGCTGTTTAACGGGACATTGGCTGACACGGAGCCGTACTCCAAGCTGATGACGACTGCGCTGGACGCGGGTGTCCGGCTGTATCCGGTACAGCAGGCCATGACGCTGGCCCCGGACGAGGCCACGCGGCTGAACTTCCTCTGGCCGGAGCCGCCAGCGGATGGACAGACCCTGCCGGAGAAAGTGGAAGACCAGAACCACGAATCGGTGGTGTTCCGGCTGGAGATGAACGGCCGGAGCTTTCTTTTCACAGGAGATATGGATGAGGCGGCAGAGGAAGCCATCCTACATTTCGCAAGTCAATCCGGGATTAAGCAAGGCAACCCCATCGACGTCCTCAAGGTCGCCCACCACGGCAGCAAAACCGCTACCAGTGTAGACTGGCTCGCCTTCTGGAACCCGGGGGCCGCTGTGATCTCAGCGGGTGTGAATAACCTCTATGGCCATCCGCACGGGATCGTGCTGGAGCGCCTGTCCGATACCGGAACCCGCGTCTACCGGACGGATCAGCAGGGGGAGATTCAGCTCAGAGTGGGCAAGGAGGGCATCACTGTACGTCATCAGCTCACCTCCTACTCAGACTAAGACTCTGTAATCGTATATAATAACCTCATATGAGAGGAGTTGATCGTATCCTTATTGTTCTGGCAGGACTCCTGCTGCTGCTGATCGGCCAGACGGTCTACCTGCTGAATTACCGGAGACAGGTCAGTCAGATCAGCAGCCAGCTGTCTTTTATCATGGAGCATGAATCCCGTAAGCTGGTAGCTACCCAGTTGAAGCCGAGGGAGATTGGCAGGCTGGTGCGGGAGTGCAATAACCTGTTAAGCCGCCAGCGGGCGATGGGAGAACAGTTCAGCCGCAAGAATCAGGAGATGAATCTGGCGATTACCAGTCTGTCGCATGATATCCGGACACCGCTCACTTCACTGGATGGTTACCTTCAGTTGGCGCTGCGGACAGAGGCGGTGCAGGAGAAGGGGCGTTACGTAGCGCTTGCCCAGTCGAGAATACAGCAGATTATCAAGCTGGTGGATGAGCTGTTCCTCTATACCAAGCTGCAGAATCCCGAATACAGCCTGGAGCTGCAGCCCGTGGACGTTATGGAGGTGCTGAAGCGGAATTTGTTCACCTTCATCGATGCCTTCGCCGGATCGGAGAGTGAGCCCGAGCTACGTCTGCCGGAGCATTCTCCCCGGGTGATGGGGGATCTCCATGCACTGGAACGAATCTTTACCAATATCATCAGCAACTATTTCATCCATGGCGAAGGCCTGCTGACCATAGAGGCTGAAGACAGGCAGGAGATGTTGTGTATACGCTTCACTAACCGGCTTAAGGCAGGCAGCAGGGTGGATACGGAGAAGATATTTACCCGCTTTTACAAAGAAGATCCGTCGCGTACCCGGCATTCCTCAGGTCTTGGACTCTCGATTGTGAAGGCGCTGATGGAGAAAATGAACGGTCATGCAGAGGCCGGGAGTACAGCGGATACCTTCAGTATATTAATAGGATTATCAAAAAGGGGGGAGGAGCATAGCCGTGAGTACCCATCTCAAGGATAACGGGCAGCGCAGAAGAATTCTCATCGTTGAGGATGACGAGCATATTAACGCAATTCTGCATGACGGGCTTACCTCCGCAGGGTATCAGTGCACCCAGTCCTATTCAGGCAGTGAAGGGATGCTGAATCTGGCGGAGCGCGAGTATCACCTGATTGTCCTGGACCTGATGCTGCCCGGGTTGTCCGGCGAGGCGTTCATGCACCGTTTGCGTGAGGAGATGAAGTCCCGGGTTCCGGTGATTGTCCTCTCAGCCAAGGATCAACTCAGGGATAAGCTGGATCTGTTCACGCTGGGCGCTGATGATTATGTGACCAAGCCCTTTGAGCTGGAGGAGCTGATTGCCCGCATCCATGTTCATATCCTGCGGACGGCTGCCGGTGAGCCGTTGAAGGAGTTGAGGCATAAGAATCTGGTGCTGGACTGCACAGCCTACAGTGTCAGGATTCATGGCAGCGTGCTTGCTCTGACTCGTCAGGAATACCGGATTGTGGAACTGCTGGTCAGGAATCCTTCCCGCGTGTTCACGAAGCAGGATCTCTATGAGCTGGCCTGGGAGGAGATCTATCTGGGCGAGGACAAGACGATAACGGTACATGTCAGCAATATCCGCAATAAAATCAAGGCGCACGACAGCGAAGCCTATATCGATACGGTCTGGGGCATCGGCTTCCGGCTGAGTCCATGATGAACTTTGAACTTTCTTAATCTTTTGTTGGCGAACTATTAGTCTTCATCCTGTTAACTTAGGGTAAGGAGGTGGCAGATATGACAGATTGCATCATTGAGCTATGCGGACTGACCAAGATGTACCAATCGAAAGCGGCAGTGCGGAATGCCAATCTCAAAATCTATAGAGGAGAGATTGTCGGCATCATCGGGAAGAACGGGGCGGGCAAATCCACGCTGCTCAAAATGATCAGCGGACATGTGTATCCGACCTCGGGAGAGCTGCATTTCTTCAACCGTGCGGCGGCGGGGGACCAGTCTTTTTTTGAGCGGATGGGGGTGTTGATTGAGCATCCCGGGTTATACCCGAATGTGTCGGCCTACGAGAACTTGAAGCTGCTCACTATCGCGTATGGTCTAAGTGACAGGGAGCTAACGATCGCGAAGCTGCTGAAGCTCGTAGGGCTGGACCCTAAGAATACCGCCAAAGTCAAAAGCTATTCCATGGGCATGAAGCAGCGGCTGGGGATCGCGGTGGCTCTGCTGGGAAGTCCCGATGTGCTGATTCTGGATGAGCCGATTAACGGGCTTGATCCGCAGGGAATTGTGGAGATTAGGGAGCTCATCCTGGAGCTGAACGCAGCGGGCCTGACGATTCTGATCTCCAGTCACATTCTGGAGGAGCTCTCCAAAATCGCCACCAAGTATGCCATCATCCATCAGGGAGAATTCGCCGAGGTGATCTCCAAGGAAGAATTGCAGCAGCGCTGTGAGGAACGGATCGAGATTAGTGTGGAGGAAGCCCGGGAGGCTCTCCCGGTGCTGGAGCGCGAGCTGAAGATTACACAATATAAAGTGGTGGACAGCCGCACGGTGTATGTATACGACGAGCATATCCGCATCCGGCAGATCGTTCAGGTGCTGGCGCAGCATGGGATAATGGTAGATTCCATAGCGAGGCACAAGCAGAGCCTGGAGCAGTATTTCCTGGAACGCACGGAGAGTGCAGGTGAACGCCATGATTAACCTGTTCAAAATGGACTTTTACCGCTTCAGACGAAACAAGATTATGTACCTGCTGCTGCTCCTGTTCTGTGCGTTTCAGATCTTCGGCATTTATATGATGAAGCAATACGAGCAACCGGTGGAGGGCCGTCCCCTGCTAAGCAGCTTAACGGAGAGCGATTTCATCCAGTATATGATTTCGCAGCCGCCTTCCTGGATGCTGATTTATATTGCGGTGTTCACGATCTACTTCTATATGAGCGAATGGAATTCCGGCTTCTCCAAGAATTATATCTCCATGCGGCAGGCCAGAAGCCACTCCGTGTTCTCCAAAATGGCGATTCTCGCCCTGTTCGTGACCATGATGTTCCTGACTCTGCTAGTTGCAGACGGAATTGCGAGAAAACTGTTATGGGACCAGACCGATCTGGGAGATCCGGGGGCGTTCATTACTTTGCTGGCGGGCCAATTCCTGCTGCACTGGGCGTTCTCGCTGCTGATTCTTTGTATAGCTATGATAACCCGGAACCTGCTTATTAGCTTAAGTGCCAGCATCGTTCTGGCTCTGAATGTGATCGGCATGGTGCTAGGGGCGCTGGAAAATCTGTTAACGGACATTCATTTGACCAAATATCTGCTGATTAACACGCTTGTGCGGGTCAAGGATCTGGGCAGCATGGCTGATCTGATTCATATGTTTGGAGTGGCGGTTGCCGCGATTCTATTCCTGAGTTATTTTGCTGTCCGCTACAAAATCAGGGAGGATCTGAACTAGCATCACTTCGTGCCTGAGGGATCAGATTCTTTTGCATTCCCCGGGCAACTCCTCATCCTGTATCCAGGCCTCAACCAGCTCATTGAACAGCTCCGGCTTCGCCAGAGGGACTCCGTGTCCAATCCTGGGAATCACCAGGCCCGTACTATGGGGATTTGCAGATACCAGATCCCGGGCGGATTGCTTCATGACGGATTTCTCCAGTTCACCTACGGTAACCAGAATCTTGCCTGCGGCGTCACTGAATCCGGCTGGAATGCGGAACGACATATTCTCTTCCAGCACCCGGATCAGCGTCTTCAGCTCCATCTGCAGGCTCTCTTCAACATACCGTTCCAGGTATTCCTCGCCCAGATAGAGCGTCTTGGCCTGGAGCCTCGCGAACCATCTGTACTTAATCAGTGGAAAAGACAGCCTGAGCGCCGGTCCGATCAGCCTGCTGGCGGAAGGGATCGGCCGCACCAAAGCGCTGTTGATGATGGCATAATCAATCAGCTCCGGTCTTATCCCCAGCATCTGAACCAACACCTGTGCGCCCAGCGAGAAGCCGGTAACAACAATCTTTCTTCCCTGAGCCCGCTCCTCAATAATGGATACAAGCTCCTCCGCAATGCTGCGGATCGTGAACTCCTGATCCTCCCGGCTGAACCCGTGCCCCGGCAGATCCGGGACCAGACAATGATAACCGGCGAACGCCGCCACCTGCTTCTCCCACATCCACCCGCTCACGCCCCCGCCATGCAGGAAGACCATCAGACATTCCCCATTCGGGTCACCGTATTCTTGGATATGTATAGCCACTCCGCATACCTCATTCCTGTAAATGAATGAACCTTCCCTACTCCTACGTACGAGTAACAATATAGTCTCATAGAAACCCCCTAAACTAGTAGGTTCGGTTTTCGACGCATACATTTGACCCTATGGTCTCATTGCAAATCCCTTGCACCCTGATCAGGCACGGCAACCCTCAGCAAGCGAGCTAATATTAGGCTGATATTGCACCTGTTGCCGACTGCTACTCTTACATTCAAGTAAGTGATTGTATTTCCTGCAATAGAAAGCGCATAGCTGACCGTTAAAGGAGATTCTATTGTACTTCATACAGTAGAATGTTGGGTTTTGGGTGAAAAATGAATTTTTTCAACATTCCATTGTACGGAATACAATAGATTCTATTTTGAAGGCTTTTTTACAGTATTCTAGTGTACAAAATGCAATTGCTATCGTTCCAACGCCTACAGCATCGATTGACTGCTGCGGATTGAGCGCTGGCTCGTTAAGTGATCTACTAGTTTGAATGTATCCTAAAAAAAGCCCCGGCAGCTTGTCCAAGCTGCCGGGTGCTCATTCTACATACCATCCAATAAATTGAACTTGTTATTTACAAATAAAGGGTGAGTGGTGGAGGGGGATTTTGGAACTGTAGGAGCGGAAGCGTCCGCCTTTGTATCCGGATTTCAACCGCGCACAGCGGTACAATTGAAGAAATCTGGATACAACAGCGGCCGGAAGTCCAAAACTTCTCTGGAGCCACGACTATCCCGGAATCGGAATGTACAAGTTTAAAACTTAAAATCCTCATCCCGCAAAGGCTCCACATTCATCGCCCGCACATACCCGTTACCCTTCTTCGAGAAGAAGTCATGCTGCTTCGTGTGGGTGCTGATCCCGTTCTGCACGATCGGGTTAATCTCTTCCTCATCGAACAGCGGATCATGGCCGAGGTTCATCATCGCCTTGTTGGCATTGTAGCGCAGGAAGGTCTTCACTTCCTCCACCAGGCCAATCGGGGCGTAGATCTGCTCGGTGTATTGCTCCTCGTTCGCATGGAGCAGACGCAGCAGGCCGACCAGGGTCTGGTAGACATCGCTCTGGTCTTCTTCGGACAGCTCCTCGAAAATTTCCTGGGCCAGCACGCCGACATAGACGCCGTGGATGCTCTCATCGCGCAGGATCAGGTCGATGATCTCGCCGCTGCAGGTCATTTTGCCCTGTCCGGCCAGATAGAGCGGGTAGAAGAAGCCGCTGTAGAACAGGTAGCTTTCCAGCAGGACCGACGCGGACATCGCCAGATAGAGGTCTTTCTTCGTCTCAATCTTTTGATAATACTCCGAGATCGTCTGGGCCTTGAACTGCAGGAACGTGTTGTCCTCCACCCAGCGGAAAATCCCGTCGATCTCCTCAGTCGAAGCCAGGGTGGTGAAAATGCTGCTGTACGACTTCGCATGAATCTGCTCCATCATGCCCATGAAGCCGAGGACCGCCTTGCGCTGCAAGCCGTCTACATGCTCCATAATCTGCGGCATGCCTACGCCGCCCTGAATCGTATCCAGCAGGGTCAATCCGCCCAGCACCTTCATATAAGAGTCCTTCTCGATCTCACTTAGCGTGAGCCAGGACATTTTGTCATCAGATAGTGGTATTTCGTCATCGGTCCAGAACTGCATAATATTCTGATTCCAGAACATCAGCGAGAAATCGTCGTCGGGACGGTTCCAGTTCACGGCTTGAATTGCGCTCATAATCGTATATTCTCCCTTTCTGTACCTGTGCCCCTCTTAGATGGAGCAGGCCAGGCATTCCTCGACAGACAATTTGTTGGTCCGGGTGTAGTACAGGGATTTCAGCCCTTTGTGCGCCGCATACAGGTAAGAACGGGCCAGCTCACGGGTGGTGACATCACTGTTCACATGCAGAACTGTTGAGATACCCTGATCGATATGAGGCTGAATCTCGGCAATCAGATCAATGACCTTGAACTGGTCCATCTGGTAGGCGGATTTATAATAGAACACATTGTCCGGACGCAGGTAAGGCATCGGGTAATAGGTGGTCGAGTTGGCATACGTGCGGGTCTCGATCTGCTCTACAATCGGCATGACGCTGGAGGTAGCATTCTGGATGTACGAGATGCTCGCAGTCGGTGCAATCGCCAGACGGTAGGCATGGTACAGGCCGTGCTTCATCACCTTGTCACGCAGCTCTTTCCAATCCTCTGTAGTAGGAATATAGATTCCCCCGAACAGCTCCTGCGCTTTTGCCGTAACCGGACGGTAGTCTGTAGTCAGATAACGGTCGAAATATACGCCGCTGGCGTAGTCGGACTGCTCGAATCCATAGAAGGTTTCGCCTGTCTCGGCGGCAATTTCCATGCTTTTCTCAATCGAATGATAGTTCATCGTCATGAAGAAGGTGCGTGCGAAATCACGGGCCTGCTCACTCTCATAAGCCACCTTGTTCTTGGCAAAATAACCATGCAGGTTCATTACACCCAGACCCACGGAGTGCATTTCCTTGTTCGCCTTAGCCACGCCTGGAGCGTTGGAGACAGTTGTCATATCGCTGACAGCCGTCAGTGCCAGCATGCCCTCATGTACGGATTCACGGATCTTACCGTGCTCCATCACGTTCACGATGTTGAGGGAAGCCAGGTTGCAGCTGATATCGCGGCGGATCTCGTCCTGCTGTCCGTAGTCGTTAATCTCCGAAGTCTCCTGCAATTGGAAAATCTCAGTGCACAGGTTAGACATCTTAATCTGACCCACACCCCGCAAGGCGTGAGCAGCGTTGGCATTGCTTTTGTTCATAATATATGGATAGCCCGATTCAAGCTGGATCATGGCGATCTTGGTCAGCATGTCGCGTGCGCTCATGGCGATTCTTTTCTTCACGCGCGGATCAGCAAGGAGGGTGTCATACATGACGTCCAGATCCATGTCATCCAGGTGCGTACCGTACGCCTGATAGACCGTGTAAGGAGCGAACACATGCAGCGGCTGATTATCCTGTGCGAGCTTGTAGAAGCGGTTAGGCACGATCAGGCCGATAGACAACGTCTTCAGGCGTGTCCGTTCGTCGGCGTTAATCTTCTTGCTGTCCAGGAACTCCAGTACATCCCAGCCAAAAATATTATAATAAGCCGCGCCCGAACCTTTACGCTGGCCCATTTGGTCCGCATAGGAGAAGCCGTCTTCCATGAGCTTCAGGACAGGCATGATGCCTTTGGCCGCATCCTCGACACCCTTAATCGTCTCGCCGCGCGAGCGCAGCTTGGACAGATTGACGGCAACACCGCCCCCGATTTTTGACAGCTGCATGCAGGTGTTCAGCACATAGTTGATCGAATTGAGCGAATCGTCCATCTCCAGCAGGAAGCAGGAGACCATCTCGCCGCGGCGGCTTTTACCGGCATTGAGGAAGGTTGGTGTAGCCGGCTGCAGGCGCTGTTCCATCATCGAGCGGGCCAGTGTGCGGGCAGTCTCTACGTTGCCCCGTCCCAGGTGCAGAGCCACTACCGCTACGCGGTCCGGATAATGCTCCAGATACTGCTTACGGTCATTGCTTTTGACGGCATAGTCGGTATAGAACTTGGAAGCCGCCATATAGGAAGGGAAGCGGAAATTATATTCATGGGCGATCCGGTAGACATCCTCCATCTCAGCAGCAGAGTAACGGTCATACAGGTCCTCGTAGTAGTCATTGGCGATCATATAATCAATCTTGGCTTTGGTATCTGTGAAGGTCAGGCTGCGCCGCTCCACATCCTGCATGAACTCGGCTACTGCCTCCTGGTCCTTATCCAATTGGAAAAAGCCGCTTTCGTCTCTCTTCATCAACATGTTGTTCAATTCAATATGCCGCAACCCGGTCCACCTCCTGTTTTATGCGCTGTACGTCCCCGAAGGTTCCCGACAATTCAAACTTGCCGACCACCGGTACGTTGTAACGCTGTGCAATTAAGTCTGCGCTGTGCGCGTATAGCTCGCCCCAGTTTTTGTTGCCGCTCGCGGCGATGCCCTTGAGCCTGGAATGGTTTCGTTCAAGGAATGTTGACACCTTCTCTGGAATCTGTCCAAATCCGGTAGTGTATGTAACAAGCACGTAAGGCTCGTCGATCGTCATATGCTCTTCGATTTGAACCGCCGGAAGCTTCAGTTTATTAATGAATCTTCTAACGTTGCCGGTCTTGGAATCGTAAGCAATCAACATGGCTCCTAACCTCCTATAACATGTAGCCCATTCTACTTGACAAATAAAGAATAGCGGTTTTACTAGATTTATGGGCTTAGCTCTTATATACACTATATTTAGTAATGCTTAATCATTTTATATACCATATATTGAAAAGTCAAGCGGTGAACAAGCCCTCACAGCCGCCCAAAATGCCTCTCTAAATCGCCAATCCCACGCCCCGCCTGCATTCTATTCTCTTATAATTAATTAGTATTTTTTTTAAGCATTTTGCTGTGCCGTGGAATGGTCCGAATCGGGCATTTGGAGAAGGGGAAGGGGCTGTGAATTTTGGCAGCGTTTTAATTAAATATATACATAAACAGGGAACCGTTTCTGTCCGTAGGAGTCTTATTAGGTGAGAGGGGAGAGAAGATGCAGAGTAAAGAACTAACGTATAGCATGACCTGTGCCTCATCGGTATCGCTTCGCGAGATGATGGAGACTTATGGACCGGATGTATGGAATTATGCTTTTTTCTTAACCCGCAGCCGGGAGCAGGCGAACGATATCAGCCAGGAGGTATTCCTCAAGGCCTACAAGAGCATGAGCAAGTACCGGGGACAGTCCACTCTGAAAACCTGGCTGCTCACCATTACCCGCAACACCGCATTCAGCTTACGGCGCAATAGCTTCTGGCGGAGGTTCACTCCGCTGGGCAGCCATCAGGATAAGGTCGGCACCTTGTCCGCAGAGCAAGAGGCTATCGGCAATCAGTACGCGAACCGCATCTGGGAGATCATCATGGAGCTGCCGGACAAATACAGAGAGGTACTTGTACTGGACATCCAGCAGGATCTGTCAGTCGCTGAACTGTCCGCGCTGCTTGGGATCGCACAGGGGACGGTCAAATCCAGGCTCGGACGGGCCAGAATGAAAGTGAGAGCAGCGATGAAGGAGGAAGACCTGTGAAGACAAGACAAGAGCATGAGCAAGTGAAGGTGATGAGCGGGGAGAAGGACTGGTACAAGCAAGCCGGGCGGAACCCGCTCGCAGAGCCGGGCTTCACGCCGCAGCTCATGGCGCGGATTGAAGAGGCTGCCCATGAATCCTCTAATCGTACAAGCGGCCGCCGCCGCTTCAGCCGTATGGCCGCCTTTGGCGGACTGGCAGCCATTCTGCTGCTTGGCGCGCTGGTGTGGCCGTTTGGCCCAGGGGCCGGACTTGATCCGGCAGAGAGGCTGGCAGCGGTCTTTAAGCCTAGCTCGGGAGCGGCTGTGGTGACGCCTTCGGCTTCTCCTTCGGCTTCTCCGCAAGGACTGGGCCTGTACGAGATATCGGCAGAGTTTGAATTAGGCGGTCTTAAGTACTATATGCCTCTTCCACTAGACCGCAATAAGGCTGCTGCGATGGCTGTTGAGACCTCTGCTGGAATTGTCTGGTCGCCTCCTCCGCCGATGGTTGACTATCTCAAGCCTAAATACACACATAATACAGAGCCGTATACTCTTTATCTGACTCCAAAAGGGCATGCACAGCTATCTAAGGATTCAGCACAGCGGTTGTATGTCTTTCCTTTATACGCTGG
The DNA here is from genome assembly GCF_038002225.1 of Paenibacillus sp. FSL R7-0204. Classification (NCBI taxonomy): domain Bacteria; kingdom Bacillati; phylum Bacillota; class Bacilli; order Caryophanales; family Paenibacillaceae; genus Paenibacillus; species Paenibacillus sp. FSL R7-0204. Next base: position 2,027,005 of record NZ_JBBOCA010000001.1, read on the forward strand.
AGGGGCGCAGTCTTATTTGTCACTGGGAAGTTTGTTTGGAGCGGGAGATTATCTTTTATTTTCCAGCAGCAGCTATACTATTGGAGAGAATGAGAAAAGGTCACGGGCCAAGCTGTATGTGATGGATGTCAGACAGGCAGGAGAGGGTAAGATTTCTGTTCCCCGAGAATTACTAACCCTAGATGAGACGTATCAAGTCTATAAATCTTTTATGGCCGTTAATCCCGAAAAAGGAGAGTTTTTGGTTGTTTACTATACGGATGATGGAAGAGGCGGTTATACACAGCATAATAAGCTATATGATATTGCAACTGGCAATGCTCAGGTACTTTCGGGCGAAATCACTACAGAGAATGTAGAAAGACCCTCCAAGCTTCATTATGGAGCGCTTACCCTTGATTCTAAAGATCATGTGACCATTGTCCATTATGAAGTTAACGGAGAGCAGCGGAGTACAGAGGTTGATATGAAGACGGGCGAACAGTGGTTCTACGACTGGTGGTATGAGGAACACGGTGTGAAAATTGATGCCTCCTCAATAAAAAAATGATCATCTTATAGTATAGGTGCAGGATGTGTGCTGGAATAGTTTGCTAATCATGAGATGTTCCATTCGGTCGTTGGAGGAATTCCTATGAAGGCAGGGAGTCCTCCAATTTTCCTGTTATCTATGTCCCTTGCGGACTGTGAAGCCTTTATATTCTCGATTTGGCACATTTGATCCCGCTTACGGACTGCAAGGCCCTTATTGTAGTACGAATGTGTCTTAATCGGGTGAGTAACGGTGAATAAGAGCACTGGAGTCCGCAAGCCTGATATAATGCTGCTTTTCGGGGGAATAAGCGCATCTCAGTCCGGTACCATCGTGCGGCCCAGTCATTTTAGTATATTTATCTCACGCCTTAGAGGCCGTATTCACTTATTTCGTATTTTCAATCTGATCTTATAGATAATTTACTAAAAAAAAGCTATACTTTTTGATAATCTCTCGAAGTAAACTTGGTTTGTGTTTACTTCTGGAGTTCGATAAGAGTGGAGCGGGAACAATGAAGAAGCTGACTATTGAGGATGTGGCCCAGAAAGCGGGCGTATCAAAAAGCACAGTCTCGCAATTTTTGAATAAACGGTTCAAGTATATGAGTGAGGCGACCAAAAACCGCATTGCCGAGGTTATCGATGAGCTGAACTACCAGCCCAACGGGCTTGCCCGCAGCCTCAAGCAGAACCGCACGCATATGGTTGGCATTATTGTGGCCAATATAGATTATTCGCTGTCTATTCAGTGTATCCGGGCCATTGAGAATGAGCTGCAGCGCCACGGCATCCAGGTGATTATCTGCAACTCTGATGAGAATGCGGACAAAGAGCATACCTACGTGGAGACGCTGGTTGCCCGTCAGGTAGATGGCCTGATTATTTTCCCGGCGGGAGATCAGCCTGCACCTTACACCAGATTAATTGAAGCGGAATATCCGCTGGTCTTCATGGACCGGCTGGTTGACGGCATTACGACCCAGAGCCTGCTGCTGGATAATGAAATGGCGGTGAAGACCGCTATCCGGGAGCTGACCGGCCACGGCCATGAAGCGATTGCTATTCTATCCCTGCCGCTTGGCGTACATGCGATTACCCCGCGCAAAGAGCGAATGAGCGGTTACAAAAAAGCGATGGAGGAAGCAGGTCTGCCGCTGCAGGGTTCGTATATGCGAAGTGTGTCGCGCGAAGATATCGCTTCTGCATTGGACGAGTTGTTACAGCTGCCCCAGCCTCCGACAGCACTGCTTGCCGCCAATGATCTGGTGCTGGGCGAGGTCCTTAAATATGCAAACCGTAAGGCCATCTCCATCCCCGGCCAATTGTCAGTGATAGGCATTGACGATGCGGAATTCGCCCGAATCTATAACCCCGATATTACAACGATCCGCCAGCCCGCCTACGAGATGGGGATGCAGGCAGCGAAGATCATGCTCTCCTTGATCAACGACACGGACAGCGCGATCCCGATTACCTACAGATTCCCGCCTTCCTTGCAGCAGGGCGATTCAGTACAGCCTCCGGCTAAGCCGGAATAGCAACAGGCGGTATGAATGTCCCCATAAGGCTCTATTTTGCCCGGATGCCGGGAACCCTTACGGGCTTGGAAAAGACCGGGAAACCGCTAAAAACCTTGATTATACAAGGATTTTAGCGGTTTTTTAATTTCCCCTTCATGGATTTAACTTCTGCTATCTAACGAGCAAGTTATCTTGACGCCGGGCCGTAGCAGCCGTATGGTACAAGTGACAAGAACGGACAACTAAAGGGAGGTATACGGTACATGCTTCAGAAAGGAAAGCTATGAATACATTGACAGCCTATGGCCGCAAGCTCTGGCGGCAGATCGCCGGCAGGTATTACCGGATATCCATTAAGCAGAGGATTCTGTTCTCGTTCATCGTGCTGATCACGCTGTCCATCGGTGCAATGGGTACCTTCTCGTACTGGATTGCTGCGCAGGAGATCGAGGACAATGCCTACGCCGGCAGCCGGGAGACGGTAAGCAAGACGGCACAATTGCTGGATTCCCGCCTGAATGATGTGGCGCTGTCCGTGCAGTCCCTGATGCTGAGCGATGCGTACCGCAAGATGATGCTCGATGTGTTCAGCCATGATGTGTCGAATTATTATGTGCATCTGTCGGATCTGCAATATGTGCTCTCCCAGGCAACGTTCAATCAGCCGATCATTGAGAATGTGCTGATCGTTACCCCGATTGGCGATTTCTATTCCACTACGCAGATCCGGGCGCAGGACAACTCGTTCTACGGTTCGGAATTATATGATCTGAGTAAGGAGCAGCCGGGCGGCTACTGGGCCAAAGGACATTATGACCGGTTGTTCACGGGCAGCCAGCGGGTGGTCTCCTTCGTAGTCCGGGGAATTTATGAATACCCTTACACGCCGATCAGCAATGTATTTATTGTGGTCAATATCAGGGAGGGCCGGATAGATGAGCTGCTGAATACAGGCGGAGAACAAGCAGGGAGGAATTATTATCTGGTGAGCAGGGAAGGAGAGGCGGTGGTGGAATCCCGCTGGCCGTTCCGGGGCAGGTTCCCCTGGAAGCCGGTGCTTGCCGAAGCCGGGAAGGCAGCTGATCCGCAGGATCACTATTACAGCTACGGAGGCAAGGAATATCTGGTTAATTATACAAGCTCAGCCTCATCGCCCGACTGGATCATCTCCGGGATGCAGTCGCGGGACCAGCTGCTGGGCAAACTGCAGCGGGTGCAGCGCATCACCCTCTATGTCATCGTTGTTTTCCTGCTGGCCACCTGGCTGATCTCCAATCAGCTGACATCTGTGCTGCTGAAGCCACTGTTCAAGCTGCGGCGGCTGATGCGCAGAGTCGAAGAGAACCAGCTCAGTGTGGTGTATGAGAGCCGCTATGAGGACGAGGTGGCCCAGGTCGGCTTTCAGTTCAACCGGATGATGTCGGAGATTAAGACGCTGATCGCAGATGTGAAGACCAAGGAGGAGGGCAAGCGGCATGCAGAGATCCGTGCCCTTACGGCGCAGATGGAGCCGCACTTTCTGTACAATACGCTCAATACCATCTATTGCAAATCGGTCATGGGCGAGAATGACGATGTGAATGAAATGATCCTGTCCTTATCGCAGATGTTCCAGATCGGGCTCAGCGGAGGCAAGGATCTGATTACACTTGAGGATGAGCTGTCCCACATGCGGGAGTATTTCGCCATTCAACAGAAATGCTATGAAGGACTGTTTGAATACACGGTGACGGTAGAGGACGAGGCCCTGCTGTCCTGCCTGCTGCCGAAGATTATCCTGCAGCCGGTAGTGGAGAACAGCATTCAGCATGGATTCAGCGACCGGACAATAGGAGGCAGGATAGACATCACGGTCAGCCGGGAGCAGGGGCTGCTGCATATTTGCATTACCGACAACGGACGGGGGCTTGATGCTGCACAGGTCAAGCAGGGGATGGCCATAGCCCCGCAGTCCAGAAAAGGCTATGCCCTGTTCAACATCAGGCACCGGCTGGCCTTGTATTACGGGGCCGATGCCCGTATGGACGTCAGCGGTGAGCCAAGTAAGGGGTCACGGACGGATCTGTGGATTCCGTCAGGGGAGGAGAATTGAAGGATGGACCGGAAGCTGGAGCCGGAAAGGTTCAAATTATGTGTAATCGACGATATTAAAAGTGTGGTGGACATGGTCTCGCGCAAGCCGCCGTGGCAGGAGCACGGTATTGAGATCACCGGCACGGCGCTTGACGGCGAAGCGGGACTGCAGCTCATCCGCGAGACCCGGCCGGACATTGTGCTGACGGATATCCGGATGCCAAGAATGGACGGCCTGCAGATGACCCGGGCGATTCTGGAGGTGCTGCCGGACTGTAAGATTATTATTCTCAGCGCCTACTCGGAGTTCTCTTATGCCCAGGAGGCCATCCGGCTGGGGGCGCTTGATTTTGTGAAGAAGCCCTTTTCCCTGGAGGAGATTGTGAATGCAGTGCTGAAGGCCAGGGAGCTGTGCCGGGAGGAGCGTCAGGAGACCGCCAGACTTACTGCGATGGAGGCCAAAATCAGAGAAAGTCTGCCCATCCTCCGCCAGGAATATCTCACCTTCCTGCTGCACCACCAGACGACAGAGGCGGATGCCCGTTCCCGCTGGGCCTACCTTGATATCCCGCTGGACCAGCATGATTTCTTCGTGTTTGTCGCCGAGATTGATCATTTCGCGGAGAAGCTGAGCGGCCAGCCTGTGCAGGAGGTCGAGCTGCTAAGGTTCAGCCTGCACAATATTCTCGAAGAGACGATTTCCGCCCTGACCCGCGGCGTTATTATCCGGGAGGCGACAGACCGGTACATCTGCATCATGAACGGCTCGGACCCGGAGACAGCCGCGCTGATTACGGAGGCCTGCTGCATGAATGTAAGCCGCTTCTCGCGTCATACCCTTTCAATTGGCGTGGGCCTCGGCACGGCGGCGATTCAGGAGCTGGGTACGGCGTACAGACAGGCGCTTAGCGCGCTGGGGTATCATTTCTATACCGGGGGCAACGGGGTATATCATTATAGCAATATCGAGAATAAACCTCTCTCGCTCCACAGCTATTCCGCCTCCGCCGAGCAGGAGCTGCTGTTCGCCCTGCGTTCCGGCAATTCCGCCAAAAGCCTGCAGGTGCTGGACCAGTTGTTCTCGGAGCTGCTGGACAGCAGGCTTTTGCCTGATCCGCGTTATGTTGAGAGTGTCGGCTATGAGCTGAGCTCCAGGATCTGCCGGGTCCTGCTGGAGCAGTTCCCTTACGGGCAGGTGGAGCCGCTGGAACTCAGAATTGCCGCCATGAAGAACCAGGTGCATCCTTCCCTGCAGGATATCCGGGACCTGCTGTCCTGGCTGTGCCGGAAGGCTTGTACACTAGTTACGGAGGCCCGTTCCCTGGAGTCCACGCGGATTATCCGTCAGGCCGTCGAATATATCCATAGTCATCTGGATACGGGGCTGTCGCTGGAGCAGATGGCGAAGCAGATTAACCTTAGCCAAGGGTATTTCTCCAATTTGTTCAAGAAGGTGCAGGGGATTTCGTTTCAGCAGTATGTGATGCACGAGAAGATGGAGAAGGCGAAGGCGATGCTGATTAGCGGCCGGCAGGTTCAGGAGATCGCCCAGGATCTCGGGTATGAGCACAGGCGCTATTTCAGCGAGGTGTTCAAGAAATATACCGGCATGACCCCGTCCGAGTTCAAATTGCATTATCTTGGAAAAGAATAGGAATCAGCAGGGGAGGGATTTCCGCAGGGCGGAGATTACCTCCCTTATCTGTATAGAACTCCTGCAAATATCTGCCCTTAATGTGGGCTTACCCGCCTTATCCGGATGCGCCAATCCGTCTATAATCAATTTGTAAGCGAATACAGAAGGGATATATAAGGGGGAACTACCAATGATGAAGCGTATGCTAATGACATCTCTGAGCTTGGTCCTGGCATTTGGCTTAGCAGCCTGCGGCAACGGTAACAGTGGCGGCGGCAACGCAGCTGAAGGCAAGGGAGAAGGGGCGAAAGCTGGTTCGGGGGAAAAAACTAAAATCAGCTACTGGACAGGAGACCGCCATGATGCGGACTTCGTGAAGGAGAAGGTAGCTGAGTTCAACGCTACCAATACTGACGGGATTGAGGTGGAACTGGTCGTTAAGGGCGATGACTTCGATACCGCGCTCGATCTGTCTTTCCAAACCTCGGATGCACCGGATGTGATCCGGGTGAAGGAGAACACCGTCCAGACCTTTTACAAAAAAGGCTTTCTCGCTCCGATTGATGAGTTCCTGAGCGATGAGATGAAGACGAAATTCCCGGCCATGCCGGATCTGAACGAATTTGACGGCAAGCGTTACAGTCTGCCGAACTATGGAACGACTATGCGTCTGGTGTACAACAAGGATCTGTTCGCCAAAGCAGGCATTGAGCATCCGCCGGCTACCCTGCAGGAGCTGGTGGACACAGCCAAGAAATTGACAGCAGCCGGCAAAGCGGACGGCGCTTACGGCTTCGCCCTTAACTTCAAGAGCCCCGGCAGTGCATTCGCACGTTCGGCACGGGTGGTTGCGGAGATGAGCGGCTATGGCGGCTTCGGGTATGATTTCAAGACGGCCCGCTACGACTTCAGCGGCTTCGAGCAGATCATCAATGCCTTTAAGCAGATCAAGGACGACGGCAGCATGCTGCCGGGCGTAGAATCGCTGGATATTGATCCGCTGCGGGCGCAGTTTGCGGAAGGCAAGATCGGAATGTACATGTCCTACTCCTCGGAGCCGGGCGTCTACAAGAATCAGTTCCCGGCCAAGATTGACTGGGCGGCCGCTCCGGTGCCTACCATCGACGGCAATGTGAAGGGGGCTTCCGGCTTCCTCGGGGGCCAATGGCTGGCGCTCAGCTCGAAATCTGAGCACAAAGAAGCAGCCTGGAAGTTCATGGAGTTCATGTACGGCGATCAGGTGCTGACGGACTATCAGGAAAAAGGCTTCGGCATCTCCATGGTTCCATCTATTAGCGCAGCAGCCAAGACACCGGATGTGAACGGCATTGAAGGCTTCCTGCCGAATAAGAACGATGGAGTGTGGCCGGTCTATCCGTCTGTAGCACCGGAAGGAATGAAATCGGACGACGCCTTCTTCAAGTATATGCTGAACGGCGGCGACCTGAAGGCGATTATCGCCGATCTGAACAAACGCTATAACGCTGCACTGGATAGTGTGATTGCGAATGACGGCGTGAAGGCCGAGCCGGATGCCGGCTTTGATCCCGCCGCACTGGGCGGCAAGTTCGCCAAGTAGACGGAAGGTTAGGGATAGAGATACAGGCCAGGATAACGGGGGATGGGGAAGCAGCTTTCCCATCCCTCTGCTCTGGCCGCAAGGGAGAGGAGCCGGAAGAAACCAAATGAACAAAACGAAACATGCCTTATTTTCATATAGCTTTATCTTTCCTAGCGCCTTGCTCACATTGGTTCTCGGAATTTACCCGATCGCCTGGGCGTTCCGCTATATGTTCTATGATTACAAAGGGTTCGGAACGGCCCGGTTTACAGGCTTGGCCAATTTCAGCCGCATCCTGAAGGACACCCAGTTCTGGGATTCAGTGGTGAATACATTTGTCTATGCAGGCGGCAAGCTGCTGATTACCATTCCGCTAGCCCTGCTGCTGGCTGCCATATTGAACCGGGGGCTGCGGGGCAGACAGCTGCTGCGGGGGATTTTCTTCATGCCGACCGTCATCAGTACCGCCGTAATGGCTGTAGTCTTCTTCACGATTTTCAACTCATATAACGGGATTCTGAACCAGTTCCTGATCCGCTCGGGCCTCTCGGATTCCGGTGTGGATTGGCTGGGGCCGAAATATGCCATGCTCACCGTCATTCTGGTTGCGGCCTGGGGGGCGGTCGGGAATTATATGCTGCTCTTCCTCGCCGGTTTGCAGAATATTCCCGAGGATGTGTATGAGGCCTCTTCCCTGGACGGGGCAGGAAAAATCCAGCAGTTCCGTTATATCACCCTGCCGATGCTGGGGCCTGTCATGCAGATGGTTATTATGCTGGCGATCATTACAGCCCTGAAGGGCTACGAGAGCATCATGGTTCTGACCGAAGGCGGTCCTGTAGGCAAGACGGAGGTCATGTTCCTGTATTTGTACAAATTATTTTTCCCTGTCGGCGGGGGCAGTGCGGCGGTCCAGGTCCAGGAGTTCGGATACGGCAGTGCGGTTGCCTTTGTGTCTGCGGTCATTGTAGGGATGATATCACTCATTTATTTCTACGCATCCAGACGCATGAATCAGACCGATTGAGGAGAGAGGCTATTATGAGACTAAGAACCATACTGGGCAAAACAATCCTGTGGATATTTTTGCTGGCATTTGCTTTTATCACCCTGATTCCTGTCGTTATAACCATCCTGGGCTCCTTCAAGACAAATGCCGAGCTTACTGCGGGTGCGACCTTCCTGCCGGAGAGCTGGCACTTCTCGAACTATGCCGAAGCCTGGGCGCAGGCCAATTTCTCCAGGTATACCCTGAACAGCCTGATGGTCTCCCTGGCGGCGGTGGTCGGCACGCTGCTGGTATCATCCATGGCGGCTTATGTGGTGGACCGGATGGATTTTGCCGGCAAAAAATGGTATGTCGGAATGCAGTCCTTCACCATGTTCGTGGCTGTAGGGGCGGTCGTGCTGCGTCCGCAGTTCGATCTGATGGTCAAGCTTCATCTGCACAGCAGCCTGTGGGGGGTTATCCTGATTCTGATCTCCGCCCATGCTTCGATCTTCTTCATTCTCACAAGCTTCATGAAGGGGATTCCCCGCGAGCTGGACGAGGCGGCGCTAATAGACGGCTGCTCTCCCGGCCGGACCTTCTGGCGGATCATATTGCCGCTGCTCGGACCCGGACTCGGCGTAGGTGCCCTGTTCACCTTCCGCGGCGCGTGGAATGAATATCTGCTGCCGCTCGTGTTCACGATGACGAAGCCGGAGCTGCAGACACTGACTGTCGGACTGGCGAACCTGAAGTACGGGATTTCAGCCGCTTCCCAGACCCACTATATGATGGCGGGCGCCTGCTTGTCCATTCTGCCGATTCTCGTGGCCTATCTGTTCGCCAACAAATCCTTCATGCAGATGACGGCCGGTTCCCTGAAGGGGTAACTGTCCTGCCCTGCACATAACACTCAACATTCAACATTCAACATTCAACATTCAACATTCAATATTCAATATTCAATATTCAAGGAGGTACACCCCATGACTCAACACGTTCCGGCGATTCTGCAATCCGCCCCGTTCATCCGGCGGTATCCGGGCAATCCGGTGCTGGATGCAGCGAAGGTTCCTTACCCCACCGCACTGGTATTCAATGCCGGTGTAACGAAATTTAACGGCAAATATGTGATGATCTTCCGCAATGATTACGGCTCACTGGCTGACCAGACGCTTGAGCCGCACCACACCACGGATCTCGGCATTGCCTACAGCGATGACGGGCTGAGCTGGACCGCCGGCCCGAAGCCGGTGTTCAAAATGCATGACGAGGAAATTATCCGCGCCTACGATCCGCGCCTGACTGTGATCGGCGGCCGCTGTTATATGTGTTTTGCCGTGGATACGCGCCATGGCATCCGTGGCGGGATTGCCGTTACCGATGATCTGGAACACTTCGAGGTGCTCAGCATGTCCACACCGGACCTGCGCAATATGGTTCTGTTTCCTGAATTAATCGGCGGCAAATATGTCCGGCTGGAGCGTCCCTTCACGGTGTACAGCCGCGGCGGCCGGGACCGCTTCGACGCCTGGATCTCCGAGTCGCCGGACCTTGTACATTGGGGCAACTCCAGCCTGCTGCTAGCTGTCGAGCAGGTGCCGTTTGCCAATGATAAGGTCGGTCCGGCCGCACCTCCGGTCCGGACGGACAAAGGCTGGCTGACCACCTTCCATGCGGTGGATGTGGACCCGGCCAGAGGCAAGCACGGCTGGGAGGACACCTGGAAGAAGCGCTATACCGCCGGAATTATGCTGCTGGATTTGCAGGACCCCCGCAAGGTGATCGGCATGAGCAGGCAGCCGCTGCTGGCACCGGAGACGGACTACGAGATCAGCGGGGGCTTCCGCAATCATGTGATTTTCCCCGGAGGGATGATTCTGGAGGATGACGGCGAGGTCAAGATCTATTACGGCTCTGCGGATACGGTGGAATGTCTGGCAACGGCTCACGTGGACGATCTGCTCAGGCTCTGTCTGGAGCCGGGGAATCAATAAGATTGGAAGCTGGCTGAGGGCAGAAATATATCAACTTAACGAAAGAGGTGTTTAATGATGTTGAGAAGGTTCAAATTATTAAGTGCATTATTAATTTTTTGTATGGCCAATCTGTTACCAGTCTTTCCTTTGACAGCAAGCGCGGCGGGTACCATTGTAAGCTATCCATTACCGTCGGTCTATAACACGACCAGTCAATACACGGTAACAGCAGACTCTACCAATATACCGGTAATCGACACTTCGGAGGTATTTGTAAACTATAATTACTGTAATTTCTCTTTTTCAGGTACGACTACAATCACAATAACAGCAAGCGAGCCCATCAATACCTATAATATCTCTCCCAAAGCCTTGGGAATCACTGCAACAAAGAGCGGAAATACACTTACATTTACCCTTTCAGCACCAACCTATCTTATCGTCAAAATCAATAATCTGAAAGATCTGGTGATTGCGGCAGATGCGCTTGAAACCAATGTTCCGGCCTCATCCGGTACAGGAATATACAATGTTAAAACCCAGTATGGTGCTGACAGTAACGGTGCCGCTTTGGCTACAACTGCCATACAAAATGCCATCAATGCGGCTAACGCAGCAGGCGGCGGTATCGTATACGTTCCTGCCGGCGTATACAAGAGCGGTAACATTGTTCTAAAAAGCAATGTCTCGGTTTATCTGGCGGGTGGTTCTGTGATACGGGGTTCAGGAAATCCAAGCGATTACACTACCCATTTCCATAAGAATTCTCTGAATAAGGATGGAACCTGGTTTATTTATACCGAAACCAATGCCAACAATATTAAGATATACGGCAGGGGAACGATTGACGGCAATGGCCATTATATGAGAAATACAAACAATTATTTGAATAATATTCTTGTACCTTTGCAGTGCAGCAACTTCACGGTTGACGGCATAACCATCAGAGACAGCGGCGGCTGGGCTACTATCGTTACAAGATCCAATAACGTAACCTTCCAGAATACCAAGCACTTCAACAACAATGAACTTGATTATGAGAATGATGCAATAGACATCCAAGAGAGCCAGAATGTACTCATCAAGCACACTGTTGCAGTATCGGAGGATGACACCTACTCCTTTAAGACCTGGGATGTAGCAACTACGGATATAGCTGCCAACTGGCCTGGAACTCCTGAAAACCAGTCCAATGTAGTTGTGGATGATGCTTTGGCTTGGAGCAGATGCGGAGCATTCAAGGTTGGAGATGGAGTGAAACAGCTTCAGGATGGCATCGTGGTTAAAAACTCTTTTGTATACAGATGCTGGCGCGCTTTAGCGGTAGGTCATCTCTATGGGACTCCAGCCGCACAGAACATCGTATTTGACAATATAGATGTAGAAGGCTTCTGGCCAAGATCCGGTGTTCACTCCAGATGGTTTGATCTTTCGGCAAAAACCGGTCCGATCAAAAATGTGGTCTATAATAATATCAATTTACGCGCTCTGGGCGAAGTTTCAATAATGAAGGGTTGGAGTGACACTTCTACGGTCTCCGGAGTGACATTAAACAATGTTCGCGTCGGTGGAGTTGCGGTGAATAATTTGGCGGATTTGAAAATAACAGATACGAACAGCTATGCGGCAGAGCCAAAATTCAACACATTGAAATTCGAAGCGGAAGGCTATAACCTTAGTTCAGGTGTTATATCCTATGAGTCAAGCACTGACGGCGGGCTGGATGTGGGCGGAGGAAGTAATGGCGACTATATCGCATTTAAAAACGTAGACTTTGGCAGTACAGCTAAAACAAGTATTGATCTGAAGGTTGCATCTGCTAACTCCGGCGGAAGAATCGAATTCCACTTGGACAGCCCTACAGGCACTATGCTGGGTTATTGGACAGCAGAAAGCACCGGCGGATGGCAGTCATGGTCCCTCAAGAATATCCCGATTACTGCCGGGACAGCGGTAGGAACCCATACGGTATATGTTACTTTTGTGAAGTCAGATTCAACCACAGTTGCAAATTTAACCTGGTTCCAGTTCAAGTAGAATCGGAACGGTTCACTTATCTCTGATGGTTCGCAAAAAGGTGTCCCAAGCCGACCGGCTTGTGGGACACCTTTTTGCAGTTTCTGTTACAGTCACCTCTCTGCGGAGAGCCTGTTTATTTCTTAACGCCCGTGCTCATGAAGGCTTCCAGCGCGTCGCGGGTGGGAAGTCCGTCCATATCGCCAGGGGACATCACGGCGAGTGCGCCAATCGCATTGCCTCGCTTCACGGCTTCCGCTACGCTGAGCTTCTCCAGCATGGCGCTGATCACCCCAACCGCGAAGCCGTCTCCGGCGCCGACCGTATCGACAACCTGCTCGACCTTGAAGCCGTCCACATAGCCCTCTTCACCAGCGGAGGTCTTATAGTAAGCGCCCTCAGGACCGAGCTTGATCACTACAAGGGATACGCCGCGCTCCAGATAGTACCCGGCAATCTCCTCCGGAGTCTCAAGACCGGTGAGGATCTTGCCTTCTCCGTGTCCGGGCAGGAACCAGTCGCAGCGGGTAGCCAGGTCATTGATCGTATCAACCATAGTTTCAGTGTCCGGCCACAGGGTCGGGCGCAGATTCGGATCGAGCGATACAGTCTTGCCGCGCTGCTTCATGAACTCCATGGCATGCAGCGAGAACTCGTGACATGAAGCCGAGAGTGCGGAAGAGATGCTGGTCACATGCAGATGGCCTGCGGAAGCGAAGTAATCTTCATTGAAGTCGGCGAGGCTCAGCTTGGAGGCGGCGGAATTTTTGCGGAAATATTCGACCTTAGGATCTCCGGTCAGTACCTTGGATTTGATCAGCATGCCCGTGGAGAATTCCTTGGTCGTTGTGATACTCGCGGTATCAATCTTCTCCTTATTCAGCGCCGAGGTGATGAACTGGCCGAAGTTGTCTTCGCCCAGCTTGGTCACATAACCGGTCAGATGCTCCAGGCGTGATAATCCGGTGGCTACATTGCTCTCCGCACCTGCCAGCGCCTTGGAGAAGGAAGTGACCTCATGCAGTGGGCCGGCTTCATTGGCGTAGAACATAGCCATCGGCTCCCCGAAGGTGACTGCATCCAGCTGTTTATTCATGAATAGTTCCTCCTAAAATGAACAAGTTATTATGGTTGGGATAGAATATAAATTGAAATTATCACATAAAACGGTTTTGTACAATATAGCAATGCTCATTCTGCGGTCTTATTTTGTACAGGAAGCAGGCGGACAGATTTGTTTATCCTTGATACATAAGCGTTTTAGTCGATTTTTGCAGTATTGTTTCCGCTTCCTAAATAAATATATATTGACTGTTGGCGGCAATATTATTACTATTTTCTTAGAAGGAAAAAGCCTGATGTTAGTAAAATAGATAAATTAATTTATCTAAATAAATATTCTTAAGTGGAATATAACCAGAGAGGAAGTAACAACCATGAAGAAAATCAAAGTATTGCAGAATATCACCTCTGTTGGGGTAGTAGCTGTTATCCGTGCGGATAATGCCGATGATGCTTATGCCATGTCGGTGGCTTGTATCGAGGGCGGACTGAATAATATCGAAGTTACCTTCACGACTCCGGGAGCCGAAGTAGCGATCAAGCGCTTGGTGGAAGAATATGGGGGCCGCGCCGTGATTGGTGCCGGTACCGTGCTTGACCCGCTGACGGCAAGAATTGCTATTCTGGCAGGCTCGGAATTTGTGGTCAGTCCTTCTTTTGAAGAGGATACGGCCAAGATGTGTAATCTGTACGGCATTCCTTATATGCCGGGCTGCATGACACTGAATGAGATGAAGGAAGCCCTGAAGCTGGGTGTGGATGTGCTGAAGCTGTTCCCGGGCAGTGCGTTCGGACCGGACTATGTCAAGGCGGTTAAGGGGCCGATGCCGCATGTGAACATTATGCCTACCGGCGGCGTGGATCTGAACAATATGGAGAAATGGATCAAGAACGGCTGCATCGCTGTCGGCATTGGCGGCAACCTGACCGCACCGGCCAAGGAAGGCCGTTATGACCAGATCACAGAGCTGGCTGCACAGTATGTTGCGAAGTTCAAGGAGATTCAAGGCCGGTAAAATACATGTACAACAGGAATGTCTTGCCTCTATGGGGCAGGGCATTTTTTTGATGAATTTCTATGTTTTGGGGTCCCCGCAAGGTACCTGGGTCATCACCTACGCTAAAGCCACACTTTGTGGGGTTATTTTGTTGAACGTAGGTAGATAAGTCTAAATGATGGAATTGCTGCCGCTTCGGGCAATACTTATAATAGAGGCAGAGTGCCCTAAGCGCCTGCGGACATTGAGAAGTATACCTGAAAGGTGATGCCATGACTGGCGATGATCTTCGCAGCAAGCTGTACCCGACACTGGTAGTGGAAGAAGCCGATTATGTGGAGATCCGAACCGCAGTCCACGGCTGCAGGGTGACGGCGGGAGCCCTTTATAAGCTGTATCGTAACTATAATCATCCGCAACTTTTTGAGCAGGGAGAAGTATATGTGCTTGATGATGCTTCCAGGGAGAACTATGCGGTTCTCCTGGTGTGTGCAACTACATTATATACATTAAAAAGAGTATTTGAATGATTGCAGCATCCCTTGTATGCTTAGTAGGGATTGTGGACTACAAGTAGAAACGGCTTTGCCGTCCTTTTTTAGGACGGTACCGTTTCAGCGTGAAAGATAAGGAACATTTATGCGCGAAGCATATAGTTTTTATCTTTTAAAATAATCATTACAGGCTTGCAACAAATTCGCAGTCTTGCGCGTCAGTAAGATTGCATAGAGAGGGGGAACCTTCGTGGTGGAGCAGGGACTCATCAGAGCCGCTCAAGCGGGCGATCGCGACGCTCTAATCACCCTATTGCGAGAAATTGAAGGGCATGTATATAAGACGGCCTTCTACATTCTGCATAATGAACAGGATGCTCTGGATGCCTCCCAGGAAGCGTTGATCCGGGTATACACCAAGATCGGCTCCTATGAGGAGAAGGCGCAGTTCAAAACATGGGTTCAGCGAATAGTAACCAACATATGTATAGACAAATTCCGGAGAACGAAGCCTACCGTTTCTATCGATGAACACGAAATGGTGTTCCAGGATAAAAAACATAACGTAGAGCGCGAAGTGATGTCGGGTTATCTGGCGGAGGATATCCGTGAGGCCATCGACCAGCTTCCGGAGCATCACCGGACGGTAATCGTGCTCCGCTATTTACAGGATTTTTCTTACAACGAGATTGCAGACTGTCTGGATCTGCCTCTGAACACGGTCAAATCGTACCTGTTCAGGGCGCGGCAGCAGCTGCAGAATAGACTTCAGGAGTATCAGAAAGGTGGTGTGTCAGGATGAAATGCGCGGAGGTGATGGAATGGATGCACCGCTATTTAGATCATGATCTCAGTCAGGAAGAAATGCTTGAAATGTTCCGTCATATCGACGATTGTCCTTCCTGCGCGGAAGTCTTGGACCGGCTGACGCTGCTCTCCCGGCAGCTGGAGCAGCTTCCCGATGTGAAGCCCCCCTTCAGTCTGGTTGACTCTATCCTGCCTCAGCTTGAACAACTGGACCGTGGTGTCCCGCAAGAGCCTGCTGTAATGGAGCCGGAAGATCCGAAGGTTATTCCCTTCTCCCGTTCAAATAACCGGGGCAAGAAGTCCAAGGGACCTTCACTGGCTGCGCGGACAGGCATTGGCGCTGCGGCGGCAGCGGTGATTCTGCTTATCGCCGTATTCAATATGCCGAAGAGCCTGCCGGGTGCAGAGTTGGATATGTCATCCAATTTAATGAGCAGCGGAGCGGCGAACTCCAGCATAAGTACGGAGAGCAGTGAAGGCGCCCCGCAAGCGGATGGACAGAATAACAGCGGCGGCAGCTCTGAGCTTCGAAAGGTGGACCAGACCGCGCCGAGTGAAACTGCGGACGTTAATTTGCAATCTACACCGCCTGCTCCCAGTGAGGGTGCTGATCAGCCGGCCGCAGCTGGCGGCGGCACCGCTTCAGACAGGGTGCCTGCGGTAAGCGAAGCTCCGCTCAGTAACCGCACCGCTACTGCGCCTCCGGCGGACCGCCCTAAGAGCACCAAGAAAGCGGAAAGCCGGTCAGCGGAACCCCAAGGCACACAGTCGAGTGCACCAACACAAGAGAAGATGGCGGATGATAAAGCGGCTGCGGGAGATACACGGATGGCGCCGACTCCAGCCCCTAACGAGGCAGGAGCCATGCTGATGGTTGCAGAGTCCTCGTGGACTTCTCCGGACGGGCAGCATATGGCTGAGCTGACGGGCCAGCATGTTGTATTTTACAGCGTAACCGCAGAGGGAGAAGAACAACAACGGACAGCATTAGCTTCGCTTCCTTTGGAGGGGAACTGGGTCTCCGGTGTGTGGTCGGAAGACGGCACTCAGTTCACTTATGTGTTAGAGCTTGAGGACGGTACGCAGACGACGAAGGTATACACGGTTCCGGCCGAGAGCGCAACACCTGCTCCATCCGCTTCTCCGGCTCCTGCCAACTCTCAAGCGCCTGCCGCTTCTCCGGCGGCTTCTGCTTCACCGGTCACCAGCCCGGCTATTACCCCGGACGCGGCAACGTCCGATAAATAACCGGAACGTTCCTCCGGCCTGCGGAATATGCTAAGGCAAGAGGACATGAATTACAGGCTTTGCGAGTATCATCGGTATGACCGGCGGCCGGGACAGTTTCTAGAGCTGCTCCCTCCGTCGTTTATATAGATGCGCCGCTGAAACGGAGTAACTTTGGCCCTGGCTGCCGAGGTTGCTCCGTTTTTGCTTGCACCCTTGGGCAGAATACCTTGATATAGATGCCTATGTTTTGAGCCGTTTTTTTGATAAAATGTACGAATGTATCACTCAAGAAAACGAAAAAGGAAGTGGCAGGATGGATGCCAAAACGGCGGCCAAAGACATTAAGCAAGGAAAGGTCTCCCCGCTGTACCTGCTGTACGGCAGTGAGAAGTTCCGGATGAATGAATTCGCGGCCATGCTGGAGGAACACCTGATAGCCAAAGAAGACCGCGATTTCGCGGTGATCCCGTTCGATCTCTCCGAAACTCCGGTTCAGGCGGTCATTGAAGAGGCGGAGACGGTTCCGTTCATGGTAGAACGCAAGCTCCTGCTGGTGCGGGATGCGGCTCTGTTCACGGCAGGCAAGGAGAAGGCGAAGCTGGAACATAACCTGGAAATGCTGAGCGAATATATGCAGCGCCCTGCCGAATTCAGCGTGATTGTATTTATGGTGAACGGCGACAAGCTGGATGAACGTAAAAAAATCGTCAAAAGCATCAAAGCCTCCGGCACGGTTCTGGCCTTCAATCCATTAGGTGCAGAGGAACTGCTGCGCTGGGTGGAAAAGGGCTTCCGCGAACGCGGCTGCTCTCTTGCGCCGGGGACCGCAGAGGCTCTGATCGCAAGCAGTGGAACCGGACTCCAGGGCCTGTCGGCGGAGATGGACAAGCTGTGCCTGTTCGCCGGTACCGGCGGGCAGGTTGATGCGGCAGCGGTGGAGAGTCTGGTCCACAGGGGAACCGAGCAGAACATCTTCACGCTGGTGGAGGATATTGCGAATCTGCGCCTGGACAAGGCGCTGAATACGCTCTATGAGCTGCTCAAGCAGCGGGAGGAGCCGATCAAGATCGCTTCGCTGATTGCCCGGCAGTTCAGAATTATCCTTCAGGTCAAGGATTTGTCTGCCCTGAGCTATTCGCAGGGACAGATTGCCTCCCAGCTCGGACTGCATCCATATGCGGTGAAGCTGGCCGGAGAGCAGGCTCATAAGTTCGGAAGCCAGCGGCTGCGGCAGATCCTGAGTATTCTGGCGGATCTGGACTATCAGATGAAGACGGGAGCTGTCGATAAGGTGCTGGGGCTGGAGATGTTCATGCTACGGCTTGGAGCCTGAGCTGTGAGCGTATACGATTAGCCAAAAAAAGCCTGTCCATCCCGTGATCACACGGCTGGACAGGCTTTTTAAAATGTAGCCTATATAAGAATCACTAAAAAAATAAACAAAAAGCAAAAGAAGCGGAGGGGAAATTTGGAACTGTAGGAGCGGTAGCGTCTGCCTTGGTCACCGGATTTCACTCGCGAACAGCGGTTCAAAATCAAGAAATTTGGGGACAACAGCGGCCGGAAGTCCAAATATTCACCGCAGTGACGATGAAGCTTCAAGTTCAAATCTTAAGTGCGTCTTATATTAATTCAATGAATGAAGCTAACAAGCATAAAAAAACCTAACCGTATGCAGCATAGCGGTCAGGTTCTTCAATGCTCGTTATGATTGTCGCCCTTGGCTTAGGCTTGAGCCTTGAGAGCGTTCAATTTCTTAGCCAAGCGGGATTTTTTGCGGGCAGCCGCATTTTTATGAACCAGGCCTTTAGTTACAGCCTTGTCCAGCTTTTTGGAAGCCGCTTGGAAAGCAGCCTGAGCTACTTCAACTTCCGTACCAGTCACTGCTACATCAGCAGTTTTCACAGCTGTACGAAGCGCGGACTTCTGGGAAGCGTTCAGTGCACGGCGTTTCTCGATCGTCTTGACGCGTTTTACCGCGGATTTGATATTTGGCATTGCATTCACCTCCTGAAAGACATTCGAAATCAACAAATGATTCACAACTTAAAATAGTTTAGCATGAAGGGTAGTAAAAAGCAAGATAAAAAGCTTTAGAATTCCCTCAGTGCGGTTTGTATAAACGGCGGCTTTCTCTCGCACACTATCAGCAATATGCAAAAGGAGGCTGAACTAAGAATGGAACTGGATCTTCAGCTGTATTCGGTACGTACGGACTTGGCGGTGGAAGCGAAAGAAATGGCAGAGCGGCACGCCAATGCACCGATCCCGGGTGTCAATGAGGAAGTGGAAGAAGCCGACGGCATCAAGGTCACGAGACTTGCTGTAGCAGACCTTGCCGGCTCTCAGGCGATTGGACGGGCTATCGGCAATTACGTGACCCTGGAGGTGCCTGGGCTGCGCGGCGGGGATACCGGGCTGCAGCAGAAGGTCTCTACAGTGTTTGCCCGGGAATTCGAGCATTTCCTGGATAAAATCGGCATTGACCGCGATTCCAAGGTCCTCATTGTGGGCTTGGGCAACTGGAATGTGACGCCCGACTCGCTCGGCCCGCTGGTCGTTGAGAATTCGCTGATTACCCGCCAGTTCTATGAACTGGTACCCGACCAGATCTCGCCCGGTTACCGGAATGTCAGCGCTATTGCTCCCGGAGTGCTTGGGTTGACGGGGATTGAATCCAGCGAAGTTGTGCAGGGGATTGTGGACCGCACCAGCCCGGATGTCATTATAGCTATTGATGCGCTGGCCTCCCGTTCACTGGAGAGAATCAATACCACCATCCAGATTGCTGACATCGGCATTCATCCCGGCTCGGGGATCGGGAACAAACGCAGAGGGCTGACCAAGGAGGTGCTGGGCGTGCCTTGCATTGCCATCGGCGTCCCTACAGTCTGCTATGCCTCCACCATTGTCAACAACGTGCTGGAGATGATGCGGACCCATTTCGGACAGATGGCTGACGGTGGCGCCCATACCAAAGAGATTATGGGTCTCCTTGACGATATCTCAGAGCAGGAGCGTCTTGCCCTGGTGAAGGAAGTGCTTGAGCCGCTGGGCCATGACTTGATTGTTACCCCTAAAGAAATCGATGAATTCATTGAAGAGATCGCGAATATTGTGGCAAGCGGATTGAATGCCGCCTTGCATGAAGCGGTAGATCCGGGCAATGTCGGAGCTTACACTCACTGATCTGTCACTTATCACCTGGCCCGCACCGCCCTGCTATAACGCAGAACGGGTTGCGGGCTTTTTGTATAAATATAAGAACTTATATGTTTCACACGATAACTTATCCTTCTATTTCCCGCTGAAACGGTACCGTCCTTTAAAAGGACGGTACCGTTTCTACTGGGTGTTGCCGGTTCACTTGTCTATCTATGCTCCCTGCTATCTCTCATTCTGTGGTTCTAGCATAAACCTTCCGCTCATAGATTTGGAGTATGAGAGATTACAGAGGGCTTAGAGGAGGACATAACAATCATGAACAGAAAATGGTTTCAGCTATGGAATATAGGGCGGCTGCGCGGACGGCTGATGGATATTCTGTCGCTGGGAAGGACGATGCTGCTGCTGGCCGGAGGTTCGCTTGTGTTATTCATGCTGCTTGGAGCCGGCGGATTGGCCGGGCAAAAGCTGAATTCTTCGCCCATTCCTTCTATGAAAGGTCTGGCGGCCTCACTCTCCAGCGGATTCTTCATGGAGCTGCTGGGCATGGAGGTTCCCCATCTGCCGAAGGGCGAGCAGCCTTCAGCCTTCTCCGGGGACAAGGTGACCTCCTTCGTATTCCGGCTGCTTACCAGTGTTGATCCTGGTGATCCCAAGAGCCTGGTCTCGCGTGAGATGCCTGGACTTGCTGCCGATGATCCCTTCCTGCTGCGGCAAGGTTCAGGAGGAAGTACAGGAGCGCCGGCCGATTATCATCCGGGGGGCGATGAACTGGCCACAGGGGAAAACCCCGGAGCAGGGGGCGATCCTGGAGCCCTCCCGGATTCAGGGAACGGTACAGAGACTGGTAATGGTCATGACAGTCCAGGGGAAGGCGTGGTACAGCCCGAGGCTTCCCCTGTTCCGGACCCGTCCGGAACAGAACCTGACGAGGGTTACTCCGGAAGCGGAGATGCCGAGAACGGCACGGGAGATACTTCGGTCAAGCGTATTCTCGTCTATCATTCCCATCCGCGGGAAGCATATAACCCGCTGCTGGGCGCACAGAGCGACAACCCCAGCTCAGCAGTCCCTTCCAAGAATGTCATGCTGGTAGGCTCCTATATTGCCAAGAGGCTGGAAGAACGCGGGATCGGAACCGTCCATGCCCAGGAGGACTATGCTACAGAGGTGCCGGGCTACAACTGGAACTTCTCTTATAAATATTCTCGTATGACTGTGAAATCGGCCATGGCCTCCAATCAAAAGATGAGTGAGCTGATTGATATCCACCGTGATTCGCAGCGGCACGGCAAAACAACGGCCGTGATTAACGGGAAAAATTATGCCCAGGTGTATTTTATTTTGGGGCATGCGAATAAAAACTGGAAACAAAACGAGGCCTTCGCCAATAAAATCCATCAGCTGCTGGAGAAAAATTATCCTGGAATTTCACGCGGGATATGGGGGAAATCGTCCGGAAACGGGAATAATGGGGAATATAACCAGACGTTGTCCCCGAACAGTGTACTTATTGAAGTAGGCGGAATTGACAACAGCGCCGATGAGCTGAAGCGGACGGCGGATCTTCTGGCAGATGCGATTGCTGATGTGTATTGGAGCAGCCGGGATGCCGAGAAGGCGGCTGCTCCAGATCAGGGCAGTACGAAGTCTGGAGGCACCGGGGCCGAGATATCAACAGGTTCCTGAACGGATTATAGCTGAAAAGGAGCGGAGACTATGACACGGTTCGGTAAAAAGATGGTGATGTTCGGAATATGGGCGGGCGTGGGACTGCTGGTCGGCCTGCAGTTCGGCGGCGGCAGCGGCGGTACGGGAATATCCGGTATCCTGCCGGACTGGAGTAAGCCGGCCGGGAGCAGCGCAGCTGGCAGCCAGCTTCCAGCTGGACAGAACGTCACGGCTGGGACTGCGTACGTTCCGGCTGCCAGCACGGCCCCGGGGGGGCAGGCTTATGTATACGTACCCGTGACTATTGATCCGGTAACCGGCGCTTACACCGTGCTGCCGGTGCGGCAGCCGGCTGCAGGTACACAGGGGCAGACGGCTGGCGGCACCGGCAGCCTCCCGCAGCAGGAGGTGAAGGATTACTCTGCGCTCAGTCCCGAGCAGATTCTGATCCCGGAGGAGCAGAAGCCGACAGTAGATGTGCTGGCCGATAAGACCGCCGGCCTGCTCCAGCAGGCTTCGCAGAAGGGCATCCGCTGGGTGGTCTCGCTCTTCGACTCCTCGGAGGAGTGAGCAGGAAGTGCCCGGAATCTCCCGGGTTACAATGAGGTTGAGGACACAAACGGCTGCGGATGATGGAAGCCCGCACCCGTTTGTGTATTTTTTTGCAGGATTCAGCCTGCGATTGCAGAGGGTCCGGGCGGTTTCTTTCTTTTCCGGCGGCCGGCGGGATTGATGGGCGGAGCCCGTACTGTTATAATAAGTGGATTAACATTAGGCTGTCTGTGGGGGTAAGGAATGACTGACGTTCAGAAACGACAACAACAAATTCGCAATTTCTCGATTATTGCACATATAGACCATGGCAAATCGACACTGGCTGACCGCATTCTGGAGTATACGGGTGCGCTCACTTCGCGTGAAATGCAGGAGCAGGTTCTGGATCAGATGGACCTGGAGCGCGAGCGCGGCATCACCATCAAGCTGCAGGCCGTACGTCTGACGTACCGTGCCGATGACGGACAGGATTATTATCTGAATCTGATTGACACACCGGGGCATGTCGATTTCACCTATGAGGTATCCCGCAGTCTGGCGGCCTGTGAAGGCGCACTGCTGGTAGTGGATGCAGCTCAGGGGATTGAGGCCCAGACGCTGGCTAACGTGTATCTGGCGCTCGACAACAATCTGGAGATTCTTCCGGTACTCAACAAAATCGATCTTCCGAATGCTGACGCTGAACGCGTGAAGCAGGAGATTGAAGATGTCATCGGGCTGGATGCCAGTGAAGCCGTGCTGGCTTCCGCCAAGGCAGGCATCGGCATCAAGGAGATTCTGGAGCAGGTCGTGAAGCAGGTTCCGGCGCCGACAGGCAACTCGGAAGAACCGCTCAAGGCGCTGATCTTCGACTCCCATTATGACCCCTACAAGGGCGTTATCGTTTATGTCCGTGTAATGGACGGCAGTATCCGTGCCGGTTCCAAGATTAAAATGATGGCCACTGACAAAACCTTTGAGGTTATCGAGGTTGGAGCCTTCATGCCGCGCATGACCATTGTACCGGAGCTGAACATCGGCGATGTCGGCTTCATTGTGGCCGGGATCAAGCATGTAGGCGACACCCGTGTCGGGGATACGGTGACGGATGCCAAGAATCCGACGCCTGAACCGCTGCCGGGCTACCGCCGGATTAATCCGATGGTTTATTGCGGTCTCTATCCGATTGAGACTTCCGATTATAATGATCTCCGTGAAGCGCTGGAGAAGCTGCAGCTGAACGACGCTTCCCTGAGCTTCGAGCCGGAGAGCTCCAGCGCCCTGGGCTTTGGCTTCCGCTGCGGCTTCCTGGGACTGCTGCATATGGAGATTATTCAGGAGCGGATCGAACGCGAGTTCAATCTGCCGCTGATTACTACCGCGCCGAGCGTTATTTACCGCATTAAGCTGACGAACGGGGAGACCATTCAGATCGACAATCCGTCACATTATCCGGAGATCGGGACGATTGACTTCATCGAAGAGCCGTATGTCAAAGCGGGAATTATTGTACCCAACGACTTCGTGGGTACCGTTATGGAGCTGTGCCAGAACAAACGCGGTGAATTCGTCAACATGGAGTATCTGGACAGCAACCGTGTAACTATTACGTACGAGATTCCGTTGTCCGAGATCGTCTACGACTTCTTCGACCAGCTGAAATCCGGCACGAAGGGTTATGCATCCTATGATTACGAGATCTCCGGTTACCGCCAGTCCAATCTCGTGAAGATGGATATCCTGCTGAACAATGAGCAAGTCGATGCGCTGTCCTTCATCGTTCACCGTGACCGCGCCTACAACCGCGGCCGGGTCATCTGTGAGAAGCTGCGCGGCATTATCCCGCGCCAGATGTTCGAGGTGCCGATTCAGGCATCCGTCGGCACGAAGGTGGTTGCGCGTGAGACCGTTAAGGCCATGCGTAAGAACGTACTCGCCAAATGCTATGGCGGCGATATCTCGCGTAAGCGGAAGCTGCTGGAGAAGCAGAAGGAAGGGAAGAAGCGCATGAAGCAGGTCGGCAGCGTAGAGGTGCCGCAGGAAGCGTTCATGGCCGTGCTTCAGATTGAGTAGCAGCATATAAGCTCCCCCTGGAGCTTTCGGTTTATCGCAGAAACGGGTGCCGTCCTACGCAGGGCGGTGCAGCCGTTTCTTCTTGCTTTTCAGCAGCAGGTACTGTGGCAGGCCTGTATATTAATAGAACAAAGGAGACAGCTAATGAATACAGCTACGAGCACTGCACACCATGGCCGTCCCCCTGAGGCCGTATATATTCACATCCCGTTCTGCACCAATAAATGCTTCTATTGTGATTTCAATTCTTACGTGCTGAAGGACCAGCCGGTGATGGACTATCTCCATGCGCTTGACCGTGAGATGGAACTGACTGTGCAGCACACGCCTCCGGGTGTGATCAAGACGATTTTTGTCGGCGGGGGTACGCCTACAGTACTCAAACCTGATGAGATGGCTTATTTTCTGGAATCGGTCCGCAGGCATTTCCCGCAGTGGGATGAGCACATTGAATTCTCGATGGAGGCTAACCCCGGCACCACCGATATCGACAAGCTCAGAGTAATGAAGGAAGGCGGTGTCAACCGGGTCAGCTTCGGGGTGCAGGCATTCCAGAATGAGCTGCTGAGCGGAATCGGCCGGATTCATGATGTGAATGATGTATACCGCAGTCTGGAGAATGCCCGTGCGGTCGGCCTTAATAACCTGTCGCTGGATCTGATGTTCGGACTGCCGAACCAGACGGTGGATATGCTCAGAGAGAGCATCGACAAGGCGCTGGCACTGGATCTTCCACATTATTCTATCTACAGCCTGAAGGTGGAGGAGAACACACTGTTCCATACGCTGTTCAACAAGAACAAGCTTCCGCTGCCGAATGAAGAGGATGAGCTGGCGATGTATCTGCTGCTGATGTCTACTATGGAGGCCGCAGGGTATACGCAGTATGAGATCAGTAATTTTGCCAAGCCGGGGCTGGAGAGCCGTCACAATATCACGTACTGGCGCAACGAGGATTATTACGGTCTGGGCGCAGGGGCGCATGGATATGTGGGCCGTCAGCGGCACATGAATATCAAGGGCGTGAACCCGTATAACGAGGCTTCGCGCAGCGGGTTGCCGCGTCTGGACAGCTTTGAGGTCTCCGAGCAGGAGGCGATGGAGGATTTCATGATGGTCGGCCTGCGGATGCGTGAAGGGATATCGGATCAGGCATTCCGCTCGCAATTCGGAAAACCGCTGGAGGCTGTTTTTGCAAAGCCGCTGCATAAAATGCTGAAGGCCGGGCTGCTGGAGCAGTCCGGGGACAACTATCGCCTGAGCAAGCAGGGAATCCTGTTTGGCAACGATGTTTTCGGTGAATTTGTCGGTGCTTTGACAGAGGTTTAATTTTGAAATACCTCTTGAATTGTAATTCACTGTGTTGTATATTTATTCATATTAATAACAAGGGGTGAGTCAAGGTGCTTGTCAAAACGGATCATTTCCAAAAGGCTTCTCCAGCAGGAGAGCAGCAAGTGATATGCAGAAATGCTACGGTGGAGGATGTAGAGCCGCTGTATCTGATGATAGAGGAGTATGCAAGGCAGGGGATTATGCTGCCCCGTTCAAGGCAAGCACTGACCCGCCAGATCGACCAGTTCGTAATTGCCGAGATTAACGGCAAATTTGTCGGCTGCGGTTCCTTGTTCCGGCTCGGAAGTGACCTTGTTGAGGTCCGTTCTATCGGACTGCGTGATGAAGGCAAGGGTAGGGGCGTAGGCTCGATGATCCTGGAGAAGCTGGTTGAAGAAGCCAGACGCCAGCGAATCCCGAAGATTATGGCGCTGACCTACGCCGTGGACTTCTTCCTTAAGAACGGCTTCGATGTGGTGCAGAAGGAGATTTTTCCCGAGAAGGTCTGGACCGATTGTGTGAACTGCAAGAAGCAGCATGCCTGTGATGAGATCGCCGTGCTGAAGAGACTGGACTGATCCGGCGGGCTATAGCCCCCGGTAAACTATATAATAAGAAACCACTGTTCTCCCGGGAAGCTGATGCTTCAGGGTGACAGTGGTTTTTTGCAGATATGAGGAGTACCTAAGGATACTAAACATAAGCAAGGGGGCATTGCCTGGTGGCGCCATGGTGATTCCTGCCCATAATACAACATCTTCTTCCACCTAGCGGCCCTAACTCCAAATTGTTGTAGGAAAAGCAGGATTGTACGTAGTTCAAGCGCCTTGGCAAGAGAATTCCTGTATTTTATACATGATTTCACCAAATGCAAGGGGATCACATCCCTCGAAGCTGCACAACGTACAACAATGATGCCTGATGGATGTATGGATGTTATCTTGCTTTGACTAAAATAGGCGCAATCAAGTTGCTGAACTCACTTGACAATGGCGAGGTCAGTTTGGTATTTTTGTATTAGTGGTTAGCACTCATCTCACTAGAGTGCTAACGAATCGGAGCCACAGCCGGGTAGGAGGGAATGACATGTTAACTGAACGCCAGAGAATGATACTGAATGCTATTGTAGATGACTATATTTCTTCCGCTGAGCCGGTGGGCTCGCGCAGTATCTCGAAACGCGGGGATGTGGGCTACAGTCCAGCCACGATCCGCAACGAAATGGCCGATCTGGAGGATCTGGGTTATCTGGAGCAACCTCATACGTCGGCAGGGAGAATCCCGTCCCATAAGGGCTACCGCTATTATGTGGATCATCTGGTACCGTGGAATTCCGCCGAAACGGCCGAACTGGGCACGATCCGCGCTTTTTTCGCCGAGAAGCTGAATGCTACAGAGCAGGTTATCCAACATGCGGCAATGATCCTGTCCAATATGACGAATTATACTTCCATCCTGCTGGGACCGGAGGTTTTTCATACTTCATTGCGCCATTTCCAGCTGCTTCCGCTCGATGACAAGACCGCTGTAGCGATTATCGTTACCAGCACCGGGCAGGTAGAGAACCGAACCGTGAGTCTTCCTCCGGAGATTTCTGTGTCCGAGATGGAGAAGGTCGTGAATCTGCTGAACAGCAAGCTGGTCAATGTACCGCTCTACAAGCTGAAGAGTCAGCTTTATTCCGAGCTGGGCGAAGAAATGCAGCGCCACATCTCCCACTATGAAGAATTAATGCAGGTGCTGGATAAGGCGCTTGAGAGCGACCAAGATCAGCGGATTTACTTAAGCGGAGCCACGAATATGCTGACCCAGCCGGAGTTCAAGGACGTCGACAAGGTCAAGACGATTCTCGATCTGCTGGAGGAAACGCCCACGCTGCTCAAAATGCTCACCCCGGCCAGCAGCGGAGCAGGAATGCAGGTGCGCATCGGTACAGAGAATAAGCATGAGGCTTTTGCCAACTGCAGTCTGATTACCGCCACCTATTCACTGGACGGCAAGCCGCTGGGGAGCATCGGCATCCTGGGTCCGACCCGTATGGAGTACGCACGTGTAATGGGTATTCTGGGGATTTTGTCCCGGGATTTGACAGCGATGCTGGCACACTGGTATAAGTGAACAGAGTGTACTAGTCCATGTGAATGATATTAAGGAGGTGAAGACAACTTGAAAGAGGAAGAGGTTCAGGAAATGAATGAGAAGAATGATCCTAGTGTGAATGAGAATCACGCGGCTGAAGAGGCTGATACCACAGAGGGCGGCGGTTCATTCACGGCTGAAGAGGCCGTCGAGGCGGCTTCAGGCAATGAGGAATACAGAAAGCTGCAGGAGCTGGCAGATGAGCATCAGGCGCGCACCTTGCGTGTGCAGGCTGATTTCGATAACTTCCGCCGCCGGACCCAAAAAGAAAAGGAAGAGCTGGCGCAGTACGCAACGTCTAAGCTTGTAACCGAACTGCTTCCGGTAATGGATAACTTTGAACGTGCACTGGCGACACCTGCAGCAGGTGCAGACGCTGAAGCGTTCATCAAAGGCGTGAATATGATTTTCCGTCAGCTGGAGGGAGTCCTTAAGTCTGAAGGACTTACAGCTATGGAAGTGGTAGGACAGCCTTTTAACCCTGAATATCATCAGGCGATCATGCAGGTGGAGAGCGAGGAGTACGGGGAAGGTATCGTGACGGAAGAGGTCCAGAAGGGCTATCTCCTGAAGGATAAGGTTCTTCGTCCGGCCATGGTCAAAGTCAGCATGTAGTTCTGTTCTATATAAGATAAGCGGGTAGAGCTTGTGAAATTAATTTCCACCATAATATAAATGGATGAAGCCCCGGGCTTCACATTATTTCTGAGGAGGCACATTACTGTGAGTAAAGTTATCGGTATTGACTTAGGAACCACGAACTCTTGCGTTGCCGTTATGGAAGGCGGCGAAGCCGTCGTTATCCCGAATCCGGAAGGCGCGCGTACAACCCCATCGGTTGTAGGCTTCAAGAAAGACGGTGAGCGCATCGTCGGTGAAACGGCGAAACGCCAGGCCATTACGAATCCGGACCGTACAATCGCTTCGATCAAGCGTCACATGGGTACAGGCCACAAAGAAAGCATTGACGGCAAAGACTATTCTGCTCAGGAAATCTCGGCTATGATTCTTCAGAAGCTGAAATCCGATGCTGAAGCTTATCTGGGCCAGACTGTGACTCAGGCGGTTATTACAGTTCCTGCTTATTTCAATGACAGCCAGCGTCAAGCTACCAAGGATGCAGGCAAAATCGCCGGCCTTGAAGTGCTGCGTATCGTCAACGAGCCAACAGCAGCTGCTCTTGCTTACGGTCTGGAGAAATCCGAAGATCACACGATCCTGGTCTATGACCTTGGCGGCGGTACCTTCGACGTATCCATTCTTGAGCTGGGCGACGGCTTCTTTGAAGTAAAGGCTACCAGCGGTGACAACCGTCTGGGCGGAGATGATTTTGACCAACTGGTTATGGATTACCTCGTCGCTGAATTCAAGAAAGAGCAGGGCATTGACCTGAGCAAAGACAAGGCGGCAGTTCAACGTCTGAAGGATGCTGCGGAAAAAGCGAAAAAAGAGCTGTCCGGCGTACTCACAACTACAGTATCGCTTCCGTTCATCACGGTAGTTGACGGAGTGCCTCAGCACTTGGAGATCAACCTGACCCGTGCCAAGTTCGACGAGCTGACTGCAAGTCTGGTTGAGCGCACACTGGGACCTACACGTCAAGCGCTGAAGGATGCCGGAATGACGCCTGCGGATCTGAACAGAATCGTACTGGTCGGCGGCTCCACCCGTATTCCTGCCGTGCAGGATGCGATCAAGAAGCTTACCGGCAAAGAGCCTCACAAGGGCGTTAACCCGGATGAAGTAGTAGCCCTGGGTGCTGCTGTTCAAGCGGGCGTACTGACTGGTGATGTAAAAGACGTAGTTCTGCTCGACGTAACTCCGTTGTCCCTCGGTATTGAAACTGCAGGCGGCGTGTTCACGAAGATGATTGAGCGTAACACTACGATCCCTACAAGCAAATCGCAGGTCTTCTCGACCTTCGCAGACAGTCAGCCTAGCGTGGAAATTCACGTATTGCAGGGTGAACGCGAGATGGCGAACGGCAACAAGACGCTGGGACGCTTCATGCTGAACGAGATTCCACCGGCACCGCGCGGCGTACCGCAGATCGAAGTTACCTTCGACATCGATGCCAACGGTATCGTTAATGTCTCTGCTACAGATAAAGGCACCAACAAGAGCCAGAAGATCACCATCACTTCTTCCAGCGGCCTGAGCGACGCAGAAGTGGAACAGATGATGAAGGATGCCGAGCTGCACGCTGAGGAAGACCGCAAGCGTAAAGAACTGGTTGAAGCCAAGAACGGTGCTGACCAGCTCGTATACTCCACAGATAAAGTAATCAAGGATCTGGGCGACAAGGTCGATGCTTCCGAGATCGACAAAGCCAATGAAGCTAAGGACAAAGTGAAGGCTGCACTTGAAACCGACAACCTGGAAGAAATCAATGCTGCTACAGAGGCGCTGAATGAGATTGTACAGCAGTTGTCCGTGAAGCTGTATGAGCAGGCTGCACAGGAACAGCAGGGCGCTGAAGCGGGCCAGGATGCTTCTGAAGGCAATGCCAAGAAGGATAATGTGGTAGATGCGGATTACGAAGTGGTTGACGATGAGAAGAATCAAGGGTAACCTTAGACGATAAGTTCTAATGTGGTGAGAGGGAAGGTCAAGACCGGGGCATCCCGTGTTTTGGCTTTCCTTTTACCATGTATACAGGGACAATTGACGATGTGCGGAGGTGAAAGCAGTGGCAGATAAACGTGATTATTATGAGGTTCTGGGCCTCGGAAGAGATGCTTCAGAAGACGAAGTGAAGAAGGCCTACCGCAAGCTGGCGCGCCAGTACCATCCCGATGTGAATAAGGCCAGTGATGCTGAGGCTAAGTTCAAAGAGGTGAAGGAAGCCTATGACGTTCTGAGCGACGGGCAACAGCGCGCGCGGTATGACCAATATGGGCATATTGACCCTAATCAGGGAATGGGCGGCGGCTTTGGCGGCGGGGGCGGAGATTTCGGCGGTCTTGGGGATATCTTCGATATGTTCTTCGGCGGCGGCGGTGGACGGCGTGATCCGAATGCCCCACAGCGCGGCGGGGACTTGCAGTATACGATGACCATTGAGTTCAAGGAAGCGGTGTTCGGCAAAGAGACCGATATTACCATTCCGCGCACAGAGACCTGCGATACCTGCTTTGGCTCCGGGGCCAAGCCGGGTACGAAGCCGGAGACCTGTTCCGTCTGCCACGGCAGCGGGCAGCAGGAATTCGTGCAGAATACACCGCTTGGACAGATGCGTAACCGCCGTCCCTGCTCGAATTGCAGCGGCACAGGCAAAATCATCAAAGAGAAATGCACCACCTGCGCAGGCCAGGGCAAGGTGAAGAGACAGCGCAAGATTCATGTGCGTATCCCTGCCGGTGTAGATGACGGCGCGCAGCTGCGCATGACTGGTGAAGGCGAAGGCGGCACACGCGGCGGCCCGGCTGGAGACCTGTACATTGTAATCCGCGTGAAGAATCATGATTTCTTCGAGCGCGAGAACAACGATATTATGTGCGAGGTTCCCTTGACGTTCGCTCAGGCGGCGCTTGGTGACGAGATTGAGATCCCAACGCTGACCGAGAAGGTGAAGCTCAAGATCCCGGCAGGCACTCAGACCGGGACCTTCTTCCGCCTCAAAGGCAAAGGAGTTCCGCATCTTCGCGGTAACGGCGTTGGTGACCAGCATGTCCGTGTCATCGTAGTCACGCCTAGCAAGCTCAGCGAAGAGCAGAAGGACCTGCTCCGCCAGTTCGCCTCCCACAACGGAGAGAACACGCATGAGCAGGAACAGTCGTTCTTTGACCGTGTGAAGCGGGCTTTTCGGGGAGACTGAACTTTTAGGTAATGTGAAATAAGGATGGAAAAGCTTGTAGAACAGCACCCCGTCTCCATTAGTGGAGACGGGGCGCTGTTTTTATTGGGGTTTATTGTATTTGTGGTTCTGTTGTATTTGCTGCAACAGAATATATATTAGGACGAATTAAAGGGGAATCTAATGTAGCAAATGCAATCAGAGGTAGTATGCGCGTTATGGCAGCAGCGTCTGTTCCATTGCTCAAACAGCTCTTAACCTAACAAAGAGGCTGTCCCGAGTAGTCTGTAATGACTACTGGGACAGCCTCTTAAGCTTATTCTACTACTCGATCAATCCAGTCTTGCTCAGCAATTCATAGAGTGCAGCGGCTGCTGTCTCACGTGTTGCCGGAGCGGCCGGATTGAAGGCGACTCCCGATTCACTGGCGAAGACACCGGCTTTGGTCAGGGCTTGCAGACTGTCCTTGGCGTAAGGGGCTACCTTAGCGCTGTCGGAGTAGGTTGTGAACGAAGGATTAGCAACAGCCTTCAGTTCAGTGCCTGTCAGTTTCACTGCTCTGTCCAGAATGACAGCGAGCTCCTGACGGGTTACTTTTTGCGTAGGTGCAAACTTGCCGCCTCCGATACCCAGAATCAGACCGGCTTTGGAGGCTGCGGCGACATCCTTGGCGTACCAGTCCGTTGATTTCACATCGGAGAAGGTTACGCTGGCATCTGTTCGCAGACCCAGTGCACGGGTCAAGAGTGCTGTGAACTCGGCGCGGGTCAGGTTGCTCTGCGGTGCAAAAGTAGTTGCCGAAGTTCCTTGGATAATCAGCTTATCGGCCAAGGTCTGGATGGCAACAGCTGATTTGGAATTAGCGATGTCAGTGAAGGCTGCTGCCGGTTTGCTGACTGCTGCATACACGGAGAAGCCTGGACGGCTTACGGTCACAAGGGTTGTTCCATCGGCTTGTGGTGTGAAGACAGAAGCAACCGGGGTCACCAGTCCATCTTTCTCAAACAGTACACCCGCAGTCTTCGATTCAATCTTCCCAGGTACAGTAAAGGTGCGCTTGATGAACACGTTGGTTGGAACGTTCAGGTAAGTGCTGCCTGTTGCTGTAGTCCATGAAGCTTCATAGGATACCGGTGTTCCGATGACCTTGGCACCCGGAGTACCTGCAATCAGCTTGCTGGCAGCATCCGGCTCTTGCTTGATTATTAGCTTCAAGCTCTGGCCTGCAGGGGAAGCCGCAAGCAAGGATACCGGCAAGGCTACAGCAGATCCGCCAATATTAACGATAATGGTGCTGCCTGCTTGGATGGCAGCCAGTAATTTCACCTGATCAGCAGTCAGGCTCAGTTCAGCAGACTTATCTGAGATGCTGATAAGAGATACAACAACGGCTGTCTTGACAGTAGCGGCTTTGGCCAGAACGGCCTTCAGGTCGCTGTCGCTGACGGTTACTGTCGTTACGCCATCCTTCGATGCAGTTATAGGTGTTACCGTTACCTGTTGAACGCCTTCTTCAACAAGAGATTTTACAGCGCCAGGTACTACCACAGGTGTCGGTGTTACTACAGAGCCGCCACCGCCACCACCGCCACTACCGCCGCCACCATTGCTTCCACTGCCAGAGTCAGTAATAAAGCGGAATGAGGTGTAGGTGCTGTAGTATGTGTCTTTGTTATAGTCTATCTTGATCGGTTTGGTGTTATCTTTGGCTTTAATGCCGAGTACTTCAAGCTTGTAGACCCCATCGCCCAGACTGGCTACGGCAGGGTTTCCATTGGCATCCAGAATAGGGTCGCCGTTGTGGTCATATGGGTGATAGGTGGATGATATAACCGTGCTATAGTTGCCAGGCTCAAAGAATTTATCCGGTGATCCTGTAGTGGATACTTGGAATGAGCCTTTTTTGGTATCATCAAGGCCAATCAGATTCACTTCATAGTAGTTAATATCTTCGGCCTTCAACTTGTAGTTCAGAACAGCACTTGAATTGGTGTAAACAATTGGTTGGCTCAGTGCAGCTTCTTGAATGCCTGTACCCCAATCAGGTTGATCGGTTGTCTTATCTACATTGATTGCAAACGGCAAGTGAAGTGTTGGCTGTCCGTCTGCTTTCAGTACGATATTGCCTTGCAGCATTTGTGGCTCGGTATCAGCAGCAACGGTGACCTTCAGGTTGAACGTGGAGGCACCTTTGGCAGCAGCAGTTACTGATGATTTGTCGAGAGCCGCAGATACCTTGGGGTCACCATAGTTCCATTCCACGGAGGCAGAATACGTGAGCGTATTATCACTTGTATTCTTCAATTGGAGAACTTTCGTAGCCTCAGAACCTGGCAGCAATGTGCCAAAGCTTGTGGATGGATTGTAGTTGATCACATTCTGAGCGATAAAGTTCTTGTCCAGAATGGAGATTGGCTCGATCGCTTGCAGCAGTGCCGGTGTGTTAATGGCATTTTCTACATTGGCGCGTCCTGGACCTTGTCGATAAAGATCTTGTGGTTGGCCGTTAACCGTTAGACCTACTGCGGTATTGGCTAGTGCCGCACGGATATCGAATGGTGTATAGTCCGGATGGGCTTGTTTAATGAGCAAAGACAAACCTGCAACATGCGGTGTTGCCATACTTGTACCGCTGAGGCGAGCATAGGCCTTAGAATAATCCGTGTCGGAATGGCCTTTGCCATAAGCAGGGTAGGTGGACAATACTCCATCACCAGGAGCAACGATGTCCGGCTTGATGCTTAGATTACCATCAAAGTTCGGTCCTAACGATGAGAAAGTACTCATTGTATCACCAGTCGTCATTTCATGGTGATATTCAGGACTAAAAGTGAAATAAGTTGGATTGTTTCCATTTTTCAGAATTGCTCTTGCTAATTGGCGCCCTTTTGAACCTTTAATGTCAAAAGTAGGAATATTTTGATATCCATTACCTAGATTCACACCGATGAAGTCGCTACGATCTTTGTAGTCTTCGTCTAGAATAGCTTCACTCTTACCATCTACCTTTTGGGCATTTCCGTTGAAAATTACGATTGCTCTAGCGTTACGCTCTTTAGCATTCGCAATTTTATCTGCAAAGCCCAGTTCACCACGTGATACCAATACGATGGAACCGCTGATATCTTCGGCAGGGTAATCTTCTTTTGCTCCAAGATCAGCATACACAACGCGTACTGGCTTAGTACCAATGATAGTCGCGAAATCATCATTTGCCAGCTCATACGCCATCATATGGAATGGAAAGTAGGTATCATAAGTAACAGAAGTTACCGAGTTGGAAATTTCTGCCTTAAATTCGCCGGAGTAAGCATCAATAGGACTGGTTACTGAACCCACTGAGATGGCCAATTGAGAAGCAGCCGGGGAGCCCATAGAGAAATAATAACCTTCTTCTCCATTATTCCCATTCGCAATTACAGCAGTTACTCCAGAGAGTACAGCATTATTAATCGCGATGGAATCCGGGGAGTTCACATCCTTCTCGGAATCGGAGCCGAGCGACAGGTTGATGACATCCATGCCGTCCTTGACCGCACGTTCAATTCCGTCAATGACTTGAGCGGAAGATCCGGAGGAAGTGTTCGGCTTATCAATATTACGGCCCAATACTTTGTAGACGTACAGTTTTGCTCCCGGAGCTACGCCCTTTTGAGCAACATCGCCTTTAGCTGCATACTGACCTATGATTGTGCCGGCTACATGCGTACCGTGGTAAGTTCCCGCATAGCCTACACCATATTCTTTATCTTCCCCCGGAGTCAGCGGTACTTCTTCATAAGGATCTTCATCCTGGTAAAAGGAGTCATAGCCGCCTTTATAAGCCTTTGCAATATCCGGATGCGTATAGTCGACACCGGTATCGATCACACCGACCTTCAGTCCCTTACCGTCAAGACCTTGGTCGGCCGCCCAATCGGCATGAATCTGCTTCAGGGGAGCATTGTCGTTTCTGTAAGTCACTTCGGTCACTGTCTGATCAGGGAGAGCATACCAGGTGCTGTTTGGATAAATGGAAGACACGCCTGAGATCTTCGCCAGCTCAGGGATTTTGTTAGCCGGAACGGTGACTTCAAAGCCGTTCAGAATCGTGTCGTACTTGTAATTGACGGTGAGGTCAATCTTCTTGGCTTCAGCCTTATCAAGTACTTCATCCTGCTGGCTGTTCACCGCAGCTTCTGTCGCTGTATTGGCGAGTGCTGTAATCCCTTGTCTGGCAGCATATTTGCCGACGGCAGCAGGCTGACCGCTGAGTTGAACGATAACCCGGACAAGATTTGAGGATTTGGTGTTAATCTGTGGAGAAATATAAGGCTGATTCGCTGGAATCAAGGCTGGAAGATGATTGCCTGATACGGGTGTCTTCAAGCTGCTGGCGGCGAATGCCGCGCCTGGAATCATACTTGCAGCCACACCCAAAGATAAAGTTAGTAATGATAGTTTACGAGGTAATTTTGTCCACTCCAAATGTAATCCCCTCCACAATATGATGTTGGTTCTGGCTTACATCTCTCCTGCTACAGACAGTAGACGGATTCTCCTTTTCTATTAATCCGGTTTATTTCCGTCAAGATTACTAGGAAAAATATTAAGAAGATTTTACCACTGGTTATTTGTAAAATCCACACAAAATTTATAGTGATTTGAGATTTTTTTCATTTTATGTGGGAGGTTTCATGACACAAATAGGCTTTTTAAACTACTAATGAAATTATTAAAGACAAAAAAATACAAAAAAACAGATGAAAAAACAATTTTCGTCATAAATACTGACATGTGTGCGGGGCGAAAAACAGGGCTGGAAATTTAGAAGTGTGGCTTCAGAATTATGAAATCTGTAGATATCAGAGGGTGGAAGTCCGAATAATCTCTGGAGTCACAGCGAACCAAAATGTATAAATTCCTGTCCGAAAATCCAAAATACCCAAGTAAGCTTGAACGAATGAATACCAGGCAGAAAGCAGGGAATTCCGATGTCTGAAAAAAGTATACTGGCTTACTTCAAAACCCCGGAAGAAGCGGAAGGGGTCTCCCGTAAGCTGCAGGCACTGCGTGCTGAGGAGATTTCGATTGACCGGTTCAGCCGGTTTGGGGGGAGCGGGCAGGAGCCGGGAGTGAATCCGGTTACCGGCAATTTGGCGAGCATGGATTCGATGACGGCAGTCAGTGACCATACTGGCATATTAGCTGCAGCGCATACGAGCGGGAGCGGAATGAGCCACGGCGGGGATGGCGGACCGACAGGCAGAAATATTCTGCTGACGGTTATTGTCGATGCGTCTGTCCATGGTCAGGCGATATCACTGATTGAGGAAGCCGGCGGAATGATGTGAAGCTTAGAGTACTAGAAAAAACATTGGAGGCTGATGGCAAGCTATGGACAGAGAGAACTCGAAAATCTTTTCCAAAACCGAAAAAATGAAAATGCTCTATGAGGCGAAGGCCGAGGATGTTGAATTCTCAGCGGCTGAAGCAGATCAGGATGATATAGAGGCTATGGACCGTTCCCGGGAGGCGGACAAGCGGCAGCTGAACGAGATCATGAAGAAGGAATAATTCAGTAAAGTCAAGAAGAGATGAACAGGCGAAATGTTGCTATGGATACCCTGCGTAAGTGGGGTATTTTTGTG
Organism: Paenibacillus sp. FSL R7-0204; assembly: GCF_038002225.1. NCBI lineage: Bacteria > Bacillati > Bacillota > Bacilli > Caryophanales > Paenibacillaceae > Paenibacillus > Paenibacillus sp. FSL R7-0204. The sequence goes on from NZ_JBBOCA010000001.1 coordinate 2,064,246, forward strand.
TTGTGGCGTGTATAATGGAGTGATATGCGAAGCCGGGAGGATACATAAGTGGATACAGTGATAATGTGGGTGGGGCTGGCGCTGCTGGTTGCGCTGTTAACCTTTCTGAACCAGAAGCAGGTCTATTCCTCCAAAGTAAAACAAGCTTACCGGGAGCTGCGAATGCTCGCTGATAAGGTCCAATCAGAGCAGTCGGAGGCGGCAGATCTGGGGGGCTGGGAAGCTTCCATCGCCGAAATGGAAAAGCACCCCAATGAATTCAACAAGCTGGACAAGGAGATCGGCCTGCGCGAGGTTTTCGTCCATTATCTGGAGCGGCATTATCCGCAGGATACGAGACTTCCAGAGTTGCAGGAAGCAGCTGCGTATCGGAAGGGCAACGTATGGGGGATTAAGATAGGGAATTAAAAAACATATCATTTTAAAAGCCTGAAAAGCCGTTAATAAGAGTATATAGAAATAAGAGAATATTGTTCGCAGATCAGTTAAAATTGAGATGTATAGGGAGCAGTCAACATGGAAAATCTAGCAGACCAAGTAGTTACAGACGAACTGGTTGTCAAAGCTTTGGAAAAGAACCTCGCCATGATCCGGTTTGACCTGGACCGCCGTGTCGCCTACGTCAATGAGATTTTTGCCCGGTCGGTGAAATACAAAGCGGAGGATATGTATGGCATGCAGCACAGCCAGCTGTGCTTCCCTTCATTCGTGAACAGTCCGGATTATGAATTGTTCTGGCAGAATTTAATGGCTGGCCGGAGCTTCCAGGACAAAATTGAACGGATGGACGCAGAGGGGAATTCAGTCTGGCTGGAAGCTACATATATGCCGGTGTTTGATGAGACAGAGACCCATGTCATCGGCGTATCTAAGGTGGCCACCAACATTACGGAGAGACAGAACAACATGAGCCATGTCGTGGAGCTGATGCAGGGAATGGCGGATAGTCTCAATCAGCGTGCGGACAAAGGAATTGAACGGAGTCAGGAGCTGCTGCTGAGTATTGACAGGATTGCCGAGGTATCGAGCGAGAATACCGAAACACTGCTGAGTCTGCAAAAGCAGGCTGCGGCGATCCGCGGCGTAGTGCAGACCATCCGTGATATTGCTTCCCAGACCCATCTGCTTGCCCTGAACGCAGCTATTGAGGCTGCACATGCCGGAGAATTCGGCCGGGGATTCGATGTGGTGGCCAAAGAGGTAAGAAAGCTGTCCGCGATGGTGCAGGATCAGATTACCGAAGTCCGGGACAGTGTCCAGGCCATTACGGAAGAGGTCGGCAGAATATCCACGGGACTGAACCAGGTGCAGGATAATGTGCAGCTCAGCCAGCAGCAGATTCAAGTGGCGCTGGATGAATTCACGCTGATCGCAAGCTCTGCGCAGGAGCTGGACAACCAGGCGCGCGAGGTTATGAACATTATCTAAGCTATGCTTGCTCTGAAGAGGAGCCTTTATTCGCGTACAATCTATCGTAAGCAGTATGTAGCCTGTTCATTTCAGGTGGACATGCTGCTTTTTTAGTACATATTGCTGGATATGCTGCTGAAAATGAACCTTTTACCGCCCGGAGTTGTTATAAGAAGCAGAACAAACAAGAAAGGAGGGTATGCTCAAGTGGACAACAAGGAATTATTCCAGACCTATAGCAAGGAGGTGTACCGCACCTGCTACTATATGGTGCATGATGCTGCCGATGCTGAGGATCTGTGTCAGGAGGTATTCATCACTCTCTTTCGCAGCGAGTGGCAGGGCATTGAATATCTGAAGGCCTGGATTATGAAAATCACTGTCAACACCTGCCTGAACCATCTGAAGCGCAGGAACAGCCTGCAGCAGAAGCTGACGGCCCATCTCCATATGTTCAGGGAGAATCCGCAGCCGCTGGTAGACAAGCTGGTGGAGCAGAAGGAAACGAAGCTGGAATGGGCGGGATACATGTCCCGGCTCCCGGCGAAGATCAGGGCGGTGCTGACTCTGCGGTATATGCATGATTTCAGTCTGGAGGAAATCCGCCGGATGCTGGATATTCCGCTGGGGACCGTGAAGTCCAGACAGCACAAGGGGCTGCGTATGATGAAGAGGATTCTGGAAGAAGCGGGCGTTCAGCCTATAACGAAGGAGGACGAAGAATATGGACAGAACCGAAGCGCAGTTAAAGCGTCGCTTAAATGAGGATCAGGAGCTGAATTACCCTGATTTCGAGCAAATGTGGGGCAGAATGGAGCAGGCCCGATATGCATCATCCAAAGGCAGCAGCCGTGCGGGAGCAGGCAGCCCGATCCGCCACCGTAACTGGCGTAAGATCACTGTCGCAGCCTCCTTCAGCGTAGTACTGATGGCCGTTCCTGTGTATGCGGCTGTGCAGTATGACTGGGGTAATCTGCTGAACCATAGAAGCGGTGTACAGGCGGCACTGGAGCAGAACCTGGGTCAGCCCATTGGCCAGACTATCACCAAAGATGGAGTAACCCTAACGCTACATACGGCGCTCTCAGATGAGAACCGGACGGTAATTCTGTATAGTCTGGATGTTGGGGGAGACAAGGGCAATGGAATGTGGAATGTAAATGGAATGTCCCTTAAGGTCGCAAAAGGGAACGGAGACGACAATGAATACAACTACCAGCAGTGGGATGAGAAAAACAAACGGTATAACGGTTATTTCGAGACGAACTGGAGCCCGGGACAGGAGACGGTCAAGGTGAGCCTGACCGCAACAGGAATTCAGTCATACTCCCAGCAGGAGGTGGACCTGAAGCTGGATACGGACTCGCCGGAACGGCAGAGCTTCCCGGTGAACCGGGATGGACTGGAGTCGTTCAGTGTTCAGCCTTTTAAGGAAGGGAATGAGCGTCTGATGCTGTCCACGGCAGCGATTTTTAATGATCAGGGAGCCAAGAGCTTGGCATACCCGCAAATCATAGCATACAGAGGTGGAGAGCCTGTCAAGAATTCTCAGCCAGGTGCCATGGGCAGGCCGGGGGATAACGGGGAATACACTTCACTTCAGTATTACAATCCTGTAGATGTCCCTCAGGCGGAGACAGCCTATAAACTCAGCTACACCAAGCTTGAACGCAATATTGAGGGTCCATGGACGTTCGATTTCGAGCTCAGTAAGCAGAAGATGGCAGGCGCCACGATGAAGACGTCACTGGATCTGCCGCTGGAAGCGGAAGACGCCAGTAACCGGATTGAGCAAATGGTAGTAACACCTACACAAATCCGTGTGTCCATCCGGACTAAAGCCAAATTCGCTGAGCTGCCTTATGTTAATTATACTCTTGAGGTAGGCGGACGGAAGCTGGAAGGCGGATTGTGGTATTCGACATCGGAGGACAAGGATCTGAGAACGCTGCGTTTCGAGCGGCCTGTAGATCTTGAGATTACAAAGACAACGCCAATGACGCTTGTAGGTAATTATAAGGTTACCCGGCATGAGGATGACAAGAAACCACTGAAATTAACCAACATCTCCAGCGAGAAGCAGACGCTAATCAGGCAAACCGGCGGTTATCCGGTGCAGTGGACCTATTATATGCGAGGTGCGGATCTCTATGTAGAGATGAAGAGCGATGATCCGCATTTTGGCGGCGTGAATCAGACTCATATCGGCACCGGTAAAGATCGAATCTTGGGTAAAATCTTGACAGTAGGCTTCCGCGGAGACGGAAACAATCACAGCATCGATGTGTACAAGGACTTCAAAGGCACAGAAGCTTCAATATACATGTTTTTCTATTCTACCAATGAACCGGACAAAGAGACACGGGTACAGCTGCAAGGACAATAGTAACATTATTTTAACGGGAAGAACCCTTGTGTTCTTCTCTTTTTTTCGTATACAGTTAGTAGATACGGCTTGTGTATAGCTGAAGGATCATAAGGCAGAGGAGAGAGGCAAAGTGGAACTAAAGCGCTGCGATTGGGTGAACACGGACCCGGTATACATAGCTTATCATGATGAAGAGTGGGGTAAGCCGCTGGTTGATGACTTGAAGCTGTTCGAGCTGCTGATGCTGGAGGGGATGCAGGCCGGACTGAGCTGGTATACGGTGCTGAAGAAGCGGGAGGGCTTCCGCGAGGCTTTTGACGGCTTTGATCCGGAGAAGATCGTGCTGTATGGGGAGGACAAAGTCGAAGAGCTGATGCAAAATGCGGGGATTGTCCGCAACCGTCTGAAGATTAAGGGAGTGATTACCAATGCACAGGTGTACCAGCAGATCTGCCGCGAGGAAGAGGGAGGCTTCGCCGGTTATTTGTGGAGCTTCGTCGGCGGAAAGACGGTGGTGAACCACTGGAAGAACAGAGCCGAGGTTCCTGCGACCACTCCACAGTCTGATCAGATGAGCAAGGCGCTGAAGCGCAAGGGGATGAAGTTTGTCGGCTCGACGATCTGTTACGCTTTTATGCAGGCTTCCGGGATGGTGGATGACCATGCGCTGGATTGTTTTTGCCGCAGCACCCCGGCTGCTATAGAGAGTTGAACGCAGTTTGGCGCTGAACGGGTAAGAAATGCTATACTAGCTAAGATAAGCTTCGAGGGACATTATGCTCCCAAAACTGAGTCTATGCTTCCGAAGTAAGTTTGTTCGAAGCAGAATCGAGAGAAGTAACGCTCACAAACTAAGTGTATGCTTTCGAAGCGAGTTTTGCGCGAAGCAAAGTCGGGTGCAGTAATGCTCGCAAAACTTTTAGGAGGATTCATTACCATGCTATGGCACGAATTGACGGTACATACAACGGAGGAAGCACAGGAGATGATCTCCAATCTGCTGGTTGAAGCCGGAGCGGGCGGAGTCTCTATTGAAGAATCCGGGACGCTGAATAAAACCCGGGATACACGTTATGGTGAATTATATGATGAACCGCTCAATGACATCCCCGAAGGGGAAGCGGTCATTAAAGGATATTATGCGGAATCGGTGGATATGGACGCGGTTGTGTCCGAGGTGGCGCCAAGGGTGGAAGAGCTGAGAGAATTCGGCATCGACCCCGGGCTGGCACAGATCTCCTGGAAGACGGTGGATGAGGATGATTGGGCTCATGCCTGGAAGCAGTACTTCAAGCCGCTGCGCGTCTCCCGGCGGCTGACTATTAAGCCGACTTGGGAAGAATATACCCCGGCCACTGCCGATGAGAAAATCATTGAGATTGACCCCGGTATGGCCTTCGGAACCGGGACGCATCCAACAACGGCGCTGTGCCTTCGTGCCCTTGAGAAGCATATTGTCAGCGGCGACGAAGTCATCGATGTAGGTACGGGCTCCGGCATCCTTGCTGTCGGAGCGATGCTGCTCGGTGCAGCCTCCGTCCTGGCGCTGGATCTGGACCCGGTCGCCGTGGAGAGTGCCCGCGAGAATGTGGCGCTGAACCGGCTGGAGTCCGCAATCACCGTGAAGGAGAGCGATCTGCTCTCGCTGCTGGGTGGTGAGGGGGCGGCGGATACCGCAGCCGGAGAGATGTGGCCTTCAGCCCGGCCAAGCAGTAGGGCTGACCAAGAGGCCGTTCCTGTTGTAGCGCCGGCGGCAGACGGGCTGGGAGTGACTCTTCCGGTCCGGGTGGTTGTGGCAAATATTCTGGCCGAGATTATTGTGCTGTTCACGGACGATGTCTACCGTGCGCTTCAGCCGGAGGGGATCTATATTACCTCGGGGATTTATAAGGATAAGGAAGGGCTGGTCGCGGAAGCGCTGAAGTCTTCCGGTTTCGAGATTTTAGAAGTAACCCGCGAAGAAGATTGGGTGGCGTTCACAGCCGGAAAGAGGTAGACATGGGTTCCCTGGATCAAATTTTAGTATATCCTTTGCAGCAGCTTCCGTTTTTTCTGATTACGATTGTTATTGCGTTTACGGTGCATGAATTCGCCCACGCTTATTTTGCCAATAAATTCGGGGACCCTACAGCGCGCCTGCTGGGCCGTATGACCTTGAATCCGGCGGTGCATTTTGATCTCTTCGGTATCATTCTGCTGCTGATTGCGGGTTTTGGCTGGGCGCGTCCGGTTCCCGTGAACCGGGATAACTTCCGCCGTCCCCGCCTGATGGGTGTCATCGTCTCGGCCGCCGGGCCAATCAGCAATCTGCTGCTGGGTATTCTGGGCGCGCTGATCTATGCGATTCTTGTGGGAACGGGCACGATGGATTCAATCAAGAATGAGCAGGTGCTACGGGCGCTGATCTGGTTCTTCGGGATGTTCATTCACTTCAACTTCTTCCTCTTCGTGTTCAACCTGATTCCGCTGCCGCCGCTGGACGGTTACCGGATCGTAGAGGATATCGCACCGCGTCCGATCCGGGGAAGGCTTCAGCAGTATGAGCAGTATACGGTTTTCCTTTTCCTGCTGATCATCTTCATTCCGGGTCTGCGTGCCTATACGATAGAACCGCTTAGCTACTGGGCGACTCGTACGGGCAACGATTTCTTCCAGCTGTTCCTAAAGATGTTCGGGGTCTGAGTACGGCATTACGGACAGGGACTGTTCAGTGCATGGCAAACGTTGTAGAATATAATGTGATTATTAAGTAGATGAATGATACGTGTGAAGCGGCGGCCGGGACCTGATTTGGCGGGGACTACGCCGCTTTTACGCTGAATAACGGACAGAATGAGGTTGAGAGATGCAGCGTTATTTCGTAACTCCGGCACAGTTCGGACAAGACAAGGTTACCATTGACGGTGAAGACGCCCGCCATATCGCCAAGGTCATGCGCGGCAAGGCCGGGGACAAGCTGATCGTCAGCGACGGTGTGTCCCGCGAGGCACTGGCCGAGATTGCTGATATAGAGATCGGCCTGGTCACCGTGAGCATACTGGAGCCTCTGGCCATGACTCATGAGCCGCGCATCCAGATTACTGTCGCCCAGAGTCTGCCCAAAGGGGACAAGCTGGAGACAGTCATTCAGAAATGCACGGAGATCGGAGCTGTAGCCTTCACGCCGTTCCTCTCAGAGCGGACGATTGTGCAGTACGATGAACGCAAGGAGAGTAAGCGGGTAGAGCGTTGGCGCAAAATTTGCAAGGAGGCTGCTGAACAAGCGCACCGGAATATTGTTCCACAGGTGCATTCACCGCTTAGCTGGAAGCAGCTGCTTCAGAGCTTCAGCGGCTATGACGCCGTCTATTTCTGCTATGAGAAGGAAGAGGGCCTCCAGCTCCGCAGCGCAGCCGCGCCATGGCTGGCATCGCTTCCGCAGGAGGCTGCGGGCAAAGTGATGATCGTTGTAGGGCCGGAGGGCGGCTTCAGTACGGAAGAATGCCGGCTGGCCGAGGAGGCTGGAGCAGTCTCTGTCGGGCTGGGGCCGCGTATTCTGCGCTGTGAAACCGCAGGTATGGTTGCCGCCGCCTGCATTTTATATGAATCCGGAGAAATGGGAGGAGCTTAAAACATGCCATCTGTAGCTTTTTATACACTGGGCTGCAAAGTCAATTTCTATGATACCGAGGCCATCTGGCAGCTCTTTAAGAATGATGGATATGAGCAGGTAGATTTCGAGGGTTCCGCCGATGTCTATCTGATTAACACCTGTACGGTGACCAATACAGGCGACAAAAAAAGCCGCCAGATGATCCGCCGGGCGGTCCGCCGCAATCCCGAGGCGATCGTAGCTGTTACCGGCTGCTACGCGCAGACCTCACCTGGAGAGATTCTCGATATTCCCGGAGTCGATCTGGTGATCGGCAACCAGGACCGTGAACAGATCATGACGCATGTGAAGAATATTCAGGAGTCGCGCCAGCCGGTGAATGCGGTCCGCAACATTATGAAGACTCGTGAGTTCGAGGAGATGGATGTGCCCGGGTTCGCTGACCGGACGCGGGCGTTCATGAAGATTCAGGACGGCTGCAACAACTTCTGTACCTTCTGCATCATTCCGTGGTCGCGTGGTCTCTCGCGCAGCCGTGATCCGAAATCGATTGTCGCCCAGGCGCATCAGCTGGTGGAGGCCGGGTACAAGGAATTCGTGCTGACCGGCATCCATACCGGCGGGTACGGGGATGATCTGGACAACTACCGTCTCTCCGACCTGCTCTGGGAGCTGGATAAGGTGGACGGGCTGGAACGTGTTCGCATCAGCTCTATTGAAGCGAGCCAGATTGACGAGAAGCTGCTGGAGGTGCTGAACCGCAGCACCAAGATGTGCCGCCATCTGCATATTCCGCTCCAGGCGGGCCATAACGAGGTACTGAAGGCGATGCGCCGGAAGTATACCACGGAAGAGTATTTTGCTAAAATGCAGCTGATCCGAGAGGCCATGCCTGATGTGGGGATCACAACCGATGTGATCGTCGGCTTCCCGGGTGAGACGGATGAGATGTTCCGGGCAGGCTACGACTTCATGAAGGCGGTCAACTATTCGGAGATGCATGTCTTCCCGTATTCCAAACGGACCGGAACCCCGGCTGCGCGGATGCTGAATCAGGTGGATGAGGAGATCAAGAATGCGCGTGTTCAGGAGCTGATAGACCTCTCAGAAGAGATGCAGCTGGCCTATGCCCGGCGGTTCGTCGGCAAGACGCTGTCCGTCATTCCAGAACGGGCCGCCAAAGGCTCGGCAGGACGCAGCATACAGCACGGCTTCAGCGACAACTATCTCCAGGTACTGTTTGGCGGCGACGATTCGCTGCAGGGCGAGTTGTGCCAGGTGAAGGTAACTGAAGCCGGCGTGAATGAATGCCGCGGCGAGCTTGTTAGTGTTAGCCGGGCAGTGCCGACCCCTTGACCGGACAGACTGTTACAGGATGTCTTCTGTGCCTTCGGCGGCAGGAGGACATCCTTTTTTCGTTAGCCCGTAATTATCTATTTAAATTGGACTTGAAAAAATACAGAAATCAACAAAAAAGCAAAAGAAGTGGAGGGGGAATTTGAAACTGTAGGAGCGATAGCGTCCGCCTTTTTATTTTGATTTCTACCGCGAGAAGCGGTTCTAATCAAGAAATCTAAATACAATAGCGGCCGGAGGGCCAAATGTTCACCGCAACGATGACCATGCTTCAATTGCTAATCTTAAGTGCTTTTTATATACAATTCATATAGTTACAAAGACCTGAATTTGCCCGGGATTCGTGAAATACGGAAAATGGGGTAAAGACTTGGGCCGGATTTGTCGATATAGTGGAAGAGAGTGGGAAAAAAGTCCACCGATAATCAGACCGTCTAAGGAGAGAACAGATGACCGTGTACAGGAAAATGACAAAAACGCTCCTCATTATGATATTGCTCGTTGTAGCCGCTTTTCCGGTAAACGTCTTTGCCGCTGCTGGAGACACTGTCTCTATTGAATTCGACAGCGCAGCCAAGGTTGAGCTTACCATGGGCCAGTCACCGAAGCAGCTTAAGGTATATGCCAATGTGGAGGGCTCCGCATCGAAACGGGATGTAACAGCAGCCGCGACCTGGACTTCTTCCAAGACTGAAGTAGTTACAGTACTCAATGGCCAGCTTAGACCGGTAAGTGCTGGAACGGCGATGATCACAGCAACCTACAATAATGCGATAGCCTCTGTAGAGGTGTCGGTCACTCACTCCTTCAAGGAACTGAAGTTGACCCGCAGCACAGAGGGCAGCTATAAATTAGGCGATAAAGATGAATTGCTGTCTGTTACGGCAACCGCCATCGGCGGAACTTCGGCCACTGCGGAGAAGGATGTCACGAAGGATGCAGAATGGAGCAGCTCGAATACGGGCGTGCTGACTATTGCTGCGGGCAAGATTACACTGGTCGGTGAAGGTAAGGCTACCATTACCGCCAAGTACAAAGGATTAACGGAGATTTTAAAAGCGGAGGTAGTGCTTCCTTATGCCGCTATTGTATTGAAAGACATGAAGAACAACACCATCAAGGAAATGGAAATGCTGGTCGGGGACAATCCGGTCAAGCTGATAGCCAAGACCAAAGCCACTTCGGCAAGTCAGGAGACTACCCTGGGCAATGAGGTGGAATGGAGCAGCTCCAGTGAGGGCGTAGCTACTGTTAAGAACGGCGAGATTACCATCCTGGGTGTGGGTAAAACGGTCATCACCGCAAGCTGCCTGGGTGTCACCCAGTCGGTGGATGTCTATGTGCGTGCACCTTATGAAGCGCTTGTGCTGAAGCCTTCCGGCGACCAGTCGCTTTTCCTGGGGGAGAGTCTGAATGTAACCGCAGAAATGCGTAATGCCGTCAATTCGACCTCGAATGAAACAGCGTCTGCAGTCTGGACCTCGGATAACCTGATGAATGCTACAGTAATTGCCAATACGGCAGATGCAGGCAACGCTTATGCCACTGTTACGGGGAAAGCAGTAGGAACCTCAATCATTAAGGCCAGCTATCTGGGAATCAGCAAAAGCTTCAAGATTACCGTCTATCCGACCCTGACTGAGCTGGGACTGGAGAAGACGGAGCAGGAAATATACACGGCGGATGCAGTAAGCTTGCCGAAGGTGAACGGAACCAAGTATGACGGAACCAAGCTTGACATTAGCGATCAGATGGAGTGGGTCTCCGCGAATGAAGAGATTGTGTCCATTAAGGACGGAAAGTTTGTCGGCGGCAAGGCAGGCACAGCTATTCTGACGGGTAAGCTCAAGAACGGAGAAGTGACCTCCGCTTCCGCTACAGCCATCCGGTCTAAGACAGTTCAGTTTAATGTAACGGTTCAGAACAAAGTGCTGGTCCTGATTGGGCCGGATGGAGCACTCGGTGTAGTCATTGGTGAAGAACTGCAGTTGCCTGCTGTCCAGGCTGTATTGGAGAACGGCGACGAGCTGGACGTATCGGGAAGCATTAAGTGGGAGCTGAGCGGCAGCAATGCTGTTCTTAAGCAGACAAGCACTGCGAAGACCATCAAGGGACTGGTCAAAGGTACGGCAACCCTGAAGGGGACCTACTCCAACAAGACCCTCAGTGTTCCGGTAACGATTGAACAGAAGGTCGTGAAGCTGGTGGTAGACCCGGCAACGCTGGAAATGAACATTAAGGCCTCCAAGTCCATTAAGGCGACCGGATACTTTTCAAACGGTAAATCTGCCAACTTCTCGAGTGCAATGAACTGGGAATCCTCGAACCCTGCTGTGGCCGCCATTAACGGGACTTCGGTCAAAGCGTTGGCTGAGGGAACTACAACCCTGACTGGTTCTTACCAGGGCATTCAGGCGACGGTTAAGATTACGGTTGTTCCCAAGTTGATGAAGCTTACGGTCAGTGAGAACCGGCTGAATCTTGCACCGGGCGCAGGCAAAAACGTAGTGGTAACCGCGCTGTATGATACCGGCCGCACTGCAGTTGTCACAGGAAGCATGGTCTGGACCAGCTCCAAACCTGCTGTCGCCAAGGTAAGTGCTACCGGGCAGATTACAGCAGTGAGCAAGGGGAGCGCATCTATTAAAGGAAAACTGGGAACCAAGACAGTCTCGGTATATGTTAGTGTGAAATAGTGTAATGCTGCCAGCGGTTTGAGCAGCAACAAGAAGACCTGTACATTTGCCGCTGGATAAGCTTAAGAAGCTGATGTAAATATCGACCTGGGGCGATGGCGCCCTAGGTCTTTTTTCTATAGGCTTGCGTGAATTTCGCCTTTGTTGATTATGCTTCCCTTGCAGATTGGATTAGTACTGTCCGGCGGATTTGAAGTATAATGAGGACTGCGATTACGATTCTTGGAAGGCTCAGGGCTACAGCCGCTGCTCCAGCCGGGACCAGACGGGCAGATAGCATAACGGGAGTACTCCCAGCGAGCAGATGACGTTGAAAATGGTCTGGGCGTGGGCGAGCTGGGCTGCAGGGCCGCCGCCGATCCAGGCGGACAGGGATTGCAGAGGCTGGATGAAGGGTAGAAAGAGTAAGGCGCCGCCGACATTCAGTGTCACATGCGACCAGGCGACGAATACGCCGGAAGGCGTACTGCCAATGGCGGCAATGACAGCAGTGACGCAGGTGCCGATGTTCGCACCGAGGACGATGGCGATGCCAAGCGCAGGGGGCATCACACCGCTGGCGGCGAGGCCCATCGCCATGCCGATAACTGCGGCGCTGCTGTGCACCATCGCCGTCAGCACAGCCCCGGCGGCCAGCCCCCAAAGTGCGCTGGTTGCGGCATGCCCGAGAAACCAGCGGAACAGGGCGCTGCCTTCCAGGGCGGGGCCGATGGACTGCATGACCGCGATGCCCCACAGGACGAGCGCGAAGCCGGTGACCGCGAGGCAGATGAACTGCAGCGGTCCCGAGATCCGGCGGCAGAGCTCAAGCAGCCGCCGGGACTGCGGGGCCAGCTCGCCAGCCATCACGGCGGCGGCCCACAGGCAGAGCGCCGCGATCAGCAGCGGCGCGGCCAGCGTGCTGATCTGCAGGCTGATCAGCTCCGTTGTCAGGCAGGTGCCGATGTTGCTGCCGAGAATAATGCCAAGCGTGCGGGCATAGGTCAGCAGCCCGGCATTGACCATGCCGATGGTCAGCACCGTTACTGCGGTGCTGCTCTGTAGCAGCGCCGACAGCAGGGCGCTGACGATCAGGCCTTTGGCCGGTGTGGAGGTAGCCTTGTGCAGGCTGCGTTTCAGCAGCGGACCGGCCAGCCGCGACAGTGAGGCTTCCATCACCTTCATACCGGCAAGGAATATGACAAGACCGTAGAGGACAGGGAATAACAGTTCACGGATCATAAGGACAGGCTCCTTTTGTTTCTCGCTGAGACGGTACCGTCGTTGAGAGGACGGCAAAGCCGTTTCCACTTGATAGAATTTATATTGTTTCGGGGTCCCCGCAAAGTACCTGAGTCATCATCGAAGTTAAAGCCTCACTTTGTGGGGTGATTTTACGGGGGTTGTACCAATATATGAACGCCAGGCATAGGACATGTATATTAATCTGGCAACAAGAATAGGGAGTTGAAGGTATTGGCATCAGTAATTCTGGAACGCAACCGTAAAAAAAGACTGGAGCAGGGCCATCCATGGGTCTTCGCCAGTGAAGTAGCATCTGTAGACGGAGATCCGCAGCCAGGCGGACTGGTGGATGTTCTGACCCATCAGGGGCGGTACTTGGCTACCGGGTACTATAATCCGGCTTCGCAGATCCGGGTAAGAATTCTGTCGCAGCACAAGCTGGCGGCGATGGACACGGCGTTTTTTGCACAGCGGTTCGAGGACTGTCTGCGGCACAGGGAACGCTTCCTGCCTGGGGCGGACGCTTATCGTCTGGTCTACGGGGAAGCGGATTTTCTGCCGGGGCTGATCATTGACCGCTTCGGTGAAGTCCTTGTGGTGCAGCTGCTGACACTGGCTATGGATCAGCACCGCTCCGAGATTGTGGAGGCGCTGGTGCAGGTGGTGGCGCCGCGCGGCATCTATGAGCGCAGCGATGTCAGTGTGCGGGAGCTGGAGGGACTGGAACAGACCACGGGTGTGCTCTACGGCGAATGCCCGCGCCACATTACCGTAAGTGAGAACGGGCTGAAGGTCATCGTCGATATTGAAGAGGGGCAGAAGACTGGCTACTTCTTCGATCAGCGGGAGAACAGGGCGTCCATAGCTCCGCTGATGAAGGGTTGGGGCGGACGCAGCGGAATCACACTGCAGAGTATAGAGGCAGAGGACGGTACACTCCAGACGCTGCCAGTCAACAAAAGCGGCAAGCCGGTCTCCTTCCCGTACTGGGACGGTGCAACTGTCCTGGAATGCTTTGCGCATACAGGAAGCTTCACACTGCATGCCTGCAAGTATGGTGCCAAGAAGGTAACCTGCCTGGATGTATCCGCGCATGCCATCGAGAGTGCGAAGGCCAATGTGGAGATCAACGGGTTCAGCGACCGGGTGGAGTTCGTGGTAGATGATGCATTTGCTTTTCTGCGCAATCAGGTGAAGGGTCAGGAGGAACGCACCGAGCGCGCTACGGGCGGCGCAGCGGCAGAAGGGAAAACCGCAAGCAAACCGGCTGCCAAGGCGGACACCGCGAAGCCGATGACCGCCGGGGGCGGACGCACGTGGGATGTCGTGATTCTGGACCCGCCTGCTTTTGCCAAGACCAAAAGTGCAGTGGCAGGTGCCGTACGCGGCTACAAGGACATCAATCTGCAGGGCATGAAGCTGGTGAATGACGGCGGATATCTGGTCACGGCCAGCTGTTCGTACCACATGCAGCCGCAGCTGTTCCTCGATACGATCATGGAAGCGGCCAAGGATGCCGGCAAGGTGCTGAGACTGATCGAATGGCGGGCCGCAGGCAAGGACCATCCGCAGATTCTCGGGGTGGACGAGGGGCATTATCTGAAGTTCGCCATCTTTGAGGTGCGCAGCAAATAGAAGTGTCAGAACCGGCGGGCCAGCCGGTTTTGCGGGAAGAGTCTCTTTTATAGAGGCTCTTTTTTGATGTATTTGGTACAGTTAAAAGGCAGCCCAAAACCAGAATAGCTGCGATAGCTGCATTCTGTACAATTATAATTGGCTCGGAGTACTTTTGGAGGTGAAAGCCGGATTTTTAGTTGCAGAGGATACACTTAAACCTGTTAAAGCGCCATTTTGGCCGCTTTTAGTTGTACCAAATACACCTAAGCACAAAATCAGCCCCAGTCCCGCCCGTTGCGCCGAACGACCTTGCCACCCGCCCGAGTCCCGCGCCCGCCGCGCCGACCCGATCTCGCCTGCTCGCCCCCCAGCTCAGTAACATCCTCCCCTTTCAATAGTTGATTTCCCTATCCCGGCAGCGAAGGCGTTCCCTCTATAATCAAGGTACAGATTCTAAGGGGGGCCGTTATATGAAACAGAAAAAAATACATGCCTACGTCTTTGTATTTCCCAGTTTGTTCCTGACCCTGGTGTTCGGCATCTATCCTCTGCTGTGGGCCTTACGGTATATGTTCTATGACTATCAGGGGTTTGGGACGCCTGTATTTATCGGCCTCGATAACTTCGGGCGGGTGCTGCGCGACCATCAGTTCTGGTCTTCTGTCGGCAATACCGGGATCTATGCGCTCGGCAAGCTTGTGGTGACGATTCCGATGTCGCTGCTGCTGGCGATTATCCTGAACCGCAAAATGAAGGGGCGTTCCTTCCTGCGGGCGATTTATTATCTGCCTACGATTTTCAGTGCTTCGGTGATGGCGATTGTCTTCTTCATTATTTTCAACTCCTATAACGGTATCTTGAATCAGCTGCTGATCCGCTTCCATATCATCAGCGAGCCGATTGGCTGGCTTAGCGCCGACCATGCCATGATGACCACCATCATTATTGCTATCTGGGGTGCGGTCGGTAACTATATGCTGTTGTTCCTCGCGGGACTCCAAGGCATTCCGAATGATCTGTACGAAGCGGCCTCGCTGGACGGGGCGAATGAATTCCAGAAGCTGAAGAATGTGACCATCCCGCTGCTGGGACCGGTGATGCAGATGATTATCATGCTGGCGATCACCATCTCGCTGAAGGGCTATGAGAGCATTATGGTGCTGACCGAAGGCGGGCCGTATGGCAAAACAGAAGTCATGTATCTGTACCTGTTCAAGCTCCTATTCCCGGTATCGGCGGAAGCACAGTCCATCCAGCAGCTCGGCTATGGCAGTGCAGTCGGCTTCACCACGGCGGTCATTGTGGGCGGTGTGACGCTGGTCTACTTCCGGATCTCCAAGAAATTAAACGATGTGTACTAGAACCGACAGGAGGAGAGCAGAATGAATAACACCCATACCCGTTCCGCCATGTCCCCGCTGCTAACCCGCTCGCTCGGCAAGGCTGTGCTCTGGATCTTTCTAATTGCGGCCGCCCTGCTGGCCTTGTTCCCGATCATCATGGTCGTGCTGGGCTCGTTCAAGACGAACCAGGAGCTGACCGGGAGTGCAACCATTTGGCCGAAAAGCTGGCATTTCTCGAACTACCTGGAAGCGTGGAGGAACGCCAATTTCTCCCGCTACACGCTGAACAGTATATTTGTAAGCGTGGCCACCACTGTAGGCACCTTGCTGGTTGCTTCGATGTCTGCCTATGCGGTAAACCGGGTTTCTTTTATCGGCAAAAAAGCATACTCCCTGCTCATGGCCTCAACGCTGTTCATCTCGATCGGGGCCGTGGTGCTGCGTCCGCAATTTGACCTAATGGTGATGCTCGGCCTGAACAAGACGCTCTGGGGCGTCATTATTATCCTGATCAGCGCCCATGCCACCTGTTATTTCATCTTAATCGGCTTCTTCCAGAGCATTCCGCGCGACCTGGACGAAGCGGCGATGATCGATGGCTGCAACTTCTACTCTGTCTACCTGCGTATCATCCTGCCGATGCTGCGGCCTGCGCTGGCGGTTGCCGGGCTGGGGGCATTCCAGGGGTCCTGGAATGAATATATTCTGCCGCTGGTCTTCACGATGAGCAATCCCCAGCTTCAGACGCTTCCGGTCGGGCTGGCGAATCTGCGCTACGGAATCGGAGCGGCGTCAGAGGTACAGCTGATGATGGCCGGCGCATGCCTGTCCATTTTGCCGCTGCTGGTGGTCTATGTGTTCGCCAACAAATCCTTCATGCAGGTCACGCTCGGCGCCGTCAAAGGGTAGTCCCGGAAAGAGTAGTGTTCCGCCCGCACTGTTGTTACAATGGGTTGCAAGGAGTGGTTCACGGATGAAACTCGGTTTCTACAAGCAGTCTTTGAAGAAAAGAATTCAGGTGCTGTACATCTTCCTCGCCATTCTCTGCATCAGTGTAACGGGAGTCTGCTCGTATCTCTTCGCGGCGCGCAGCATTCAAGGCAGTGCACTTGAGCTGAAGCAAAGCATTCTGAACAAATCGGTTCAGGTGATGGACGAGCACCTCCGGCATATCGTGGTCTCTTCGTATTCCTTTATGCTGGGTGAGAGCTT
The DNA here is from genome assembly GCF_038002225.1 of Paenibacillus sp. FSL R7-0204. Lineage (NCBI taxonomy): Bacteria > Bacillati > Bacillota > Bacilli > Caryophanales > Paenibacillaceae > Paenibacillus > Paenibacillus sp. FSL R7-0204. The sequence goes on from NZ_JBBOCA010000001.1 coordinate 2,081,064, forward strand.
CGGGCAGGCGATGAAGGATGTCAGCAACAATAATTCCGCTCATTATTATCAGAATCTGTCGCTGCTGCAGACTTCTTTTGACCAGCTTAAGCTGGTGGAGCCGCTGATTGATGCGTCCTATCTCAGTACGCCGATTGGGGATTTTTACTCCACTAAGGATTTCCCCGACCGGAAGACCAACTTCATGGAGAAGTATGGAAGCTATCTGGAGCAGCCGGGTTGGAATACCCTGTGGCTGGGGGCGCATAGAAGCGAGCTGTTTCAGTCGAAGGGCCGGGTCCTCTCGCTGCTGCTGAAGCCAACGGTGATTGACAATCATAATTTCCCGAACGTCTATATGGTTGTGAACATGAAGGAGGAGGCGATGAGGTCTATCCTGGAGCAGGATCTGATGAATAATCAGGTTCAGCTCTTTTTGCTGCACAAGGATGGATCGATGGTTATCCGGCCGGAGACGCAGAACTACGCGTTCAATACGGAGCAGAATTTCGTCAGCCGGTTCAACCAAGGGACGGCTGGCGATTTCAACTATATCAATACCAAAGGTGAGGAGCTGCTCGTCAATTACAGCACGCTGTCGATGAATGAGGACTGGATCATGGTCAGCATTCAATCCAAAGCAGACCTGCTGCAGCCGCTGAAGCAGATCCGCTGGCTGATCTTCTGGATTATGCTGATCTGTACCGTGGTCGCGCTGGCCTTGTCTAACCTGCTCGCCTCTGCACTGCTGGGGCCGCTCAACAAGCTGCAGCGCCTGATGGTGGAGGTAGAGTATAACGATCTGGATGTGCGGTTTCAGAGCCGGTATGAGGATGAGGTGAGCGCCGTCGGCCATAAGTTCAACCGGATGCTGGACCAGATTCAGGTTCTGATTCAGGAGGTGCGGACCTCGGAGCAGGAGAAGCGCAAGTCGGAGGTCAAGGCGTTACAGGCGCAGGTGGACCCTCATTTCTTATACAACACGCTGAATACGATCTTCTGGAAAAGCGAGAATGGCGAGAAAAGCGATGTCAGCGAGATGATCGTGGCCTTGTCGCTCCTCTTCCGCCTGGGGCTGAACAACGGAAACGATATTACGACCCTCCAGCAGGAGGTCCAGCATGTCCGGCAGTATTTGCAGCTCCAGCAGAAGTGTTATGAGAATCTGTTCACCTATACGATTGAAGTGGAGGATGACGCCTATTTGTCCATCAGGATGTTGAAGATTCTGCTTCAGCCACTGGTGGAAAATTCAATCCTGCACGGCTTCCGCGACAAAGCGGAGCTAGGCACGATTGAGATCCGCATCTACCGCGCTGCCGGATTCCTGATCCTGCGGGTCACGGACAACGGCTGCGGCATGGATGCCACTCAGCTTGCGAATGCGGTAAATGGCAACGAAGCGGAGCGCAGGGGATATGCCTTGTCCAACCTGCGCAGCAGGCTCAGCCTGCATTACGGTGAATCCGCATCGATTGCCTTCAGCAGCATTCCCGATATTGCTACAACTGTAACCGTCACGATACCGATCCTCTAGGAGGCTGCCATGAACCCATTGACCCTGTGTGTAATGGATGATATTCAGACTGTCGTCAAAGGAATTGCTTCAACGATCCCGTGGGCGGATCATGGAATCGAGGTGGCGGGGACCGCCGGCAACGGTGAGCAGGGCTGGGAACTGCTGCTGGAGAAGGACCCCGACATCGTTATCAGCGATATCCGTATGCCGAAGCTCAGCGGACTTGAGCTCATGAAAAGAGCTGCCGAAGCGAAGCTGCGCGCCAAATTTATATTCATCAGCGGGTATTCGGATTTCAGCTATGCTCAGGAGGCGATCAAGCTGGGCGCGTCCAACTATCTGCTGAAGCCGTTCACCCAGCCGGAGATTGTGGACGCTGTGCTGAAGGTGAAGCAGACTATTGAAGAAGAGCGGGCGAGAGCAGAGCAGATACAGCAAATGGAGCAGAAGATGGTAGCCAGCCGTTCCCAGCTCCGCCAGGATTATCTCACAGCCCTGCTGCGCCAGGAGACCAATATCAGCCTGTGTGACAGCCGCTGGAAGGAGCTGGGCATCGACCTGGATGCCGGCAATCTGCTGGTGATGGCTATTGAGCTGGACTGTTATACCGAATACGGGTACACCCTGCATCTGGATGACAGTGAAATCATTCCCTTTGCGATCAAGAACATATTGGAAGAGACACTGAGAATGCACACACGCGGAGTTGTACTGCGCGAGAGCAGACAGCGTCTGGCTGCGATCTTTAGTCCGCCGGACGCTATGGATACGTTGGAGCTGCTGGAGCTGTGCCGTGAGAATGTGGAGAAATACAGCAAGAATACTGTTTCGATCGGCCTTGGCACAGCGGCACGGGGACCGCGTGAGATCCGGGCTTCTTTCGTGCATGCGGCCAAAGCGCTGGCCTATCGCTTTTACAGTGAGGGGAACTGTATCTTCCGCTTCACGGAGCTTGACCCGGAGAACCGCGCAGCCCCGGACTATCCTGAGGAGAAGGTGAAGGAGCTGCTGTACGCGCTCAAATCCGGCAATGAAGAAGGCTGTCATGAGATCATCGGCGAGATCTTCCGGCAGTGGACCCTCTCCGGCAGATATCCTGATCCGCTGTCGATGGTCCGTCTGTTGTCCGGGCTGACCTTCGCTATGTACCGGGCATTCTGTGATGAAATCACGGAGGAGGAGCGCATACAGCTGGAGGCTGACCTGACGGCGCTGGAGGAGAACCGTTCTTTAACCTTTGGCGGCTGGAAAAGCTATATCAATCATTTCGCCAGCATGGGCTGTGAATTCGTCGATAGCAAGCAGTTCCGCGATGTAACACAGTCCATTAACCGGGCCAGAGAATATATCCGGCTGCATCTGGAGGAGAATCTGACCCTGAACAGCTGCGCGCAGGCCGTCCATCTGAGCCCGAGCTATTTCGCAGGCGCCTTCAAGAAGGAGACCGGCATGACGCTGATTCAGTATATTACCAAGCTGCGGATGGAGCGGGCGAAGGAGCTGCTGATTGCCGGGGCGCAGGTGCAGGAGATTTCCCTGATGCTCGGCTATGAGGACCGCCCTTATTTCAGCGGCCTGTTCAAAAAATACTGCGGACTTACGCCCACAGCGTTCCGGCAGAAATACCTGAAATAAGCAGGAACTGAAGGAACAGGGACAAGCATTTTTCCCCCCTTACAAAGTTAGAATGTCCCTCACCCCACTGAAAGCGGAACCATTATGATTATGTTAACAGATAGCCGATTGCAGGCTGTCAGGACAAGCACAAGGGGGCATAACGATGGATAAAAAATGGGTTGTTGCAACAATGAGTACAGTGCTGGCACTAAGTCTGGCCGGCTGCGCTGCCGACAGCAATAAGGAGCCCGCGGCAAGTAACAGCAAACCGGCGGACGTCAAGGGAGACAACGGGGCAGCAAGCGGCGGCAAAACCAAAATCCTCTACTGGACACCCGACCGTCACGACGCCGATTTCATGAAATCAAAGATTGATGAGTTCAACAAGACGAACAAGGATAACATCGAAGTGGAAATGACCGTGATGGGGGATAATTATCCGCAGGCGGTAGATATCGCTTTTGCCAGTAAACAGGCTCCTGATGTGCTTCAGATTAACGACTTCCAGACCTATTATAAAAAAGGCTACATGGCCCCGATCAATGACTATATGAGCAGCGAGATGAAGGAGACCTTCAAGGATAGCCTGCTGGAGAACAAGAACACCGTGGACGGCAAGACCTATACCCTGCCCAACACCGGACAGATCTGGAGACTGATCTATAATAAAGATATCTTCAAGCAAGCGGGCATTGAGAATCCGCCGAAAACACTGGATGAGATGGTTGCTGCCGCCAAAAAGATTACCGAAACCGGCAAAAAGGACGGCGTATACGGCTTCGCCAGCCCGTTCAAGAGCTCCAGCGGCTTCTGGCGTGCATCCAATACCGTAGCAGGCGCGAGCAACAATACCGGCATTGACGGCTACAATTACAAGACCGGCCAATTCGACTTCAGCATGTACAAGGATATTGCACTGGCCCTGCGTCAGATGAACGAAGACGGCAGCATGCTGCCGGGCGTAGAGAGCCTGGATATCGATCCGCTGCGTGCGCAGTTCGCCCAAGGCAAAATCGGCATGTACATTAACCACTCCGCAGAGCCCGGCGTCTACAAAGACCAGTTCCCGACTACCGCCAATTGGGCTGCCGTTGCTGTACCGACTACAGACGGAACGATTAAGGGCGCATCGCAGATCATCGGCGGCTCCTACATCGGCATCAGCGCGGACAGCACGCACAAGGAAGCAGCGTGGAAGTTCATGGAGTATGTGTACAGCGACAGCCTGCAGAGCGAATATTATGAAAAAGGCTACGGCATCTCCCTGATCCCTACAGTCATCAGCTCCGGCAAAAAACCAAGCATTCCCGGCATTGAAGGCTTCCTGCCGAAGCGTTATGACGCGATTTACCCGGCGAACCCGCTTACCATTACAGAAGGGTCACTGGAGGGCAGCAAATGGAGCGATGCTTTCTCCGTCTTCGTCTTCACTGGTGGAGATGTGGACAGCATTATCAAGGATCTGGACACCCGGTATAATGCTTCACTAGAGAAAGCAAGAGCCTCCGGCGCAACGGATATTGTAGCCGATCCAAGCTTTGACGCATCGAAGCTGCAGGGTAAATTATCCACCGAAGAATAAGAGGTAAGGTTCAGGCGGGCGGCCGATGCTTGATCGATTCGGCCGCTTTCTTGTCTAATAGAGAGGAGCAGACCCGAAATGATTATAGAGAATAGAGAAGCCGCAAAGACGGTTCTGAATGAGAGCACTTCCCGCACCCTGCTTGCAAAGGGGGGCTCGATGATGATGGTGGAGGTTACCTTCGCCAAAGGCGGCATCGGAGAGGTTCATTCCCATGATGCGCATGAGCAGATCAGCTATATTGTGAAGGGCAGCTTTGAGGTCAAGGTCGGGGAGGAGACGCGTATTCTGAAGGCGGGCGACAGCTTCTATGCCGGCTATAATATTCCGCATGGTGTGAAGGCGCTGGAGGATTCCGTGATTCTGGATGTGTTCAATCCGTTCCGTGAGGATTTTTTGGAGAAGCAGGAATGAAGGATTATTACCTGAGTGCATCTGAGCTCCGCAGTGCTGCCGCTTATTATGCCCGCCAATTCCCCATCGAGGCTCAGAACTCAATACAGATTGCTGAGCATGCCGTGGACAATGAATTCATTGTTCCTTATACCGGCGATCTGAGCCGCTGGATTCCGCTGGGCAGGCCGGTGGCGGACTGGCTGCATAATCCTACGAACGATCCCGAATTCACCTGGGGCATTAACCGCCACTGGCATATGCTGGATCTGGGCAAGGGCTATCTGATGAATGGCAAGCCGGAATACGTTACGGCCTTTATCCAGCATTTCCGCAGCTGGCGCGAGCAGAACCCGATTCCTGTGATCCCGTCGTATGAGGAAGCGGTGTTTTTCCAGAAGCTGGGTCCTTGGCGTCTGCTGGAGACCGGCCTGCGCGTGCAGTCCTGGATCTCTGCTTACAAATATATGGAGGACAGCCCGCTGCTGGACGAGAGCTTCCGGGGCGAGCTGCTGGAGGGGCTAGCGGAGCATGCTGAATTCCTGACCCAATACCTCGGCAGCACGGAGATTAATCATGCCATTATGCATATGCAAGGCCTCTACATGATTGCTGTCTTCCATCACGGGCATCCGCGTGCACCGTATTGGCGGCAGCTGGCCGGGGAGCGTCTGGAGCTGTGCCTCTTGCATCAGGTCGGGCTGGAAGGGATTCAGATTGAGCTGACCACCCATTATCATGATGCGGCCATTGAGATGTTCGGGACGCCTTATCTGCTGGGCGCGTTATGCGGTCACCCGTTCTCTGCCTGGTACGGCGGACAGCTCCGCAAGATGGCCGCGTTCACCGAAGCGCTGGTCCGCCCGGATCACCAGTCCACCGGGATCGGAGATTCCGACTGGATCAGCAGCGGCAGGCAGCGGCTGACGCTGCTGGGTGCTATTCTGAAGGATGATGCGCTGATTGGACGCGGTACAAGGAGCGCGGAATGTCTCTGGCTGCTGGGAGCCGAGGCATATGAGCGGTGTGTGCAGCTTCAGGCGGAGTCTGCGCCTTCGGTGAGCAGCGTGGCTTTTGTGCAGACCGGATATTATGTGATGCGGGACCCGCAGCAGTATCTGTTCTTCGATGCCGCAGAGATGGGCGGAGCGCACGGCCATGCGGATGCGCTGAATCTGGAGTGGATGTGGAATGGGCAATTGCTCTTCACGGATACCGGCCGTTACACGTACGAGGAAGGGAAATGGCGCCGTTATTTCAAAAGTACCCGCGCGCACAACACCATCACCGTAGACGGGTTGGATCAGACGCCGTATATCTCGACCCAGCAATGGGGCGAGCCTGTGGCTAAGGCCAGCACCTTCCGCTGGGAGAGCAACAGCCGTTACCACTTCATCGATGCGGCTCATGACGGATACATCCGTCTTCCCGGTCCGGTAATGCACCGGCGCTGGGTGCTGCTGGGCGTGGAGGTGCCGCTGCTGCTGATTGCCGACTGGCTGGAGGCGGATGGCGAGCATGAGCTGGAGCAGCGGTTCCATCTGCACCCGGAAGCGGTGCTGGAGCTGTCTTGCGAAGCCGGAGCGGCTGGAGAGGCTGGAGAGGCAGTGAGCGGAGCCGGAGAACCCGAAGCCGGAGCTGCACAGCCTACAGCAACCGTGGTCTATCCCGGCTCTACAGTGAAGCTGAATATGAGCTGGATGACCAGCGGTCTGAAGGATGAGCAGTTCACGGTGGGTAAGGAGCAGGGCTGGGTATCGGAAGTATACGGCTCTAAATCGGAGATTCCGGTAGTAGAGGGCCGGGCGGCTTGGGCCGGCAAGGCTGGAATTCTGACGCTGTGCCTGCCCGAAGATGCAGCGGACGGCAGCGGTCCGCTGCACGTGAGCACCTGTGTGGTGGATGCGGAGCGGCGGCGGGTCGAGCTGTCCTATGTATACGGAGAAGCGATCGGCACAATTGTAATCGGAACAGACACCCTAGGCTGGACGGAGCGGAAGGAATAAGCATGTTGTGCTGGAAGTTATTAAAGATCAAGGATATTAGCAGATAAGACTTCTCCGCTGGCCGTTTTCCGGCTGCGGGGAGTCTTATTTCTATTGGAGAATTTTTGGGTTTCATTGCAAAGTAGATTGCGATAGGCTTAAATGCACTTTGTACAACTAAAACATCCGATGTCTAATCGATTACCTGTTTAGGTGTATTTCGTACATTAAAATATTTACGTATTGCCGGTTCTAGCCTCTTTGGGCAGATTTAGTTGCACAGACTACAGCTATACCAGAAAAGTATGCTTTTTCGCTGCTTTTAAGTGTACAATTATCCCTGTCTTGTCCTTCACTTGGGAGGAGTTGCAGCAGTAACTGTTAGACTTGAGACCTAATTTACATGATTTGTTCAGACTCTTCCGCCCGCCGTTTGCGCGGCTCCGGGAGAGTCTTCTTTATTTCTGCATTTGCAAACAATGGCAAACGTACGTTCTGGAGCGTGCGGTGGAGGTATGCTATACTATTGTGACGAGAAGTTTCATAGATTCTGGTATTGCATTAGGTGCCAGGGTTCAACGGAAGGAGTCTGCTGAAATGACGGTTAACTTCATCATCGGCCGCTCGGGCAGCGGCAAGACGACTACAATATGGGAGCGGGTATCCTCCAGGCTGAAGGAAGAGCCGCTTGGGCCCCCAATCATTATACTTGTTCCCGAGCAGGGATCGTTCGGAGCGGAACGGGGACTGCTGGCTGCGGGCGGCGTGAAGGGAAGTCTGCGCGCCCAGACGCTCAGCTTCTCGCGGCTTGCCTACCGGGTGAAGCAGGAGACCGGCGGCAGCGCAAGTCTGCCTATCAGTGAAGAAGGCAAGAAGATGCTGATCTACAAGATTATCAGCAAGCGCAAGGAGGAGCTGAAGCTGTTCGGGGCTTCCTCGGACCGGCCGGGATTTGTGGAGCGGCTCAGCAGTCTGCACACGGAGCTTAAGCGCTGCTGTCTTGGCCCCGGAGACCTGGAGGAGCAGATCGGCAGAATGCGGGATGCCACGCTGGGCAGCCCTATTCTGGCCGGGAAGCTGGATGATCTGCATCTCGTCTTCAGTGAGCTGGACCAGGAGATGTCACAGCTCTATATAGATGAAGAGGACAGACTGGCCGAACTGGCTGAGCATATTGCGGAATCTGCCTATATCCGCGGCGCCGAGATCTGGGTGGACGGCTTCCACGGCTTCAGCAACCAGGAATTTATCGTCTTGCGTGAGCTGATGCAGTACGCGGACACAATGACCATTGCGCTCACACTGGACCGGATCTATCCGCCGGGCGTTGCCCTGCATGAGCTGGAGTTGTTCCATCCGGCGGCGGTTACTTATATTAAGCTGCGGGGAATGGCGGAGGAGATGGGACTTACCGTATGGGATGAGCTGCTGGCTCCGCCCGTCCTGCCAAGGTTCAAGGACGCTCCCGTACTCGCCCATCTGGAGCGCGGATTACAGCGCCGGCATCCCTGGACAGGACCGGCTGAACAGGTGAAGGAAGCCATCAGCATCCGGGCTGCAGCTTCACGCCGCACCGAGGTGGAGGGTGTGCTGCGTGAGATGCAGGCCCTGGCCAGAGAAACGGGAGCCAAATATGGGGAAATGGCGGTATTCATGCGCAACATGGCCGATTATGAGCCGCTCATCGCCCCGTTATTTCAGGACTTCGGCGTTCCGTTCTTCCTGGACCAGAAGCTCAGTGAGCTTCATCATCCGCTGGTGGAATTCATCCGCTCGGCCCTGGATGTCGTCCGGCGCCGCTGGCGTTATGAAGATGTGTTCCGCTGCGTGAAGACAGAGCTGCTGCTGCCGCTGGATGGAAGCATTACCCGCGCTCATATGGATGAGCTGGAGAACTACGTGCTGGCCTGCGGAATTCACGGCTCCCGCTGGACGAACGGGCGCTCCTGGAAGGGGATTCCGCGCCTCTCGCTGGAGGGCAGTGAAGCTGTTGATGAAGCGATGCTGGCAAGGATGGAGGCCTGCCGGAAGGCGGTCACCGAACCGCTGCAGGCATTTGAGCAGAGAATCAAAGCCAGCCGCAGCGGTCTGGAGCTATGCCGGGCGGTATATCTGCTGCTGGAGGATACGGAAGCGGCTCGCAAGCTCGAAGGGATGGGAGCGGAATCTCTGAAGCAAGGCCGTCCGGAAGCCACCCGGGAGCATAACCAGCTCTGGGGCGCTGTTCTGGGTCTGCTGGATCAGATTGCCGAGATGATGGGCAAGGAACGGATAGAATTCAGCCTGTTCGCCGGGGTGCTGGAGACCGGGCTGGCTGAGCTTAAAATGGGGCTCGTCCCGCCCGCACTTGACCAGGTGCTGGTAGGAACGATGGACCGTACCCGGGTGTCGGGAGTGAAGTACGCCTTCCTGCTCGGTTTCAACGAAGGAGTGGTTCCGGCGCAGTTCAAGGAAGACGGCATTCTCTCCGAAGGGGAGCGCCTCCTGCTGGAGAAGTCCGGTATGGAGCTTGCGCCTGGCTCATCCCGGAAGCTGCTGGATGAACGTTTCCTGATCTACAATGCGCTTACAACGGCCAGCAGGAAGCTGTGGATCAGCTATGCTGCAGCTGACGACGAGGGGAAGGCGCTGCTGCCCTCGGAGGTCATCCGCCAGCTACAGGGAATGTTCCCGCAGCAGTTAGATGAACAATTCCTCTCCGGCTTCCCGCAGAGCGGTAATGATGACGACGCTGTCCATATGGACTTCATCGGCCATCCTGAGCAGACACTCCGCATGCTGCTGCTTCAGCTCCGCCAGTGGCGTCAAGGGGTAGAGATACCTGGCATGTGGTGGGAGGTCTATAACTGGTTTGCGGCGGAGCAGGGCGCCGACAAGCCTGCGGGTGAACAGGCAGCGGAATACCGCCATGCGGATCTGTCTATGAAGCTGAAGCTGGAGCGGCTGCTCGGCTCGCTGTTCTACCGCAATGAAGGCATACGGCTGAAGAAGGAGACCAGCCTGCGCCTGTATGGCGGCTCCACGCTGCGCGGCAGCGTGTCACGGATGGAGCGGTTCGTTGCCTGCTCGTTCTCTCATTTCGCTTCCTACGGGCTGAGGCTGAAGGAGCGCCAGCTCTACAAGCTCCAGGCTCCGGATATCGGGCAGCTCTTCCATGCGGCCCTTAGTGAGATGGCGAAGCGGCTGCAGGAGCAAGGCCGGAGCTGGGGCAGCATGACTGCGGAGGAGTGCCGCACGGAGGCGGGGAAGACCGTAGACAGGCTGTCCCCGCTGTTACAGGGAGAGATTCTGATGAGCAGCAAGCGCTACGGCTATATCTCGCGCAAGCTGAAGAATATTGTCGGCCGCGCTTCGGTCATCCTTGGGGAGCATTCGCGGCGCGGGAGCTTCGAGCCGGTCGGGCTGGAGCTGGATTTTGGTCCCGGACAGGAGTTGCCTCCGCTGAGAATTACACTGCCGAACGGCTGTGTCATGGAGGTAGTCGGCCGGATTGACCGCGTGGATAAGGCTGAAGGGGAGCAGGGGATTCTGCTGCGGGTTATCGACTACAAATCAAGCCAGAAGGATCTCAAGCTGCATGAGGTCTACTATGGATTGTCACTGCAGATGTTAACGTACCTTGATGTGCTGCTGACCTATTCCGAGCAATGGCTCGGCCAGGAAGCACTGCCTGCCGGGGCGCTTTATTTCCACGTTCATGATCCGCTTCTGACCTCAGCCAACGGAATGAACCGGGAGCAGGCGGAGCAGGAGCTGATGAAGCGCTTCAAGATGAAGGGCCTGCTGACCGCTGACCGCGAGGTGGTCTCGCTGATGGATACCACTCTGGACAAAGGGTATTCCTCTATTGTTCCGGTAGCGCTGAAGAGTGACGGCAGCTTCTACAGCAGCGCCTCTGTAGCTACCCCAGAGCAGTGGGCTCAGCTGCGGTCCTCGGTGCGCAGCACGATCTCTGAGATCGGGACCAGCATTACGGAGGGGGATGTGGCGATACAGCCTTACCGCATCCAGCAGGAAACAGCCTGTACCTTCTGCTCCTTCCGCCCCGTCTGCCAGTTCGATGAAGCGGTGGAGGGCAATAGCTATAACATTCTAAGTAAGCCGGGCAAAGAAGTGATCTGGGATCTGCTGTCCCGCAAAGGAGGAGAGAAGCTGTGAGCACAAGACCTGTACCTGAAACGAAGCCGGAAGGCAGTCTATGGAGTGACGACCAGTGGCGCGCCATTGCCGAGAGCGGCAGCGATATTCTCGTGGCGGCGGCAGCCGGTTCCGGCAAAACGGCGGTTCTCGTCGAGCGGATTATCCGCAAAATCAGCAATGAGGAAGCGGGCTTCAGCGTGGACCGGCTGCTGGTAGCAACATTCACCAAGGCTGCCGCCTCCGAGATGCGCCAGCGTATCCGGGAAGCGCTTGAGCGTAAGCTTGCGGAGGACAGTGAAGGCGGGAACGAATATCTGCGCCGCCAGCTTGCACTCTTGGGCAGAGCCTCTATTACCACGCTGCATTCCTTCTGCCTTGAAGTAATCCGCCGGTATTACCAGATGATTCCGATTGATCCCGGCTTCCGTATCCTGAATGAGCATGAGGCGGAGATGATGCGCCAGGAGCTGCTGGAAGAGCTGCTGGAAGAGAAATACGGCGAGGTTGCCGAGGACGGGGAAGATACCCTGTTCGTACAGCTCGCAGACTGGTTCAGCGGTGAACGGAGCGATGATGCGGTGCATTCGCTGATTCAGCGGCTGCATGATTTCGCGCGCAGCCATCCCTGGCCTGCGCAGTGGCTGCGGGATACCGCAGCCGACTTCGCGCTGCCTGATGCCGAGGCTCTGAGCCATACACCTTGGGTGCAGAGCATTGTTGCCGAAGCCAAGCTGACGCTGAAGGGGGCGATCAGCCAGCTGGAGCAGGGTCGGGAGATCGCGCTTCAGCCCGGCGGTCCGGCGCCTTACGCAGAGAATCTTGCGGCCGATCTGGAGATGGCACAGGGCCTGCTGGACGCGTTGGACTCACAGCCCTGGGCCGGATTGTATGATATCTTCATGGAGATTTCCTTCGGGAAACTGAAGCCCTGCAAGAAGGATGCTACCGATCCGCTGCTTCAGGAGAGCGTGAAGGCGATCCGGGATCAGGTGAAGAAGAGCCTGCTCGAGCTGCAAAAATCCCTGTTCGGCCGTCCGGCGGAATCCTTCCTGGGTGAACTTCATACGGCGGCTCCGCTGATGCAGGAGCTGGCGGAGACGGTAATCGCGTTCGGCGAGCGCTATCGGCTGGAGAAGGCAGGCCGGGGGCTGGTGGACTTCAGTGATCTGGAGCATTACTGCCTGCAGATTCTGCGCCATCCCGACTCGCAGCCGGGGCAATCGCTCCCGTCGGATGCGGCGATGGAGTACCGCAGCCAGTTCGATGAAGTGCTGCTGGATGAATATCAGGACACCAATAGCGTACAGGAGGAGATTGTCCGGCTGATTTCCCGGGAATCCCCAGGCAACCGCTTTATGGTCGGGGATATGAAGCAGAGTATATACCGGTTCCGCTTGGCGGAGCCCGGTCTGTTTCTGGATAAATACCGCAGGTTCAGTAATGATCCGTCCTACGGAGACAAGACAGATGCCCAGGCGGGGGCTGATCCGGGACAGGAGGAACGGGAAGATGGTCTGGTCATCGATCTGGCCCGCAATTTCCGCAGCAGGCTGGAAGTGGTGAATGCGGTGAATATGGTCTTCCGGCAGATTATGGACAGCAATGTCGCGGAGATCAGTTATGACGAGCGGGCAGAGCTGGTGTACGGAGCGAATTTCCCGGGAGCCGAAGAGAAAGGGCCGGATACTTATTTTGCGCCGGAGCTGCTGCTGATCGACAAGGGGGGCTCTGCCCCGGGGCCGGCGGACGAAGCAGCAGAGGGCGATGAGCTGCCTCTTCTGGAGCTGGAAGCTGCCGAGAGTGAAACTGCGCAGCTGGAAGCACGGGCTATTGCCCGGCGCATCTCGCAGATGACGGGAATGACCGGCGGTGAGCCGCTGCTGATCTATGATAAAGCACTGCGGATCATGCGTCCCGTAGTATACGGCGACATTGTCATTCTGCTGCGTTCGGCCCGGGTATGGACGCCGCTGATGATTGAGGAGCTGCGGGGTGAAGGTATTCCGGCGTACGGTGACCAGAACAAGGGGTATTTTCAGGCTACGGAGGTGGAGATTGCCCTCTCCCTGCTGCAGATTGTCGATAATCCACGACAGGACATTCCTCTAGCCGGAGTGCTGCGCTCACCGGTGGTGAATCTCCGGGAGGAGGAACTGGCGAAGGTGCGGCTGTGCAGCAGAGGGACGTTCTACGATGCGTTGGTTGCGGCTTCTGAAGCAGGGGAGGCACTGCGGGACAATCCGGCGGATCTGTTCTGGGAGACCGCGCTGCTGGCGGGGCAGGATGCCGGTACCGGTGACACAGCCGGAGAGACAGCCGCTGCGTCAGAGCTTACGCCATCGTCAGGAAATGAGGGTGTACAGGAAGGTATAACTGACGGAACCGATGCTTCGGCGGCGCTGCGGGATATTCCGCTTACGCTGCAGCGTAAGCTTAAGTCCTTCCTGGATATGCTGGAAAACTGGAGAAATGCTGCCCGGCAAGGAAGCTTAAGCGAGCTGATCTGGAGGATCTACCGTGAGAGCGGATATCTGGAGTGGGTCGGGGGGCTTCCTGGAGGCTTTCAGCGCCAAAACAATCTGAAGGCGCTGTATGACCGGGCTGTTCAATTCGAGAACGAGACCTCGGCCAGAGGGCTGTTCCGCTTCCTGGTGTTCATCTCACGGCTGAGAGAGAACGGCGGCGATCTGGGTGTTGCCGGAGGAAGCAGCGAGGAGGCCGGGGGCGTCAGAATTATGACGATCCACAAGTCTAAGGGGCTGGAGTTCCCTGTTGTCTTCCTGGCAGGTATGGCCAAAATGTTCAACCGTCAGGACCTACATTCTCCGTTCCTGATGCATAAGGAGCTAGGCTTCGGGCCGCGTTTTGTGGAGCGGGAGACCCGGGTCAGCTACCCGACGCTGCCCTATCTGGCGATTAACCGCCGTTCGCGGCTGGAGCTGCTTGCTGAGGAGATGCGTGTGCTCTATGTCGGACTGACCCGTCCGCGCGACAAAATGATTCTGGTCGGCACGGTCAGGGATCTGCCGCGCACGGTTTCGGGCTGGGCAGCGATGCAGGGCCGCGAAGAGCTGTTGCTGGCGGATCACCTGCTGGCCCGGGGCCGCAGTTATCTGGACTGGGTGGGACCGGCGCTGATCCGCCACCCTGCCGCTGCTATTCTGCGCAAGCTGGCAGGCAGCGAGGGGCCGGTATCCACGGTGCTGCATGGCGATGAGTCGAACTGGAGCATTACGGTGACTGGTGCAGCGGAGCTTAGCCCGGGCGCTTTTCTTGCCGGGGACGGTGACCAGGACAAGAACGAACAACGCCGGGTAATTCTGGAGGCGCTCCGCAGGGGCAGGGCGGTGTCAACACCTGAGACCCCGGCAACTGCGCAGATTGCGGAGAGACTGGGCTGGACTTACCGGTATGCGGCAGCATCAAGCATCCCTGCTAAGACCTCGGTCACCGAGCTCAAGGGGTTATTGTCGATGCAGGAGCAGCCGTCTTACGACCAGCTGGAGGAGCGGAAGCTCCCGGGTGGACCGGACGAACGGGACGAACGCGGGTATAGGGACAGCCTGCATCTCCAGCGGCCGAAATTCATGGAAAAGCGGGGACTTACCCCTGCCGAGCGCGGAACGGCTTATCACACGGTGATGCAGCATATCCCCCTGGATGAGCCGGTAGACCGGTCTGTGCTGGAAGCTACGCTTGCGCGTCTTGAAAGGCTTGCTATCCTCAGCAGGGAACAGGCGGATGCGGTGGTGCTGGAGGAAGTGGAGCAGTTCTGCCGGAGTGAGCTGGGCCACAGACTCTTCCATTCTGCCTGGAAGACCAGAGAGCAGCCCTTCAGCTACACAATGCCAGCCGGTGAAGCCTACCGGGGGCTTGACTATCTGGACGAGGCAGCTGCCGGACTTGCGGATGAGCCGGGCGGCGGTGATTTTGCGGAGACGGTGCTGATTCAAGGGGTGATCGACTGCCTGTTCCGGGAAGAGGGACGGCTGATTCTGCTGGATTACAAAACAGATCATATCCCTCCGCACGGGGACGGGCTTGCACAGCTGTCGGACAAATACCGTTTCCAGCTGGAGCTGTACAGTAAGGCGCTGCTGGATATTCTGGGCGAGCCGGTCAGCGAGATATGGCTGTTCTTTTTCGACGGCGGACATGCTGTGAGATTGTGAGCGGCGGGGAAGGGTTGCGGTAACTGCGGCGGATATAGGGTGCTGAACGGTAGCTAAGACAAATTATATGCTTGCGGCCTGGTGATCGCTGGCTGAGCGAATGAAGTGACTGTTTACTAAAATTACTGTCCATTAAAGTCATTGTCCCTTGGAATGATGCGAAATGTTGTACTTATTACAGCTTGGGTGTAGACATTGCTGCGTGTTGGATCGGATTGCTGTATGAAATACAAGAATAGCTCTTTACATCGGCCTGAAACAGGGGGAATGCTGCTTTTCTTGCAACAATTTCAGTATAAGAACGCTTCTTAGCGCAGGAAGGTTGTATTTCATGCAGGATTAAATGGCCGATGACGAGGTGCAGCCGCTGTCAACCTATTTCAACCTCGAACAGAATGAAAGATCAATGAAATCAGGGGGCAACAGCGTACGGAAGTCCAAATGTTCACCTCAGCGACGGCCATACTTTAAGTTTAAATCTTAAGTGCTTTTTATATATGATTGCCGCAGACAGGCGGGGAAAAGAGGGCGGAAATGCGTATATTGCATACGGGCGACTGGCATCTGGGGCGGACGCTGGAGGGCCGAAGCCGGCAGAAGGAGCAGGAGCAGTTCGTGGATGAACTGGTGGAGATTGCCGATTCCTCCGGGGCGGATCTGATTTTGATGGCGGGGGATGTCTACGATTCGGTGAATCCTCCGGCTGCGGCGGAGCAGCTGTTCTATGATGCGGCGGCCCGACTGACGGCAGGCGGCCGTCCGCTGGTGGTTATCTCGGGCAATCACGACCAGCCGGAGCGCGTAGCATCCGTGTCTCCGCTTGTCCGCAGACAGGGGATTACGCTCGTCGGAATGCCGACTTCGGAACCGGTCACGGTGCATGCGGCGAGAACCGGCGAGGTTGCCAAAATCGCTGCGCTCCCTTACCCCTCCGAAGCCCGTCTCGGCGAGCTGCTCGCTGGGGATAGCGGAGAGGCTGAACTGCGGCTGGCTTACAGCGCCCGGGTCGGGCGGCTGATGAATCTGCTTGGACGCGAGTTCACCCCGCAGACTGTCAATCTGGCGATGAGCCATATCTATGTGCTGGGCGGCGTGGAGAGCGACTCCGAACGGCCGATCCAGGTCGGCGGTGCGTATACCGTTGATCCTTCGACACTTTCTTGCGGCGCGCAATATACGGCACTTGGGCATCTTCACCGCGCCCAGCGGGTCAAAGGCGACGGGATGATCCGCTACAGCGGCTCTCCGCTGGCTTACAGCTTCTCTGAAGCAGGTCAGGCCAAGTCGGTGGCCATGATTGATGTGGCACCGGGCGGGGAGCCGGTGTTCGAGGAGATCTATCTCTCCTGCGGGCGGCCGCTGGTGAACTGGAAGTCCACAGGTGGATTGCAGGAGGTCTACGGCTGGCTGGATGAGGGCAGGGATGAGGGGGCGTTCATCGATCTGGAGCTGCGCTTAACCGAGGCCATGTCCATGAATGATATCCAGCGGCTGCGCAAGTCGCGGGAAGGCATCGTCCATATCCGGCCAATCTATCCGCAGATGGAGCAGGAGCTGGAAGAGATGTCCCGCTCCCGCATGCCGGTACAGGAGCTGTTCCGCAGGTTCTATCAGCGCCAGACCGGCGGTGCGGAGCCGGATGACAGCCTGATTGCGCTGTTCCTGGAGCTGGCTGAAGAAGAGCGGCATGAAGCTGCGGAAGGGGAGGAGAACTGATTTGAAGCCGATATTGTTGAAATTATCCGGGCTGCAGAGTTACCGGGCGGAGCAGGAGATTGATTTTTCCAGCCTGACCGAGACGGGGCTGTTCGGGATCTTCGGTCCGACGGGCAGCGGTAAATCCAGTCTGCTGGACGCAATTACACTGGCGATGTACGGCAAAGTGGAGCGCGCCGTGAACGGAACCCAGGGAATTATGAACCATTCCGAGGACCAGCTCAGCGTGGCCTTTACCTTCGAGCTGAACTCCTCTTCCGGGGCGCGTCGCTACCGCGTGGAACGGAAGTTCAAACGCACCGGGGAGCAGTCGGTCAGCAATACGATCAGCCGGTTCATCGAGGTCAAGGCAGACGGCGATCTTGTGATGGCCGATAAGCTGGCGGACGTTACGCGCTGTGTTGAAGAGCACATCGGGTTGAAGATGGACGACTTCACCCGGGCGGTTGTGCTGCCGCAGGGCAAATTCGCCGAGTTCCTGTCGCTGCGGGGCGTGGACCGCAGGCAGATGCTCCAGCGTCTGTTCCATCTGGAACAGTACGGTGACGGGCTGGCACTGAAGCTGAGCCGCCGCGTCAAGGAGAACGAGGCGGCGCTGCGCGCTCTGGAAGCCGAGCAGCAGGGGCTGGGCAGCGCGGGCAAGGCAGATGTGGAAGCGGCCGCCGTGCGCGTGCAGGAGGCGATCCGTCATGCGGCGGATTGCCGGGGGCGGCTCACGGAGGCTGCGGAGCGCGCCGAGCGCTTCGTCCGTATTCGCGAGCTGCAGGAGGAACGGGCCCGCCGCGAGTCGCAGCGGCAGGGTCTGCTGGCACAGGAGGAGCAGATCCTCCTCCTGGAGCAGAAGCTCGGCAAGGCGGACGAGGCCGAGCGCAGATTGCCTGCGCTGAAGGCTTGGCGCAGCGCGGAGGAGGCCTGGAAGGCCCGGGCGGCCCGCGCCGGGGGCCTTGAGGCCTTGGCCGCCGCCGCCGTACAGGAGGCGGCGGCGGGGGCGGCAGCGGAAGCAGCGGCCCAGGCCGCGCTGTCCACAGGCGAGCCGGCCCTCCGCGAGGAGGAGGGCCGGTACCGGCGCGCGCTGGAGCTTGAGGCCGAGCTCGGCGCGCTGCACAGCGAGCGGGCGGCGCTGCAGGCGCGCCGCGAGGAAGCCGCCCGGTCCTTAGCCGCCGGGCGGGAGAGCCTGGCCCGGGAGCGTGAGCTTTTGGCCCGCGGCCAAAAGAAACAGCACGAGCTGCAGCAGAGCCTGCAGCCGCTGGCGGTCCGCTCCCAGGAGCGGCAGTCTCTGCAGGAAGCCATGCAGAGACTGCAGGGACTGCGTTCTGCCGAGGCCCAGCGGGATTCGGCAGAAGGTGAACGCCAGGGCCGTGCGGCGGTGCTCGCGGCGGCGGAAGCGCGGCTGGCCGCCGCCGGGTCCCGGCGGCAGGCGCTGGATGCCGGGCGCGGGGAACTGCTGGCCGCCGCCGCCCTGCACCAGGAAGAGCTGCGGACGGCCGAAGGGGCAGCGGGAGACGCTGCCGGCCGCCTGGAGGCGCACATCAGCGCGCTGGAGGCTGCGCTGAAGGAGCAGGAGGTTCACCGGCTCTCGCAGGCGCTCGCCGGTGAACTCCAGGATGGGGTTCCCTGCCCGGTATGCGGCAGTGAGCATCACCCCTCCCCTGCGCTTCAGCAGAAGGAGGGGGACAATGAGGAGCTGGACAATAGGCTCCGCCATGTCCGCGCTCAGGCCCGGCAGGCGCTGGAGACGCGCCATCTGCTGCGCAGCCTGCTGGAGCAGGACAGCTCGTGGCTCGCTGGGCTAGCGGGAGCCGCGTCCGAAGAGGCGCTGCACCAGTCTGCCGCTGGCGCCGCCGGGGCAGAGCCGGCTGCGGACAAGACGGCAAGCATTTCGTTCCACGCCGCACCCGCACCCAAGCTCTCAAGCAGTTCCGGCTTGGATGCCGGACCTGTCACTCTCAGCAATTCCGAGTCTCATTCAGCTTTCGATTCCTTAGACACTCCAGAGTCTCTTGAGGCTTCCAAGCTCTCAAGCGATTCCGGCTCTTATACAGCATCTGACTCTCTGAACAGTTCCGGCTTCCACGCCGAACCTGATTCTGTAAGCACCCCGCAGTCAACCGGCTCCCAGACCGCCGCGCAGCTTCCGGATGAACAAGCCTTATCCGCGCTGGATAGCCGGTTGTCTGCCTTGAATGAGCAACTGGCCGCACTCAAAGGCCGCTCTGCAGAGCTGCGCCGTGCAGCCTCAGACTGGCAGCGTTCCCTGCAGAAGCTGGAGCAGGTGTATCACAAGGAGGCGGCAGGTGCCGAAGCAGAGAAGACCTGGCTGCAGGGGCTGTCTGCCAAGGCAGAGGAGCTGGCTGCTTCAGCCGGCAAGCTAAGGGAAGAATGGAGCCGTCTCTTCCCGGAGCTTGCCCCGGAGGAAGCGGAGAGAACGTATCAGGAGATGCTCAGCAAGGATGAACGCGCTGAAGAGATCCGCAGCCGGCTGGAGATTAGCGTCAAGTTCCTGGATGAGAAAAACCTCGCCGTGCAGACGCTGAACGAGCAACTGGCCGGATTGGATAAGGAGCTGGCGCAGTGGGATGCGCAGCTTGAAGGCAAAGAGGCGCTTGCCCGCGATAAAGAGCAGCGCCTGCACGAAGGGACCGGCGGCCAGCCTGCCGGGGAACTGCTGGCCGCATGTGAACGCAGATTGCTGGAGCTGCAGACTGCGCTGGAACGCAGCCGGCAGGAACACCGCCGGGCAGCGGACAAAGCGCAGCAGCAGACCCGAGAAGCTGCGGTAGCCCGCCAGGCGGCTGAATCGGCGCAGGAGCATTATAATGCCGCCGCCGCCCAGTGGGAGGAGAGTCTGCAGTCTTCGCCGTTCACTTCGGCCGCAGAGGTGGAAGCCTCATCGCTGGAGACTGGAGAACGGGCACAAGCCGCCGAACGTGTGAAGTCCTACCGCGAAGAAGAGGCGGAGTGTCTGCTGCAGCTGCGGAGCATTGAAGAGAAGCTGGCTGGAGCTGTGCTCAGCAGTGAAGAATGGCAGGAGAGCCAGGACGTGCTGCTGAGGTGCAAAGAGGAGGATGAAGCCTCGCTTCAGGCCCGTGCGCGGGCAGAGCGGGATCTGGAGGATCTGCAGCAGCGCCATATTCGCTGGGTAGAGCTGGAGGACAAGCGGGCTGGACATGCCGCGATGCAGGAGCGTCTATCCAAGCTGCAGACCGTGCTGCGCGGCAATGCTTTTGTGGAGTATATTGCTGAAGAACAGCTGATGCAGGTATGCCAGGCTGCGTCGCAGCGACTACGGTTCCTGAGCAAGCAGAGATATGCGCTTGAGGTAGATTCAGGCGGCGGCTTCGTCATCCGGGATGACGGGAACGGCGGCGTAAGACGTCCGGTGTCCACGTTATCCGGGGGAGAGACCTTCCTGACCTCCCTGTCGCTGGCGCTTGCCCTGTCAGCCCAGATTCAGCTGCGCGGACAATACCCGCTGCAATTCTTTTTCCTGGATGAGGGCTTTGGCACCCTGGACCCGGATCTGCTCGACACCGTCATCACTTCATTGGAGAGACTGCATAATGACCAGCTGTCCGTCGGCATCATCAGCCATGTTCCCGAGCTTCGGGCCCGCCTGCCGCGCAAGCTGATTGTAGTTCCTGCAGAGCAGGGCGGCGGGGGTTCAACCATTCTTTTGGAAAAAATGTGAAAGGCGGGGTTGGTTGTGATGAGAATCACAGATACACCTCCAACCCCCTGTTATAATACAGCTAAGCCGACATTATTTGAAACACCTCGGCGGACGTATGACAGGGAATGAACTCCTTCTCATACGTCCGCCGCCGAAGCAGCTTATATGAGCTGTGAAGGGTGTTTCTTTTTTTTTGTCTTTTTTTGGGTCCACACTCAAAATTAGCAGCGGTCATACCCAATGGAGCACCCTCTACTAAGGCAATCGAACAAAAGGTATGCGAAACCGAATACATTCTCCACAGCGAGGGTTAGCGAGCCAATTGTGCTAGTGGGTTATGCCCGGACCAAATGTACACGATAAACCGAATTTGTTGTGACGCCCACCCTGTTATAATACAGCCTGCCTTACCTACACCCTCTGTTATCGTGATACGCCACTCCCATCCCTATTCCCCTGAGCCCCCACCTAATATCCAGATCCGCTTCTCTGCTCACCCTGATCCTTCCCTCCCTGTGAACCTGTTTCCACACTCCCTGATGCTCAGCCCTCTATTCCTTCATAGCATAGCTGCCTGCCCACTTTCCCTACCAATCCCAGCATAAGCCGCCCCGAACATCTGATTTCACCGGAATATAGCCTTCCGCCTTTCGTAATTGCTCAACATCCTGTATGATTAGTTCCATAGTTGAAATTTGTCGCGAAGCCGATCAGAGACATTCAGGCGTGTGCGCCCCGCAGAGCTCAAGCTGTATTGAACGTTAACGGAGCATCGCCTGTGAGTGGCGGGTGGCCGTTGCACGAATAAGAGTTATGTTCGTGTCTGTTATCTCAGCTTGTGCTGCGGAAAGTGCCGGATGCAAGCTTCTGCAATACAAATTTTTTGGGAGGAAGCGTGTATGGAAACTGTATTCAGCAAAATTATCGAAGGTGTAATCCCGTCCAAAAAGGTGTTCGAGAATGAGCGGATTCTGGCGTTCCACGATATTGAGCCTGCCGCCCCTGTGCATGTGCTTATTATCCCGAAGAAATACATCGCTTCCATGAACGAGGTTACGCCAGACGATCTGCCGCTGATTGGCGAGATTCATGCCGTAGCACAGCAGCTTGCCGCAGAGCTCGGAATTGCTGATACCGGCTACCGGCTGATTAACAATTGCGGTCCGGACAGCGGGATGGCAGTGCCGCATCTGCATTATCATCTGCTGGGCGGAGCCAAGCTTGGTGCCCTAACCGGGAACTCCAGTTCTCATGCCTAAGTAATCAATCCAACTATATACAGCCTGGCTGAAAAAAGAATAACGCGAAGGTTGACACCTTATTTAGGTTTGACCTATAATGAAAGGTGATGAACCGTGTTGTTATGCTCTTGGACGGTCTGGTCGGAGGGAGGGAAAACTGGTGTCTGAAACGAAAGTTCGCAAAAACGAGACAATTGATGCTGCACTTCGTCGCTTTAAACGTTCCATTGCTAAGGATGGTGTCTTGGCTGAGGTGAAGAAACGCAAGCATTATGAGAAGCCAAGCGTAAAGCGCAAGAAGAAGTCTGAGGCTGCTCGTAAGAGAAAGTTTTAGGAGGATTACCCACGCATGAATCTTAGCGAACGATTAAACGAAGATATGAAGCAAGCGATGAAGAGTAAGGACAAGTTCACACTCTCCACCATTCGAATGGTTCGTTCTACAATAAAGTATCTTGAAATAGATTTGAAGAGAACATTAGACGACAACGAAGTGCTTGATATCCTTAGTCGTGAGATCAAACAGCGCAAAGATGCCCTCCAAGAATTTGAAGCAGCGGGTCGCGATGAGCTTGCCGCGAGTACTAAGGCAGAAATCGAGATTATCATTAAATATCTTCCCGAGCAGCTTACCGAAGAAGAAATTAAAGTAATTGTACAGCAGACCATCCAGGAAACCGGTGCTTCTTCGAAAAGTGAAATGGGTAAGGTGATGAGCGCACTGATGCCTAAGGTCAAAGGTCGCGCCGATGGTAAACTCGTGAACCAGGCGGTTCAGCAATTTCTGCAATAATATAACGCTAGCACCCCTTTCATTAGGGGTGTTTTTCATTATGTGGAGCTTTTTGGATAGATCTGCGTATAAGGTATACTGAGAATTATATGCAGGCTTACATAAAATGATAAGTTGAGAATGCAAATGGTTCATGTACAAAAGGGGGGCGCAGGCTTGAATAAGTTACGCACCATCATATTTTCCTGTATCGCAGCCTTAATGGTTCTTCTGTTCCTGCCGGTGGCAGGGACCGTTCAGGCGGATAATGAAGCGGTCCGCGCACCGGGAGCGGCCTCGGGTACAGTGGTCAGCGGACCTGTGTTCATTATTCCGGTGGACCAGGAGATTGAGCGGGGTCTGCAGAGCTTTCTGGAACGGGGCTTTCAGGAAGCAGCGAATTACGGCGCAGTTCTGATTGTTCTGGAGATCGATACACCTGGAGGACGGGTGGATTCCGCCGAACGAATTGGCACCCTGGTCAGAGACAGCAAGATCCCGGCCGTGGCCTATATTAAAGGCAACGCCGCTTCCGCAGGCAGCTATATTGCACTGAGCGCGGACGCTATTATCATGAAGCCGGGGAGTATGATCGGGGCCGCTTCGCTGGTGGACACAAACGGGAAGAGCGTGGAAGACGCCAAGATGATTTCGTACTGGAAATCCAAAATGATCGGGGCTGCCTCGCTGAACGGGCGTGATCCTGAAGTGGCTGCCGGCATGATGGATGTTCATGTGGTAGTTAACCGCCCGGAGCTGGGTGTGAACAAGCAGGCGGGCGAGATTATCGCTCTGAGCAGCAATGAAGCGCTTCAGGCCGGTTACGCCGACCGGATTGCAGGAACGGAGCAGGAGGCGATTACCTGGCTGGGCTACTCGACAGACGACATTTTTCGCGTTGAGCATACAGGTGCGGAGAAAATGTCGCAATTTCTGACCCATCCGGTAGTCATGACGATTCTGCTCTTTGTGGGCATCGCCGGTGTGTTTATCGAGCTGCTGGTGCCCGGCTTCGGGGTGCCCGGAATTGTCGGTACGCTGGCATTCGCCCTCTACTTCTTCGGTAACTATGTGGCCGGCTTCGCCGGGGCGGAGACGCTGTTGCTGTTCATTCTGGGGCTGGTGATGCTAATTCTGGAGCTGTTTGTGCCGAGCTTCGGTATTCTGGGGATACTCGGTTCCATCAGTCTGGTGGCGGGTGTTGTGAGGGCTGCTTACAGCTTTACACATGCGCTGTTCAGCCTTGGCATTGCTTTTTCAGCGGCGGCTGTGGTCATTG
Source organism: Paenibacillus sp. FSL R7-0204 (assembly GCF_038002225.1). Taxonomy (NCBI): domain Bacteria; kingdom Bacillati; phylum Bacillota; class Bacilli; order Caryophanales; family Paenibacillaceae; genus Paenibacillus; species Paenibacillus sp. FSL R7-0204. The sequence goes on from NZ_JBBOCA010000001.1 coordinate 2,105,129, forward strand.
TGTTTGTGGCCGTAGTCTTCAAGGAGCGGGGAATCTGGAACCGGTTCATCCTTCAGGATAGCCTTACCAGAGAGAAAGGGTTTGTGCCTGTCCCGGAGAAGCTGCGTCTGATCGGAGCCTCCGGCATGAGTGTAACCCCGCTGCGTCCGGCCGGAACCGCCACCTTTGACGGTGAACGGATTGATGTGGTGACAGAAGGCGGGTTCATCGAGGCACAGACTGCCGTATCCGTGGTGAAGGTTGAGGGCGGCCGTGTGGTAGTGAAGGAAGCTGTGAAATAATTTTTACATATATCAAAATATGGGAGGCTGGTAAGCGTATGTTGGAAGCATCTATGATAACTTTTTTGCTGATCGCGGTAGCCGTGATTATTGTACTAAGCGTCTTCTTCAGCTTTTTCCCGGTAATGCTGTGGGTGTCCGCATGGGCCTCCGGGGTCAAAATCAGCATTATCACGCTGGTAGCGATGCGTCTGCGCCGGGTAACACCGAGCCGGATTGTCAATCCGCTGATTAAGGCGACCAAGGCCGGACTGGGGCTGAATATCAATCAGCTTGAGAGCCATTATCTGGCCGGAGGGAATGTAGACCGGGTAGTGAACGCGCTGATTGCCGCCCAGAGAGCGGATATTCCGCTGGAATTCACACGTGCCGCCGCCATCGATCTGGCCGGGCGCGACGTGCTGCTGGCGGTTCAGATGAGCGTTAACCCGCGTGTCATTGAGACGCCTATTGTTGCGGCTGTGGCCAAGAACGGGATTGAAGTCAAGGTCAAGGCACGGGTAACGGTGCGGGCCAATATCGACCGGCTGGTCGGCGGTGCGGGCGAAGAGACGATTATTGCCCGTGTCGGCGAGGGGATTGTAACCACAGTCGGCTCCAGTAACTCGCATAAGGATGTGCTGGAGAATCCGGATTCCATTTCCCGCACCGTTTTATCCAAGGGTCTGGACTCGGGGACTGCCTTTGAAATTCTGTCCATTGATATTGCGGATGTGGATGTAGGCAAGAACATTGGTGCGTACCTGCAGACCGAACAGGCAGAAGCAGATAAGCGTATCGCCCAGGCGAAGGCTGAAGAACGCCGGGCGATGGCAGTTGCCCATGAGCAGGAGATGAAGGCCCGCGTGGTCGAGATGAAGGCGCTGGTCGTTGAATCCGAATCCCAGGTTCCCTTGGCGATGGCCGAAGCGCTGCGCTCCGGCAAGCTTGGCGTGATGGATTATATGAATCTGAAAAATATCGAGGCAGATACGCAGATGCGCGGCTCCCTCGGCAAACTAAACGATGGGGACGACAGCAGCCGTCCGCCTCACAAATAAAGGGATGTGAGCTCCCATGAGCGGCATGATCTATTTCCTGGTGCTGGCGGCCATAGCGATCATCACCAATCTGAACAAAAAGAAGGGCAAAGACAAACAGGTCCCGCGCGGGGGGATGCCTACTTTTGGCGGCGGCGGAGGGAACCTTGGCAATCCGCTGCCCCGCCGCCGGAAGGCCGAGCGTGAGGAGCAGCGTGGCAGCGGTTTTCCGGCACCCGCTGAAACAAGAGCGGAACCGGACCAGCCTGCCCCGCAGCCGGATGCACAGGAGGCACCGTCTTCGCCAGCATGGGCTGAGGCCGAGCCGCCGGCTGCCGGTGATGAGACCGGCGAAGGGGTGTCTTTGGAACAGGCCGATGATCTGGACAGCGTGGAGGCCCGCACAGCACGTATGCAGCGGGAGCTTGAGGAGCTGCAGGCTGCCTTCGACGGAATGGCGGCTGCTGTCCCGTCTGCGGGCTCTGAAGCAGGTGGAGAGGGCACTGGCGCAGCTTCACCAGCATTCGCCAGCCATCCGCTCACAGGCGACCCTGACGCGTTGCGCAGCGGTCTGGTGTGGGCGGAGGTGCTGGGGCCGCCCCGCGCCCGCCAGCCGCATTCCACGCGGCGTTAAGAACTTGCCTTCGCTTTCTGGCCAACATGTATGCTGCATATAAGCCTGAATCCATTCCTTAGCGGGAAGGGATTCAGGCTTTTTTGCTATTTTGCCGGGAGACCGCATGTGAGTTCTTCTCATAAACGGCCGCCCTGCCGCATAAGGTGTACAGAAGGCAGGAAGGGGGAGCGTCTACTTATGACCCGTATCGGCCGCAGGCTGCGGGGATGGACAAACGGGATATTGGATCTTCCGCAGGATGTGCTGCAGGAGATGCCCCGGATCACCCTGATCGGCAATAAGGAGCTGTATATTGAGAACCACCGCGGCGTGCTGCATTTTTCTTCGGAGCAGCTCAGGCTGGCATTAACCCAAGGAGTGCTGGAGATTTCCGGCGAAGGACTGGTCATTCGCAACATTCTGGGCCAGGAGCTTGCCGTCATTGGAGTAATCGGTGAAATCAGATATAAGGAAAGTGGGGAGAATCCATGAAAGAACCGCCTCTGTCATCACTGCGGGGGTTCGTTACACTGCATGTGAGCGGACCGCAGGTGGAGAAATTCATTAATGCTGTAACCGGAGCGGGCATCATCATCTGGGATGTGAGGCCTGCCGGGGACGGCGCTTCTTTGAATCTGCTGCTGGATGACTTTTTCCGGCTCCGCCCGCTCCTCAAAAAGACAGGCTGCCTTATGCATGTTACAGCCAGGCACGGACTTCCCTTTCGCCTCGCGCGCTTGTGGAGACGGAAATTTTTTGCCGCAGGGATACTGATCTTCGGTGTAGGCCTGCTGCTGCTCTCCTCGATGATCTGGAGCGTCAAGGTGGAAGGGAATACCCGCATTCCGACCGAGGACATTCTGGAAGCCGCACGTAAGGAAGGCGTCTACCCGTTTCAGTGGATTTGGCGCATGCAGGAGTCGGACGAGCTCTCCCGGGAGCTGACCACCCTGGTTCCGGGCTTGACTTGGGCCGGGTTCCACCGGAACGGGACGAGCATTACCATACAGGTCGTCGAAGCCGACCGCCCGGATAATAAACCGCTGCTCAGCCAGCGCCATCTCATCAGCCGGACCGATGCGGTGGTGACTGAAATCTATGCGGAGCAGGGCAGACCGGTGGTCAGCCGGAATTCGCGGGTCAAAAAAGGGGACATCCTCATCTCCGGAGCACTGGGTGACGAAGAGAATACCGAGTTTGTTGTCGCCAAAGGCATGGTTAAAGGCCTAGTATGGCATGAATATAATCTGGAGGTACCGCTCAAAAGAACGGGCAGTGCGTATACAGGAGAACGCAAGGACCGCACCTATCTCGTTCTCGGCAAGTGGGCGATTCAGCTGTGGGGCTACGGGGACTCCGGGTTTGCAAAGTCACGTACGCTTTCAGAGCCCGACATGCTGTCGTGGCGTTCTTTTCAGCTGCCGCTGGGCCTGATGACCGAGAAGGAACTGGAGATCAAGGCTACCGCTGAAGCGCTTACTCCAGAGGCAGCCAGAGCGGAGGGACTAACGCGGGCCAAGAGCGATATTTTGGCGCGTTACGGCGCTGATAGCGTCATCAAAAGTCAAAAAATTTTGCATGAGAAGAAAGAGAATGGTAAAGTTTATATGAAAGTGCTGTTTGAGGTGGAAGAGAGAATCGCGGAAGAACTTCCGATAGTAAACAATTGAGGAGAATGAGGCTACTTGTCAGAACAGACTGCAAGCATTCAAATATCTTTGCACAATGCGGGAGAAGCGCAATCCCTGTTCGGCCCGCAGGACGGATTCCTGAAAATCATTGAGAAAGAAATTCCGGCTGTTATTAACTCACGCGAGGCCGAAATTACGATTCGCGGTACGGAGCGGGAAGTGGACATGCTGGGCCAGCTCTTCAACGTGCTGCTGTCACTCGTACGCGGGGGTTATATATTGAGCGAACGCGATGTGCAGTATGCCGTGGAGCTGGCGAAGGATTTCCGTGCCGACCAGCTGCTGGACCTGTTCAAGGGCGAGATTACAACCACCTTCCGCGGCAAGCCGATCCGTGTCAAGACGATTGGTCAGAAGCATTATGTGAGCACCATCAAAAAGCGTGATATCGTCTTCGGCATTGGCCCGGCGGGCACAGGCAAGACTTATCTGGCTGTGGTCCTCGCGGTGACGGCGCTGAAGGAAGGCTCGGTCAAACGGATCGTGCTTACGCGTCCGGCTGTAGAGGCCGGGGAGAACCTGGGCTTCCTCCCGGGAGATTTGCAGGAGAAGGTAGATCCGTATCTGCGGCCGCTCTACGACGCCTTGTACGACGTTATGGGGCCTGATCAGGTGGCGAAAGCGCTGGAGCGCGGGCTGATCGAGATTGCACCGCTTGCCTATATGCGCGGACGTACGCTGGAGGATGCTTTTATCATCCTTGATGAAGCGCAGAATACCACGCCCGAACAAATGAAAATGTTCCTCACCCGTCTGGGCTTCGGCTCCAAGATGGTCATCACGGGCGATGTGACCCAGATCGATTTGCCGCGCGGCAAGAAGTCAGGGCTGATCGAAGCCAAAACGATTCTTTCCGGTATCGAGGAGCTTGGCTTTGTCTACTTCGCTGAGCAGGACGTTGTCCGTCATTCCCTTGTACAGAAAATTATCGTTGCCTATGACCGCTCTGCCGAAAACCTCCAATAAAAAAGGGGATTGTCTTCATGGCCTCAAAGCAACCATCGAAATTAAGCGGATTTGTATATAGCAGTAGCGGATGGAAGTATAGCGCGGTGACGCGCTATGCTCTTTTCCTGTTACTGGCCGTTGTTTTCTACCTCAGCCTGTCCTCTGATCTGCTGCCCAAAAGGTATGATATCAAAGAGGGAACCCGCAGTGCCAAGGAGATTACAGCTCCCAAGCAAATTCTGGACACCAACGCCAAGCTCAAGGCCCAGGAGACTGCTGCAGAGAATGTGACCAACCGTTATGCCATTATTCCTATCCGGGCGGAGAATCTAGTAACTCTGCTGCTGGACCGGATCGGCGGGCTGAATCAGGATGATACGATTTCACAGAGTGAGAAGACAGAGATTTACCGGGAAGAGATTCCGCGGCGGGCGAATGATTTTATTCTTAATTTCGTGGCTGCCAGCCAGAAAGCCGGAACTTACTCCGAGCATCTGCTGAATGAAATGCAGTCCGTCATCAAGGATCAGGCCTACGTCATTCCGGAAGAGACCTATATCAAGATCCCGCGCCTGACTTCACAGGATATTATCGAAATGAAGCCGGTGGCCCGGGATATTGTCACTAAGCTGATGAATGATCAGATTACCGACGCCCAGAGCGCGCGCGCCAAGGTGGCCGAGCAGGTCAGTGTCAGTTCCCTGGGCCAGCGGACCGCCCGTGAGGTGGTGCAGGAGCTGGTGCGCCTGGTCATTACCGCCAATAAATTCTATGACGAGGATGCGACCAAGGAGGCGAAGGTGCAGGCCCGTCAGAATACACCGGATGTGTTCATCGAGCAGGGGGATGTGCTGGTCGCCAAGAATCAGGAGATTACCCCTGAGCTGTACAAGCTGCTGGATGAGAACGGGCTGCTCAGCAAAGAGATTAATTACTGGCCGCAGCTCGGCCTGCTGCTGCTCTCTGCACTGTTGTCCTTTGGTCTGATGACCTTCATCCGCTACAATGGCGGAGCTTCAGGCTTCAAATACAATAACTCCCAGCTGCTCATGCTGGTACTGGTCTTTATCATTACGATTGTTATGATGAAGCTTACGGCCTTCCTGCAGACCGATGTGCGGACATATATCGGCTATCTGGCACCTGTGGCTCTCGGTGCGATGCTGATCTCCATGCTGCTGGACATGACTTTAGCTTATTTCTGTTCCATTCTGTTCAGCATTCTGGCCAGTATCCTGCTGAATGTTCAGCAGAATACTATCTTTGATTTCACCTTCGGCTTCTTTGCCCTAATCGTAAGTTATGTTGCCATCTTCTCGACCCACCGTGCCGGACAACGCTCAACGCTGCTGAAGGGCGGTATTATGGTGTCTTTGCTCGGCTGTTTGACCGTAGCCATACTGACTATGCTGAGCGGAGGCGTATGGAATGAGACGAATACGTTATACGCTCTGTGCTTTTCCTTTGCCGGGGGGCTGCTTACCGCAGTGCTGGTCATTGGCCTGATGCCTTTCTTCGAGGTAACGTTCGGCATTCTGTCGGCACTGAAGCTCGTAGAACTGTCTAACCCGAACCATCCGTTGCTGCGCAAGCTGCTTACTGAGACGCCGGGAACTTATCACCACAGCGTAATGGTAGGCAATCTGTCCGAGGCTGCGGCCGAAGCGATTGGTGCGGACGGCTTGCTGTGCCGGGTAGGCTCGTATTATCATGATATCGGCAAGACGAAGCGCCCGTTCTATTTCATAGAGAACCAGAACAATATGGAGAATCCGCATGACTCGATTGAGCCGAAGCTGAGCAAGTCGATCATTGTGGCCCACGCCCGGGACGGGGTGGAGATGCAGAAGGAATACAAGCTGCCGAAGCCGATCCGCGATATTGCGGAGCAGCATCACGGCACGACATTCCTGCATTATTTTTATCATAAGGCATTGAAGCTTGCAGAGGATAAGGGTGTAGAGCCGGACTTCACGGAGGAGGATTTCCGTTATCCCGGCCCGAAGGCGCAGTCGAAGGAATCCGCAGTCGTCGGGATCGCCGACAGTGTGGAGGCTGCCGTGCGTTCGCTCCGCAAGCCAACCGTAGTGCAGGTGGAGACCATGATTGAGAAAATTATTAAAAGCCGGCTGGATGACCATCAGTTCGATGAATGCGATCTGACGCTCAAGGAGCTGGATATTATTTCGCGGACACTGAAAGAGACAGTAATGGGTATTTTCCATTCCCGGATTGAATACCCCGAGGATGTGCGCAAGCCCAAAAAAGAGGAAGGGGCGATCAAAAATGAGCCTGAACGTCGTTTGGAACAATGAACAGGATGAACATGAAATTAACGGCGATCTGATTGAGCTGCTGGAGCGGCTTCTTCGGGCGGCAGGCGAAGCGGAAGGGATTGACTCAGGGGAAGTGGATCTGACCTTCGTCAATAACGAACGCATTCACGAGCTGAATCTGGAGTACCGCGGTATTGACCGTCCGACAGATGTACTCTCCTTCGCCATGAATGAGGCCGGAGAAGACGAGCTGGAGATTAAATATGACTTAGCGGATGAAGACGAAGAGCTGGAAGAGGTGCCGAATGTGCTTGGGGATATTATCATCTCGGTTACCCGGGCGCAGGAGCAGGCTGAGGAATACGGCCATTCGCTGGAGCGGGAGCTGGGCTTCCTGTTCGTCCACGGATTCCTGCATTTGCTGGGCTATGATCATCAGGAGCCGGAGGCTGAGGCCGAAATGATGTCCAAGCAGGAGAAGGCTCTGGCTCAGGTCGGGTTGACACGCTAATGGTCAAGAATACGGCGGTGGGCCACAAAAAATTCTGGCATTCCTTTCGCTTCGCAGCGCACGGCATTGCAGCAGCCTTCAAATCGGAGCTGAACATGAAGGTGCATAGCGGCCTTGCTGTTCTCGTAGTGGCTGCCGCCGCTGTGTTCAGGCTTCCTCTGTCAAGCTGGATGCTGCTGCTGCTGGCCATTACGCTGGTGCTGACAGCCGAGCTGCTCAACACGGCGATAGAAGCGACGATTGATCTGGTTTCGCCTGAGATTCACCCCTTGGCTAAGAAGGCCAAAGATACCGCCGCAGGAGCCGTGCTGCTTACGGCGGTGTTTGCCGTGATTGCCGGAATCTATGTTTTTTATCATCCCGTGATGGACTGGATCACAGGTCTTATGTCATAATCAGTTTACAACTTCAGCTGGTGTAAGAGGCGGACCCGCTTTGCGCGCTCCGTCATCTTTAATTAGAGTGACATTTCCGGGACAATGAAGAAGATGCTAATTAAAACTAAGTGTATGCTTACGAAGCGAGTTTTGTACGAAGACTAATCGAAGCAGTATCTGCTCACAAGACTTAAGCAGATGCTTACGAAGTGAGTTTTATCTCGAAGGGATTTCAATGAAGAGGATGCTCGATAAAACTTTTAGGAGGACAACTATGGATTCTGCGCTACTTCTTCAGGAAGCAATCAAGGCAAGAGCCAATGCATATATACCATATTCCCGCTTCGGGGTGGGTGCAGCGCTGCTGGATCAGGACGGCAAGGTCCACCACGGCTGCAATATCGAGAATGCCGCTTACGGTCCCACCAACTGCGGCGAGCGAACGGCCATGTTCCGCGCCATTGCGGACGGGCATAAGCCCGGTACCTTCAAAGCTATCGCAGTCGTGGCCGACACAGACGGCCCGGTATCTCCTTGCGGCGTCTGCCGTCAGGTGATGGTCGAGCTATGCGGACCTGATATGCCGGTTATTCTCGGCAACCTCAAGGGTGATATTGTGGAGACAACCGTGCGTGACCTGCTTCCCGGCGCCTTTGGCCCGGCGGATCTGGCGCAGGGACAGAGCTCGGAGTGATGACAGCAGGCTGGTGCTGGTACTAAGGACTTCAACATATTGCTGCTGTTGGGCACTCTACTGTATAACGTACAATAGATTGTGCCAAAATTGGATGCAAGATAGGTTCTGTTGTATTTCGTGCAATTGAAAACGGGAAATAACCTGTTTATGGCCTGTTTGCGGCAAATCTGCTGTATAAAATACAATAGAACCGTTAAAGAGCCTAAGATTTGCTTATTCTGTTGTACAAAATACAATTAAGCCTGCTGGTGCTGGTGCTGGTGCTGGTGCTGGTGCTGGTGCTGGTGCTGGTGCTGGCACTGGCACTGACATCACCAGGAGCGGTTCGGTTGTTCAACTAATCAGTCTCTTATGCACCGTAGTCAAGCGTGCTTCAGAGCTAACTGTATATTGTACAACTAACTTTCCACTATTCCCGCCAAAAGTTGATTTAAGTGTAATTTGTACAACTATATTCATCGGATATCGCCGAAAGTGACTTTGATGCGGAAAATAGATGTATGAATTACAACTACACTCTAATATCCTCTGTTTTGGAGCAGAATAAGTGTACAAAATACAACTAAGCTGGTTGTGGGCATGGCAGGCTAGTTATTGTGGGAATGCCGGGCTAGTTGTTGCGAGTCGGCATGGTTAGGATTCAGGAATTCAACAAATTAGTCTTCCCCGCGCCTCAGTCAAGCGTGTTCCCGCAGGGAACGAAAAGCGTTCATGCTCCGCAGCTACCTGTCCCGCGCCGCATGCTGGTCACAGCCAATCAACCGCGCCGCCGTCAAGCGTGTTCCCGCAGGGAACGGTAAGCGCTCATGCTCCAAAGTCTCTTACCGCGCCGACCGCTGTGCCCACGCCAATTCCGGGTGTCCAGAGGGCCGTGGCCCTTGGTGTCCCCCTTGGCGAAGGGGGATTTAGGGGGATCGAAAAGCTTTAAGAGTGAACGCTTTTGAATTGATATTAAGTTTGAACTAGATTCATCTAAAACGCCATGGACAATTATAACCACGTAGTAAGGAAGGAAGATCATATGAAATTCAAATCAGGGTTTGTCGCCATTATCGGCAGACCAAACGTAGGTAAATCAACACTCATGAACCAGGTGATCGGCCAGAAGATTGCCATTATGTCGGACAAGCCGCAGACCACCCGCAACAAGATTCACGGGGTCTATACGGCGAATAACTCACAGATTGTATTCCTGGACACCCCGGGTATCCATAAAAGACAGTCCAAGCTCGGCGATTACATGAATCAGACGGCGATGAGCACGCTGCATGAGGTGGAAGCGGTGTTGTTCCTGGTGGATGCTTCTGAGGGAATGGGCGGCGGAGACCGTTTTATCGCGGAACAGCTTAGCAGCATTAAGACTCCGGTCATTCTGGTGATGAACAAGATTGACAAGATCGAACCGGAAGTGCTGCTGCCGATGATTACGGAATATAACAAGCTGCATACGTTCGCCGAGATTGTGCCGATCTCAGCCAAGCTGGGCAATAACGTCAACACGCTGCTGGAGCAGGTGCAGAAATATCTGCCGGAAGGTCCGCAATATTACCCGGACGATCAGATTACCGATCATCCCGAGCAGTTCGTCTGCGCGGAGCTGATCCGCGAGAAGATTCTGCATTTGACCCGTGAAGAAGTACCGCATTCCATCGCAGTGGCGATTGAGGATATGAGCGTGGAACCAAATGGGGTTGTGCATATTTCGGCGGTTATTTTTGTCGAGCGCGATTCACAGAAGGGGATTATTATCGGTAAGCAGGGAGCGCTGTTGAAGGAAGTCGGACGCCGTGCGCGGACAGATATTGAGAATTTGCTGGGCTCGAAGATTTTCCTGGAATTATGGGTGAAGGTGAAAAAAGACTGGCGTAATCAGGACCGCGTACTGCGGGATTTGGGCTTCCATAAAGAATGATCACTTCTCACGCCGCCTCTACTTGGCAGGAATTGCACGGATAGATCCTGGGGCATCGCACATCCTACATCTGAAGAGACATCGTGTTTCCGAAGAAAGGATGAATACGAATGCGGAATTTTTCGTGGAAGTATTTTGCAATGACTGGAGATCTCGATGCGTATTTGCTGTACAGGGAAGCTGGGGATTCGCCCGAGGGCAGCGGACCGCTGCCGGCGGAGGAAGAGATGGCCATCAATGAAGAAGCACAATAAGGACTGGTTGCTTGCCGAGTGGTTGGGGGAAGAGGCATGTTATACAGGGTGGAAGGGATCGTCATCCGCAGCATGGACTACGGTGAAGGGAACGCCATTATTACGCTTTGCACCGAGAACGCCGGTAAAGTAGGGGTTCTGGTGCGGGGCGCCAAGAAGGTCAAAAGCCGTCATGCTGCCCTGATCCAGTTGTTTACAACAGGTGAGTTCGTGTTCTTCCGCAACAACGGCGGACTGGGAACACTCAATGCTGGCGAGATCACCAAGTCCCATCATCCGCTGCGCGAGGATCTGGTCAAGGCAGCGTATGCATCCTATGCCTGCGAGCTGCTCGACCGGGTACTGCATGATGAAGAGACAGGCAGCTTCTGGTACCGCCAGCTGACCGCCTGCCTGAATGCACTGGAGGAAGATAAAGAGCCCGGCATTATTAATAATGTATTTGAAATGAAGGTGCTGCAGGCTGCCGGTTACGGGCCTCAGCTCGATTCCTGTATCGTCTGCGGCAAGGACAAGCCGGATGAGGAGCTTAGAATAAGTCCACGTCTGGGAGGAGTCCTCTGCCGCAGCTGCCGGAATAACGATCCGCCGGCCATGGAGATTTCCCCGCGTGCCTTGAAGCTGCTGCGGATCTTCGCGGCGCTGGATCTGACCAGGCTGGGGAATGTGGATGTGAAGCCGGAGACCCGTGCGGAGCTGAAGACTGTCATGCGCGGATTCATGGATATGCAGCTGGGGCTCAGACTGAAGTCCCAGAGCTTCCTGGACCAGCTCGATAAATACAATATTTGACGAATCGCAATTTATCCGTTACTATAAATTCAGTTTCTTTTATAAGATTGCCGTGTTTGCTCCAGAACTGGAGAGAGTGCGTGGATCGGGGAAGTAGTGGGCGGTATTGTCGCAGCAGCGAGCCGGGGGTAGTGGAAGCCTGGCGGGACGACGTTCATGAACAGGGCACCCGGGAGTACGGAAGCGGCAGCATGAAAAGTGGATTTCGTGATTTTCGCGTAATCAAGTAGGGTGGAACCGCGGGAGAACATATTTGAGCTCTCGTCCCTATGTCTGTTCATCAGGCATGGGGGCGGGAGCTTTTTGGCTTGTGGCTGTGCGGGAGACTCTTCTTCCATCATAGACCGCAAGTACATAGAAGCTGGTGCCGCCTCCATCGCGCAGCAGCAAGAGCCAGTCGTAAGCAAAAGGCAGTACCACACTTGTAAAGCGAAGGAGCCGGTAGTTATGAACTTTCAGCAGATGATTCTGACCCTGCAGCAATTCTGGGCCGCCCAGAATTGTATTCTCGTCCAGCCGTATGATACGGAAAAAGGGGCGGGCACGATGAACCCTATGACTTTTTTGCGTTCCCTGGGTCCTGAGCCGTGGAAGGTTGCTTATGTGGAGCCTTCACGCCGTCCGTCCGACGGCCGTTACGGGGAGAACCCGAACCGCCTGTATCAGCATCACCAGTTCCAGGTGATCATTAAGCCGTCCCCGGACAATATTCAGGAGCTGTACCTGGACAGTCTGAAGGCACTGGGCGTAGATCCCCTGCTGCATGACGTGCGGTTTGTCGAAGACAACTGGGAGAATCCGTCCCTGGGCTGTGCGGGTCTCGGATGGGAAGTGTGGCTGGACGGTATGGAAATTACCCAGTTCACCTACTTCCAGCAGGTTGGCGGAATTGAAGCAAGTCCGGTAGCGGTGGAGATTACTTACGGGATGGAGCGTCTGGCCTCCTACATTCAGGATAAGGAAAATGTCTTTGACCTGGAGTGGGTTGACGGCATGACGTACGGAGATGTATTCCATCAGCCCGAGGTTGAGCATTCCACCTACACCTTTGAAGTCTCGGATGTCAAAATGCTGTTCACCCTCTTCAACACCTACGAAGAGGAAGCACGCCGGGCGATGGAGAATCATTTGGTTTTCCCGGCGTATGATTATGTGCTGAAATGCTCGCATACCTTCAATCTGCTGGATGCGCGCGGCGCTATCAGTGTAACGGAACGCACAGGCTTCATCACGAGAGTACGCAATTTGGCCCGGACCGTAGCGGCGACATATCTGGAGGAACGCGAGAAGCTGGGCTTCCCGCTGCTGAAGAAAGAAGGTGCTGACCATGTCTAAGGATATTCTGTTCGAGATCGGTCTGGAAGAAATCCCTGCACGCTTTATCCGGGCGGCGATGGAGCAACTAAAGGACAGAACGGCGAAATGGCTGGAGGCCTCGCGGATCAGTCATCAGGGCATCAGTGCATATGCAACACCGCGCCGTCTTGCCCTACTGGTGAAGGATGCCGCTGAGCGCCAAGAGGATGTAAGCGAAGAGGTCAAAGGCCCGTCACGCAAAATTGCACTGGATGCCAGCGGCGAATGGAGCAAGGCTGCACTGGGCTTTGCCCGCAGTCAGGGCGCCACGCCGGAGCAGTTCACGTTCAAGGAACTGGCAGGCGTAGAATACATCTATGTGACCAAGAGCAGCACAGGCATTGAGACAGCCTCACTTCTCTCTGAAGGCCTCACTGGCATTGTCAGCAGCATGACCTTCCCGAAAAATATGCGCTGGGGCGCTTATGATTTCAAGTTCGTCCGTCCGATCCGCTGGATGGTGGCTCTCTTCGGCCAAGAGATCATTGACCTTACGATTACCGGAGTCAAGGCGGACAATGTGAGCCGCGGCCACCGTTTCCTCGGTGAAGAAGCTGTGATCGCTGAGCCAGCTGCTTACGTTGAAGCCCTGCGCAGCCAGCATGTGCTGGTGGATGTGAAGGAGCGCGAAGAGCTGATTCTAAGCGGTATTCATAAGCTTGCGGAAGAGAAGAACTGGAAGATTGCGATCAAGGAGGATCTGCTGGAAGAGGTCCTGTTCCTAGTAGAGACACCGACTGTATTGTTCGGTACCTTTGATCCCGGCTTCCTGAATATCCCGCAGGAAGTGCTAATCACTTCGATGCGTGAGCATCAGCGTTACTTCCCGGTGTTTGGTGAAGACGGCAAGCTGCTGCCGTTCTTCGTAACAGTACGTAACGGGAATGCGGTATCGCTGGATGTCATCGCCAAGGGGAACGAGAAGGTGCTGCGCGCGCGCTTGTCGGATGCCAAATTCTTTTATGAAGAAGACCAGAAGCTGCAGATTAATGATGCTCTGGCCAAGCTGGAGAATATCGTCTATCATGAAGAGCTGGGCAGTGTAGGTGACAAAGTGCGCCGTATCCGTGCCATCGCTGACCGCTTGGCGGTGAAGCTTGGGCTGTCTTCTGAGGCTGCTGCGGAAGTCAGCCGTACGGCTGATATTTGCAAATTCGATCTGGTGACCCAGATGGTAGGGGAATTCCCTGAACTGCAAGGCACGATGGGTGAGGATTATGCCCGCAAGGCCGGGGAAGAGAAGCAGGTGTCCAAAGCGGTCTTTGAGCATTATCAGCCGCGCTTCGCCGGAGATGCCGTTCCTTCTACTCAGGCAGGTCTTGTAGTCAGCCTTGCTGATAAAATCGATACAATTGTCGGATGCTTCTCCATCGGAATTATTCCAACCGGCTCCCAGGACCCGTATGCTTTGCGCCGTCAGGCGGCAGGGATTGTCCAGATCGTGCTGGAGCATCAGCTGAGCCTAAGCCTGCAGGAGATTTTTGCAGCGGCACTGGAAGTCCATGGAAGTTCCCGTGCAGAGAAACATTTCACCCCTGAACTGCGTATAACCCTGTATGAGTTCTTCGGTCTGCGCGTCAAACGCCTGTTAGCCGACAACAATGTACGCTATGATGTTGTGGATGCAGCGCTTGCCGCAGGATTCGATGATATCGTTGATGTAGTAAGCAGAAGTCTTGCTTTGATGAACGCTGTAACCGATCTGGCTGATTTCAAAATCACTGTGGATTCTCTGACGCGTGTCAGCAATCTGGCCGCCAAAGCTCCGGAAGGTGCAGTTATTGACCCGGCCCTGCTTAAGGAAGAAGCGGAACAGAAGCTGTACTCGACTTGGCAGAGTATTCATGAGCCTTACCGCGAAGCCCTTGCTTCCAGACATGCCGCTGAAGCCCTGCAGATTCTGTCGGGACTTGAAGCAGCCGTTACCGGATTCTTCGATTCGGTTATGGTTATGGCCGAAGACGAAGGCGTCCGCTCGAACCGTCTGGCACTGCTGGCCGGCATTCATGCGGATTCCAAATTGTTTGCTGATTTTGGCAAGCTGGTGTGGTAATTCAGGCAGGTTTTAAGTAATGTTTGCGATTTTATGGTATAGATCGAGGGTTTAGGGTATAAATATACGGAACGGTGCCAATGCGTAGTTGACATTCGTTCCGTATTTATGCTTTACCAAAGAAGGAATTTTGAACGGCTAGAGCGTAATATATATTACACAGGAATTTGGTGAGGCTGAGTTTGGGAACTTCCCGGCTAAGGAAGATTGTTGTGGACGGTGATGCTTGTCCGGTTAAGCAGGAGATTATTACCGTGGCGCGCAGGTTCGGGCTTCCGGTGCTGATGGTCTCTTCCTATGATCATGTGCTGCGGGCGGAAGAAGGCGTTACGGTGGTTCAGGTGGACCGCGGGGCAGACAGTGCCGACCTCTATATCGCCAATCATATTTCTGCAGGAGATGTCGTAATTACGCAGGATTATGGACTGGCGGCGCTGGCGCTGGGCAAACGCTGCCTTGCACTTTCGAACCGGGGCCAGGAATATGAGAATTCTACCATGGATTTTATGCTGGAAAGCAGGCATGCCAAGGCAGTTGAACGCAGGCGCGGGCACTATTCCAAGGGTCCCAAAGCGATTACCGCAGAGGAAAAAAATCTTTTTCAACATAAACTGACAAAACTTTTAACAATTTTGCAGGAGAATGTCCAGCTATAGCGAATTATATTTAACTGTTAAGAGATGAAGGTGGTTGAAGTGGCTAGCGGACATGGTCCTATTCCCGAAGAGGTTATCGAGAACGTGCTGGCGCGGCATGATATTGTCGATACAGTCAGCAAGGTTGTCCATTTGTCCAAGCAGGGTAAATATTTATGGGGCCTCTGCCCGTTCCATTCGGAGAAGTCCCCTTCCTTCACTGTCACCCCTGACCGGGGAGTCTTTCATTGTTTTGGCTGCGGTATGGGCGGAAATGCCATCAAATTCAGGATGGAAATCGAAGGATTATCCTTCCCCGAAGCAGTCAGAATCATGGCGGAAGAGAGTGATATCCCTGTTCCTGAGGGGAGAGGCGGGGCGCTGGCTGCCCCCGATCCTGAGCGGGACCGGCTGATTCAGGCGTATGAATTATCGGCTAAGTTTTATCATTTTTTGCTGAAGAACACGGAATACGGCACTGCCGCCATGGATTACTTAAGAACCCGGGGGTTCAGCGATAAAATGATTGATCAGTTCCAGATCGGCTACGCGCCGGACCGCTGGGATACGCTGCTGCAGTTTCTCGAGAAGCGCAGCTTCGATCTCGCCGAGATGGAGAAGGGCGGATTATTGTCTGCCAGAGGGGAAGGCAAAGGATATCTGGACCGCTTCCGCGGCAGGGTTATTTTTCCGATTGCGAACCGCATGGGTAAGACGATCGCCTTCGCCGGACGCATTCTCGGTGAGGGGCAGCCGAAGTACCTTAACTCTCCCGAGAGCCGGTTATTCAACAAAAGCCGCATTCTGTACAATCTCCACCAGTCCAAAGCATCCATCCGCAAAACGCGGCAAATCGTCCTGTTCGAGGGATACGGTGATGTCATTTCGGCTTGGGAGGCAGGCGTGCAGAACGGGGTAGCCACGATGGGAACCTCGCTCACGGAGGGTCACGTGGGCTTGATGAAGAGTCTTGGAGATGAGATTGTGCTTGCCTATGATGGAGATAAGGCTGGACAAGCTGCCGCCCTTAAGGCCATTCCTATCCTGGAAGCCAGCGGTCTGCGGGTCAAGGTAGCACTGCTTCCAAGCGGCCTCGACCCGGATGAATTCATCTCCCGGCATGGAGGGGACAGATTCAGGGAACAGGTGATTGACTCTGCCGTGTCCTCCATCAAATTTAAGCTTATATATCTGAAAAAAAACCATATACTCCTAGAGGAAGACGGCAAAATTGCCTATGTCAAGGAGGCTCTGGAGATTATCGCCGGGCTCCCTTCTTCAACGGAGCGGGAGGTGTACCTGCGGGAAATCGCCTCCGAGCTTGAGCTGTCCTACGACAGTCTGAAGCAGGATTGCAATTTACTTCGGGCCTCCATGCAAAAAAACAACCCCGAAGGGGATAATAACGATAATAGGTGGAATAATGGTAGGCATAAAAAAGGGCAAGTGCAGACACCTACATTGCTGCCTGCTTACCATGTTGCGGAACGGCGCCTGTTATCATTCATGATTCAAGACCCGGAAGCAGCGGCCTATGTGGGTGAACGGCTCGGGGAAGAGTTCAATATTGATGATCATGCGGCAATCGCCGCTTATCTATATGCTTATTATGCGCAAGGCAAACCACCCGGCATCAGCCGTTTTCTATCATCGCTTCAGGACGACCGTCTGGAGAAGACCGCAACGGCCATCTCCATGATGGATACCCCTCCAGACTGGAATACCCAGGTTCTGGACGATTGTATTCGTGAAGTGCGGAAGTATCCTCTGCAGCGCAAAATTGAACCCAAGCGTGAAGAGATGATTCAGGCGGAGAAATCCGGTGACTTTTTGCGTGCAGCACAAATAGCAAGTGAAATTTTAGCCCTAGAGAGACAATGAGCTGTTGACAGGATGTACCTAGGGAGGAGGGAGTCGAATTATGGCGAACGATCAGCACACTGAACTGGAAGCGGAATTTACTCTGGATCAGGTAAAGGATCAGCTTATTGATCACGGGAAGAAAAGATCATCACTTAATTACAAAGATATCATGGAGAAATTGTCGCCATTCGATCAGGACCCCGAGCAGATGGAGGAATTCTACGAACAACTGAGCGATCTGGGGATCGAGGTTGTCAATGAGAATGATGAAGAGGTGAACAGCCTCCGTCCAAGCGAAGACAATGAGGACAAAGAAGGTGACGACTTCAGCTTCGACGATGATCTGTCGTTGCCTCCGGGTATCAAGATCAACGACCCCGTCCGGATGTACTTGAAGGAAATCGGCCGCGTGCCGCTGTTATCGGCTGACGATGAAGTGGAACTGGCGATGCGGATCAAGAATGGTGATGAGGAAGCGAAGCGGAGACTAGCAGAAGCGAATCTGCGGCTCGTGGTCAGTATCGCCAAGCGTTATGTCGGCCGCGGTATGCTGTTCTTGGACCTAATTCAGGAAGGCAACATGGGTCTGATCAAGGCGGTTGAGAAGTTTGACCATAATAAGGGCTTCAAGTTCAGTACTTATGCGACCTGGTGGATTCGTCAGGCGATTACGCGTGCGATTGCCGACCAGGCGCGTACGATCCGTATTCCGGTGCATATGGTTGAAACCATCAACAAGCTGATCCGGGTCTCCCGCCAACTCTTGCAGGAGCTGGGACGCGAGCCGTCGCCGGAAGAAATTGCAGCGGAGATGGAGCTCACCGTTGAGAAGGTTAGAGAGATCATGAAGATTGCCCAGGAGCCGGTATCGCTGGAGACACCGATCGGTGAGGAAGATGATTCGCATCTGGGAGATTTCATTGAGGACCAGGAGGCGCTGGCGCCTGCCGATGCAGCGGCATACGAGCTGCTGAAGGAACAGCTGGAGGATGTGCTGGACACCCTGACTGAGCGTGAAGAGAATGTGCTCCGCCTGCGCTTCGGACTGGATGACGGACGGACGAGAACACTTGAGGAAGTGGGCAAGGTGTTCGGCGTAACCCGTGAGCGGATTCGCCAGATCGAAGCCAAAGCGCTTCGTAAGCTGCGTCACCCCAGCCGCAGTAAGCGGCTGAAGGATTTCCTCGAATAGACTTTACAACCGGGACCTTCTGCTGCACGGTGGCAGGAGGTCCTATTATGTTGTCGAGGGGATTCACCAATGCTGGAGCTCCGCCATGTGCGGGAGCTTGTAATGAAGTGAAGGCAAGTTCTGGAAAGAGGGATGCCGGTTGAACCTGGAGAAACGTGATACTATATTAAGAGAAATTCAATACTGGAGAAGAAGCAAGCTTCTGCCGGAGCAATATTGTGACTTCCTGACCAACCTGTATGATGATCAGGCAGAGGTGGAGGACAGCAATCCGGTATCGTTACGGAATCTCCAGCAGGGAAGCATCAAAATTTGGCTGTTTGGTTTTGGAATTATTTCCTTGATTTTCTTGATTAGTCTATATTTTAGCGTTTTTCCCTGGCCTTTGCAACTTGCTACAGCGCTCAGCGTCCTAATTATTTGTTATGGATATTCAGCGATTTACCTGAACCGCAACAAGACAATCAGTCTGATGCTGGCGGGGATCGGCAGCATTTTAACGCTGGGATTCGGACTATGGCTGATTGAGCTGCATAAGCTGGATGCTGATTTTTGGACACCGCTGCTGATTGCGGCCTGCGGGCTGCTGTGGTGTGTGCTTGGTTTTTTTCTGCGTATCGGGCTGCTTCATTTCTGCGGATATGCCTTCTGGGCTCTGCTCTATGCAGGATTCTTCGGTCATGTCCGGCCGGACGCCTCTCTTCTGGAGCTGGAGCTGCTTTGGCTTCCGCTGTGTGTACTTATGATCTGGATGAGCTGGTTGATGTATCACAAGGTTAGCGGGGTCTCAGGGGTGTATCTGGGGGCGGGTGTGTCTCTCTGGCTGATGCCGGAGGTAGACGCACTATGGCTCAGAGCAGGATTCCCGGAATGGACCTCGCTTATATTAATACTGAAGATTGCAGTGGGCCTTGCGCTGCTGTTCCTCTTCAGAAAAAAATGGATAATGTGGGTGGCCTCATGAACAACGTAAAATTATCAGACCGGCTTCAGTTGCTGCTGGAGCAGGTCCCTGCGGGCAGCAGACTTGCTGATATCGGCTCAGATCATGCCTTGCTGCCTGTTGCCGCTGTGAAGAGCGGCCGTGTGTCTTCGGCTATTGCCGGAGAAGTAAATCCGGGACCCTATGAAGCGGCGCTTCGTGGTGTTGCGGAAGCAGGACTCGGTGCTAAGATCGCTGTACGGCGCGGAGACGGGCTGGAGGTGCTGGAGCCGGGGGAAGCGGACTGTATTACCATTGCCGGGATGGGCGGCTCGCTGATCGCGGCCATTCTGGACCGCGGTCAGAAGCTAGGTAAGCTGGCCGGGGTGAAGACGCTCGCGCTACAGCCTAATGTAGGCGAGGATATTCTGCGCCGATGGCTGCTGGCTAACAGCTGGTTGCTGGTCTCGGAGCATATTTTAGAGGAAGACGGCAAAATCTATGAGATCCTGACCGCTGTCCCTGAGGGCGCTGAAGCAGCGGGAATGAATGAAGAACTATATAGCGGTCGTCTGTTTGCCGGAGGAAAAGTGGCCCTTGATCAGGCGCTGCTGCTGGAGATGGGACCGCTGCTGCTGCAAGCGCCGAATGAAGTGTTCGCTGCCAAATGGCAGGGTGAAATCTCCAAGCTGGAGAGCATCCTGGCCTCGCTTGCACGTTCGGAGCTGGGGGCGGCCGAGGAGAAACGCAGCAGAATCAAGCTTCAGATTAAACGTATTGCGGAGGTGCTGGAATGTTTGCCAAAGGACAGACCGTAATTGGATATATGGAGCAGCTTGCCCCGAAGCATCTGGCTGAGGAATGGGATAATGTCGGGCTTCAGGTCGGCAGTCTCCAGAAAGAAATTACCGGGGTGCTGGTGGCGCTGGATGTCAATGAGAGTATTGTGGATGAAGCGATTGCCAAGGGCTGTAATCTGATCATTGCCCATCATGCGGTGATTTTCCGGCCGATCAAAGGGATTCTGACGGATACCCCGGCAGGCCGCTTATATGAAAAGCTGATCAAAAACGACATTGCCGTGTACATCAGCCATACGAATCTGGATGTGGCCGAAGGCGGAATGAACGACTGGATGGCCGATGCGCTGGGTATTGAGAACAGTGCGCCGATCAAGGATATTCATACCGAGCAGCTGTCCAAGCTGGTTGTATTCGTTCCGAAGGATCATCACCAGAAGGTGCTGGATGCCATTCTGAACGCCGGAGCGGGTTGGATCGGCAATTATAGTCATTGCAGCTTCAATATCGAAGGCTATGGCACGTTCATTCCACAGGAGGGCACGGACCCGTATCTGGGTACGCCAGGCAAGCTGGAGCGGGCTGAGGAGGTCCGCATTGAGACGATTGTACCGCATACGATCCGTAACAAGGTGGTACAGGCCATGCTGAAGGCTCACCCGTATGAAGAGGTGGCTTATGATCTGTATTCCATGGATCTCAAGGGGCGCAGCCTTGGACTTGGAAGAGTGGGGAAGCTGAAGGAGCAGGCGACGCTTGGTGAGTTCATCCAGACGGTCAAACGCGGGCTGGATGTGGAGAACGTGCGGGTAGTTGGAGATCTGGACCGCAAGATCCGCAAGGCCGCAGTCATGGGCGGGTCCGGTGCCAAGTACTACAGCAGCGCTATCTTCAAGGGAGCGGATGTGCTGGTGACCGGCGATATCGATTACCATACCGCACAGGATGCGCACCTCGCGGGAATCGCCCTGATCGATCCGGGCCATAATGCGGAGAAGATCATGAAGGTGAAGGTAGCGGAGTTTCTGGCCGGCAAGCTGACGGAGCATAAGTACGGCACCGCAGTGCATGCCTCGCAGCCGGATACCGAGCCTTTTATATTCCTGTAGGCTGTTATTATTTGCACTTGTGCGTTTGGCGGCATATCTGTATAATATACAATGTTGTTTCGGAAAGTTTGACAGACAATCGCCGGTATGCGTGAGAGCGCATACGGGAGGAAAGTCCGGGCTCCACAAGGCAGGGTGCTGGATAACGTCCAGTCGGCGCGAGCTGAAGGATAGTGCCACAGAAATGGACCGCCGATGGCCGCTTTCGGGCGGCACAGGCAAGGATGGAACCGAGGTGTAAGAGACCCCGAGGAACGCTGGTGACTTCGTTCCTGGTAAACCCCATCTGGAGCAAGACCTAATGAGACGCAGCCGCTTCCCTAACCGGAAGCTGCAGCCTTCGCCTGAGGCGTGTCTAGGTTGGTCGCTGGAGCTGTGCAGTAATGTATGGCCTAGATAGATGATTGTCGCTTATGGTGGGAGGGTAGTTCCCGGCTGAACCACAACGAGCACAGAACCCGGCTTACGGCAAACTTTCCTAACTGACAACTTTAATAAGCACAGTGCAGTAATTAATTATGACACATACAGACAATAAGACGGCGGTCTCCTTCGGGGGCCGCCTTTTTGTCATAAGTCCATATCATATACTTCAGCCTCTTCACTCGCGGACTCAAAAGCCGTTAATTCGGGCAATGAGCCTATTTTGTAAGCTATGCGGACTCAGTGGCCCTTAACAAACAAATTTTGCTTCATTTTGCGTTCCTAGCGATCCAATAGCGGCCCCTCAGTCCGTAACGAGTAGAAAAGGTGTATTTTTAGTAAAATAACATCTTCTCAGTCCACATAGCGTTACAAATGAGGGTTTTGAAGGTGGAGTTCCTGCACAAGACGACCTCTGCGAAAAATCCATTTCGCAGACGCCGCCAGAGTGGATGTTCCCATGTTCCTTAAGCAGATTCCGTTACAACGGCAACAGACGCTCCTCATACCGGGACAGCGCGGTGGTCAAGCGTTGCACCGCAAGCGGCAACAGCTCCGGCCGGGTATGGGTGAAATTCAGGCGCATCGTATTCTTCATGGGCTGCTCCGAATAGAAGACCTCGCCGGGAACGAAGGCAACTCCTTGCTCCACGGCAAGCGGCAGCAGCTCGGCGGTATGAATCCGGGCCGGCAGGCTCAGCCACAGGAACATGCCGCCGCGCGGCTCCAGGAAGGATGTGTCCTGCCACCTCTGCGAAGTCAGCTCTGCCGAGAGCAGCTTCATCCGTGACTTGTATTCCCGGGAGACCAGCCGGATATGGGCTTCAAGGTCAAAGGTGAGCAGCAGCTCATGCAAGGCGCGCTGATCGATGGTGCTGGAGTGCAAATCGGCGGCTTGCTTCGCTCTGGCGATCACTCTGACCAGCCCGGCTGGGCCAATGATCCAGCCTGTCCGCAGTCCGGGAGCTACGATCTTGGAGAAAGTACCTGTATAGACCACGCAGGTATCCCCGCCCAGATTCCTGTCGATGGCTGCGAGGGCCTTAGGATAGGCTTCCGGGGATTCATCGAATCTAATCTCTCCGTAAGGATTATCCTCCAGTATCAGCACGCCGTATTTCCGGCATAGCTCCACCACTTGTTCACGGCGTGCCCTGCTCCAGGTTGCGCCTGAAGGATTATTGAAGGTGGGAACGGCGTACAACAGCTTAGGGCGGTGAACTCGAAGCTGCTCTTCGAGATGCTCCGGCAGCAGCCCTTCCTCATCGCTCTTTACAACCTGGATGTCTGCACGGTAAGAGCCCAGTACCTGCAAGGCGGCCAGATAGGTCGGTGCCTCTACAAGTACGGTGTCTCCCGGATCAAGCAGAATTCTGCAGAGCAGATCTATGGCCTGCTGGGAGCCGGTTGTGAGGATCATTTCCTCGGTGGAGACAGGGAGGCCCTGTTGTCCCAGTCTGGCGGCAATCTGTTCACGCAGCGGAAGATAGCCTTCCGTCAGTCCATATTGCAGCGCCGAGCTGTCGCCGCTCAGAACGCGGCTGTAAGCTTCCCGGATTGCTTCTGCCGGAAACAGCTCTTCGGCAGGCAGCCCGCCGGCAAGCGAGATGATGTCCTTACCCTGTGTGATTTTAAGGATATCGCGGACTGCGGAGGACCCCAGGTGGTTCGTCATATCCGCATAGTTGATCTTCATATTCATGCTCCCTGCTATTCTGAATTTTGTAGTATCATAACGGTATAGCGGTATAACAGTAAAGCGGTAAATATAACAGTTGGGAGGAGACTGGCCATGCATATTGATTTACTCCGCAGCGGTGACAAATCGCTGCCCCGGCAGATCAGTGAGACGATTGCGCAGCGGATCACCTCGGGGCTGCTCCAGCCGG